>NZ_CP150917.1:1202500-1502500 GCF_039908645.1 Pseudomonas helvetica
GCCGGTGCGGGTAAGGTGCAGATTCAGTTCTCTGCCAACTGCTGGACACAAGTCACCGATGGCAACGGCAAAGTGCTGTTGAGCGCTCTCAAGCATAAGGGCGAAACCGCCGACGTCAGCGGTAAACCACCGTTTACAGTACGCCTGGGCTACGCCCGTGGCGCGCAGGTCAGCTACAACGGGCAAGTGGTCGATGTAGCTCCGTTCACCAGTGGCGAGACTGCTCGCCTGAAGTTGGGTCAATAAGTCATGCACGGCGAATCTCCAATCAAACGTCGCGAATCCCGCAAGATCTGGGTTGGTTCGGTACCGGTGGGCGGTGATGCGCCTATCGCTGTACAGAGCATGACCAACAGCGACACCAATGACGTTGCCGCCACCGTGGCCCAGATCAATCGTCTGGAAGCGGCCGGTGTCGACATCGTGCGGGTTTCCGTTCCGGACATGGACGCGGCCGAAGCCTTCGGTCGCATCAAGCAACTGGTCAAGGTGCCATTGGTTGCCGACATTCACTTCGACTACAAGATCGCTTTGCGCGTAGCCGAACTGGGCGTCGATTGCCTGCGGATCAACCCGGGCAACATCGGTCGTGAGGACCGTGTGCGCGCGGTGGTCGATGCCGCCCGTGACCGGGGGATTCCGATCCGTATCGGCGTCAACGCCGGTTCGCTGGAAAAAGACCTGCAAAAGAAATACGGCGAGCCGACACCGGCCGCGCTGGTCGAGTCGGCCCTGCGCCACGTCGAGCACCTTGAACGCCTGAACTTCCAGGACTTCAAGGTCAGCGTGAAGGCCTCCGACGTGTTCATGGCCGTCGAAGCCTATCGTCTGCTGGCCAAGGAAATCGTCCAGCCACTGCACCTGGGCATCACTGAGGCCGGCGGTTTGCGTTCAGGCACAGTGAAATCCGCCGTGGGCCTCGGTATGCTGCTCGCCGAAGGGATTGGCGATACTATTCGCATCTCGTTGGCGGCTGACCCGGTCGAGGAAGTGAAAGTCGGCTACGACATTCTCAAATCCCTGCATCTGCGTTCCCGTGGCATCAACTTCATCGCCTGCCCGAGCTGCTCGCGGCAGAACTTCGATGTGGTGAAAACCATGAACGAACTGGAAGGGCGCCTCGAAGATCTGCTGGTGCCGCTGGATGTCGCGGTCATCGGTTGCGTGGTCAACGGTCCCGGTGAAGCCAAAGAGGCCCATATCGGTTTGACTGGCGGTACGCCGAACCTGATTTACATCGACGGCAAGCCGTCGCAGAAATTGACGAATGACAATCTGGTGGATGAGCTGGAAAGGCTGATCCGCCAGAAAGCGGCCGAAAAGGTCGAAGCCGACGCAGCAGTAATCGCTCGCGGCTGATCGAACGAATTTAAGGATTTAAAGTGAGCAAGTCTCTGCAAGCCATACGTGGCATGAACGACATCCTGCCCGAACAGACCCCGCTGTGGCGTCATTTCGAGGGCACCGTTTCGCGTCTGCTGGATAACTACGGTTATAAGCAGATTCGTATGCCGATCGTCGAGTTCACCGAGCTGTTCAAACGCTCCATCGGTGAAGTGACCGACATCGTCGAAAAAGAGATGTACACCTTCGAAGACCGTAACGGCGATTCGCTGACCCTGCGCCCTGAAGGCACAGCGGCCTGCGTGCGTGCAGTGCTCGAGCACGGCATCACCGGCGGTGGCCAGGTGCAGAAACTCTGGTACATCGGCCCGATGTTCCGCCACGAGCGTCCGCAAAAAGGCCGTTATCGTCAGTTCCACCAGATCGGTTGCGAGGTTTTCAACCTTGATGGCCCGGACATCGACGCCGAACTGATCGTGCTGACCTGGCGCCTGTGGGGCGAGCTGGGCATCCGTGACGCGGTCAAGCTCGAGCTCAACAGCCTGGGCACCAGCGCATCTCGCGCTCGTTATCGCGATGCACTGGTCGAATACCTGACGGCACGCCTGGACCAACTGGACGAAGACAGCCAGCGCCGCCTGAAAACCAACCCGCTGCGAGTGCTCGATACCAAGAACGCCGATACCCAGGCGGCGCTGGTCGATGCACCGAAGATGGCCGATTACCTCGATGAAGAATCCCGCGTGCACTTCGAGGGCCTCAAGGCTCGTCTGGACGCTGCCGGCATTCCTTACGTGATCAACCCGAAGCTGGTGCGCGGGCTGGATTACTACAGCAAAACCGTATTCGAATGGGTCACCGACAAACTCGGTGCCCAGGGCACTGTCTGCGCAGGTGGCCGTTACGACGGCCTGGTCGAGCAGATGGGCGGCAAGCCGACGCCGGGCGTTGGTTTCGCCATGGGCATCGAGCGCCTGGTGTTGCTGCTCGAAACCCTGGAGCAGATCCCGGAAGAAATCTCCCGGCAGGTTGATGTCTACCTGTGCGCCTTCGGTGAGGCTGCCGAACTGGCCGCTCTGACACTGAGCGAGCGGGTTCGTGATCAGTTGCCAAACCTGCGTCTGCAGATCAATGCCGGTGCAGGCAGCTTCAAAAGTCAGTTCAAGAAGGCCGACAAGAGCGGTGCGCTGTACGCATTGATCCTCGGTGACGACGAAATGGCCCAGCAAGTGGTAGGTTTCAAACCCCTGCGTGGCCAGGGCGAACAACAAAGCATTGCCTGGGATGCGCTTGCCGCTCACCTGGCCACCTGCGTCGTGCAGGGTTGAAGCTGTCAAACAGCCGATTTAGCGATTAAGGAGTATTGGGGTGTCGAGTACCGAAGACGAACATCTGGCGGAATTCAAAGACTGGTGGCAGCGTAACGGCAAACCTCTCGTAACCGGCGGCCTGTTGGCGCTGGTCATCGTGTTCGGCTGGCAGGCGTTCCACAAGTATCAGAGCAATCAGTCGCAAGGCGCCTCGATGCTTTACCAGCAACTGCTGGAAACCACGCTGACCCCGGACGGCAAGCCTGACGCGGCCCGTGTAGCGGACCTCGCCAACAAGCTCAACAGCGAGTTCGGCGGCACGGCTTACGCCCAATACGGCAGCCTGTTCGTGGCGAAAGTCGCGGTCGACAGCGGCAAGCTGGATGACGCTGTAAGCCAGCTCAAGGCTGTGGCTGACAAACCTGCCAACCCGGCGCTGGGCGAAGTGGCGCGTCAGCGTCTGGCTCAGGTTCTGGCCGCACAGAACAAGGCTGACGAAGCACTGAAATTGCTCGAAGGTGATGCCGATCAGGCATTCCTGGCCACTCGCGAAGAACTCAAGGGTGACCTGCTGGTCCAGTTGGGGCGTACCGATGAAGCCCATGCTGCTTACCAAAAAGCCAAGGCTGCGCTGTCGGATGAAGCGGCGGTCGGTGGCTTACAAATCAAGCTGGACGACCTGGCCAAAGGGGATGCGTGACGTGATCCGTTGGAAACATGCAGCATTGCTGGCTCTGGCCATTCTGGCCGCGGGTTGCAGCAGCAACAGCAAAAAAGAATTGCCGCCGGCCGAGCTGGTCAAATTCAAGGAAGAAGTGGTCCTGCAAAAGCAGTGGAGCCGTTCGGTCGGTAACGGCCAGGGCGAGACCTACAACATGCTGGTGCCGGCCATCGATGGCAACACCATCTATGCTGCCGACGTCAAAGGCGTGGTGATGGCGCTGGACCGCATGAGCGGCGACGTCAAATGGAAGAAAGATCTTGAGTTGCCTGTGTCCGGCGCCGTTGGCGTGGGTTACGGTCTGGTCATGATCGGCACGCTCAAGGGCGAAGTGGTTGCCCTGGATGCAAGCTCCGGCGAAGAGAAATGGCGCGCTCGCGTGACCAGTGAAGTGCTCGCGCCGCCTGCCAACAACGGTGACGTGGTGGTGGTGCAAACCCAGGACGATCGTCTGATCGGCCTGGATGCTTCCACCGGTAACCAGCGCTGGTTGTATGACAGCACGCCTGCGGTCCTGACTCTGCGCGGCACCAGTGCGCCGATCGTGACCAACCGCCTGGCGATTGCCGGCCTGTCGACCGGTAAAGTCGTGGCGCTGGATATCTCCAACGGCGTGCCGGTCTGGGAGCAGCGCATTGCGATTCCACAGGGTCGCTCGGAGCTGGAGCGCGTAGTCGATATCGACGGTGGCTTGCTGCTGTCCGGCGACAAGATCTATGTCGCCAGCTATCAGGGGCGCGTAGCGGCCCTGGACCTGCAAAGCGGTCGTCAGCTCTGGCAGCGTGATGCTTCCAGCTATGCCGGTGTCGCCCAAGGTTTCGGCAGCGTCTACATCAGCCTGTCTTCGGGCACTGTTGAAGGCGTCGACGAGCGTTCGACCACCTCTTTGTGGAGCAACGACTCGCTGGTCCGCCGTCAACTGTCGGCACCGGAAGTGTTCTCCAGCTACGTTGCAGTCGGTGACCTGGAAGGTTACCTGCACCTGTTGAGTCAGGTGGACGGTCGTTTCGTCGGCCGTGAACGCATCGACAGCGACGGCCTGCGTGCCCGTCCGCTGGTGGTGGGTGACATGATTTACGTGTATGGCAACAGCGGCAAACTGGAAGCCCTGACCATCAAGTAATGGTTTGACTATGCTTGGGGTTAGTTCCCCAAGCGGCCTTGTTCTGCAAGGCTCGCAGCACATCAAGTGCTGCCCCGAGCACCAGCCGCTGCCTCGCAGCGGCTTTTGTATTTTCTGAAATAACGAAGTGGAGAGCCGCATGGTTCCCGTAATCGCCCTGGTGGGCCGACCGAACGTCGGCAAGTCCACCTTGTTCAACCGCCTGACCAGGACTCGTGACGCCATCGTCGGCGACTTGTCCGGTCTGACCCGTGATCGCCAATACGGTGAGGCCAAGTGGCAAGGGCGTTCCTACATTTTGGTCGACACCGGTGGTATCTCCGGTGACGAACACGGTATGGACGAAAAAATGGCCGAGCAGTCGCTGCTGGCCATTGAAGAAGCGGATGTCGTTCTGTTCCTGGTAGATGCCAAGGCCGGTTTTACCGCGGCCGACCAGATGATCGCCGAGCACCTGCGCAAGCGTAACAAGCGTTCTTACGTGGTTGCCAACAAGGTCGACAACATCGACCCTGAAATGGCCCGCGCCGAGTTCGCCCCGCTGGGCATGGGCCACGCGATCCCGATCGCCGGTGCCCATGGTCGTGGCATCACCCAGATGCTGGAAATCGCCCTGAGCGATTTCCCTAAAGACAGCGAAGAGCCGGAAGACGGCGAAGAAGAGATCGTTGCCGAAGGCGAGGAAGCCAAGCGCATTCCGGGCCCGAGCGAAAAAGACGGTATCAAGATCGCTATCATTGGCCGCCCGAACGTCGGCAAGTCGACCCTGGTCAACCGCATGCTCGGTGAAGACCGGGTGATCGTGTATGACCAGCCAGGCACCACCCGCGACAGCATCTACATCCCGTTCGAGCGTAACGACGAGAAGTACACGCTGATCGACACCGCGGGTGTGCGCAAGCGCGGCAAGATCCACGAAGAAGTCGAAAAATTCTCCGTGGTCAAAACCCTGCAAGCGATCAAAGACGCCAACGTGGTGATCTTCGTGATGGACGCCCGCGAAGGCGTGGTAGACCACGACCTCAACTTGCTGGGCTTTGCCCTGGAAGCGGGTCGTGCGTTGGTGATCGCGATCAACAAGTGGGACGGCATGACGCCGAGCGAGCGCGACTTCGTGAAGGTCGAGCTGCAACGTCGGCTGTTCTTCGTCGACTTCGCCGACATCCACTTCATCTCGGCCCTGCACGGTACTGGCGTGGGCAACCTCTACGCGTCGGTGCAGAACTCGTTCAAGTCCGCGGTTACCCGCTGGCCGACCAACCGCCTGACCCAGATTCTCGAAGATGCGGTTGGTGAGCACGCGCCGCCGATGGTCAACAACCGTCGGATCAAGCTGCGTTATGCCCACTTGGGTGGTGCGAACCCGCCGATCATCGTGATCCACGGTAACCAGGTCGAGAAGGTTCCAAAGTCTTACGTCCGTTACCTGGAAAACACCTACCGTCGTGTCTTGAAGCTGGTCGGTACGCCGATCCGCATCGAGTTCAAAGGTGGCGAGAACCCGTACGAAGGCAACAAGAACACGCTTACAGACCGCCAGGTCAACAAGAAGCGCCGCTTGATGACGCACCACAAGAAAGCCGACAAGAAGCGCCGCGACAAGCGCTGACTCGAAAGCTGGCTCGTCCCGTCGGGATGGGCTTTTGTGGCGAGCGGGCTTGCCCGCGTTGGGTCGCGAAGCGGCCCTGAAATCTACAGCCGAGGTGGTTCAGGTAGAACCCGGCGGCTTATTTTGCGACTGCTTCGCAGCCGAGCGCGGGCAAGCCCGCTCGCCACAGGTGAGCAGTCTTAGTATTAGAAGAAGGGCGCCCATGGCGCCCTTTTTCGTGCCTGGCGTTTGAGCATTCCGCATCGAGTTCAAAGGTGGCGAGAACCCGTACGAAGGCAACAAGAACACGCTTACAGACCGCCAGGTCAACAAGAAGCGCCGCTTGATGACGCACCACAAGAAAGCCGACAAGAAGCGCCGCGACAGCGCTGATTCGAAAGCTGGCTCGTCCCGTCGGGATGGGCTTTTGTGGCGAGGGAGCTTGCTCCCGCTCGACTGCAAAGCAGTCGCAAAATCAGCGGATGCGTTCTATCTGAATACCCTCGGTTCCAGGTTTTGGGGTCGCTTCGCGGCCCAGCGGGAGCAAGCTCCCTCGCCACAGGTTAGATGGCGGCTGTATTAGAAGAAGGGCGCCCATGGCGCCCTTTTTCGTGTCTGGTGTTTGAGCATTCCGCATCGAGTTCAAAGGCGGCGAGAACCCGTACGAAGGCAACAAGAACACGCTTACAGACCGCCAGGTCAACAAGAAGCGCCGCTTGATGACGCACCACAAGAAAGCCGACAAGAAGCGCCGCGACAAGCGCTGATTCGAAAGCTGGCTCGTCCCGTCGGGATGGGCTTTTGTGGCGAGGGAGCTTGCTCCCGCTCGACTGCAAAGCAGTCGCAAAATCAGCGGATGCGTTCTATCTGAATACCCTCGGTTCCAGGTTTTGGGGTCGCTTCGCGGCCCAGCGGGAGCAAGCTCCCTCGCCACAGGTGATGTGGTCGCTGTATTAGAAGAAGGGCGCCCATGGCGCCCTTTTCGTGTCTGGTGTTTGAGCATTCCGCATCGAGTTCAAAGGCGGAGAGAACCCGTACGAAGGCAACAAGAACACGCTTACAGACCGCCAGGTCAACAAGAAGCGCCGCCTGATGACGCACCACAAGAAAGCCGACAAGAAGCGCCGCGACAAGCGCTGATTGGTGCGCCGGCTCGTCCCGTCGGGATGGGCTTTTGTGGCGAGGGAGCTTGCTCCCGCTCGGCTGCAAAACAGTCGCAAAATCAGCGGATGCGTTCTATCTGAATAACCTCGGTTCCAGGTTTTGGGGTCGCTTCGCGGCCCAGCGGGAGCAAGCTCCCTCGCCACAGGTGATGTGGTCGCTGTATTAGAAGAAGGGCGCCCATGGCGCCCTTTTTCGTGTCTGGCGTTTGAGCATTCTGCATCGAGTTCAAAGGTGGCGAGAACCCGTACGAAGGCAACAAGAACACGCTTACAGACCGCCAGGTCAACAAGAAGCGCCGCCTGATGACGCACCACAAGAAAACCGACAAGAAGCGCCGCGACAAGCGCTGATTCGAAAGCTGGCTCGTCCCGTCGGGATGGGCTTTTGTGGCGAGGGAGCTTGCTCCCGCTCGACTGCAAAGCAGTCGCAAAATCAGCGGATGCGTTCTATCTGAATACCCTCGGTTTCAGGTTTTGGGGTCGCTTCGCGGCCCAGCGGGAGCAAGCTCCCTCGCCACAGGTTAGGTGGCGGCTGTATTAGAAGAAGGGCGCCCATGGCGCCCTTTTTCGTGTCTGGTGTTTGAGCATTCCGCATCGAGTTCAAAGGCGGCGAGAACCCGTACGAAGGCAACAAGAACACGCTTACAGACCGCCAGGTCAACAAGAAGCGCCGCTTGATGACGCACCACAAGAAAGCCGACAAGAAGCGCCGCGACAGCGCTGATTCGAAAGCTGGCTCGTCCCGTCGGGATGGGCTTTTGTGGCGAGGGAGCTTGCTCCCGCTCGACTGCAAAGCAGTCGCAAAATCAGCGGATGCGTTCTATCTGAATACCCTCGGTTCCAGGTTTTGGGGTCGCTTCGCGGCCCAGCGGGAGCAAGCTCCCTCGCCACAGGTTAGATGGCGGCTGTATTAGAAGAAGGGCGCCCATGGCGCCCTTTTTCGTGTCTGGTGTTTGAGTGTAGTGGTCAACTAATTCCGGACACCTCGATAGGTGGTTTAGACGCCATTGCCGTTCGTAAACGGTCGGTGGCAGATATCCCAGTTTCGAGTGCAGCCGCTCGTTGTTGTAAAACCCAACGATGTATTCAGTGATGTCACGTATCGCTTCGGCGTGATTGGCGTAATCGCGCCGCCATACCCGCTCCATTTTCAAACTCAGGAAGAAGCGCTCCATCACTGAGTTGTCCCAGCAGTTACCTTTACGGCTCATGCTTTGCTGCATGTTATTTCTTGTCAGCAGCGCCCTGTAGCTCGCGCTGGCGTACTGGCTACCGCGATCCGAATGAGCGATCAGACCAGGTGGCGGTTGACGCTGAGCAACTGCCAGTTGCATTGCACTACACACCAGCTCAGCCGGCATGTTCGGGGCCATGGACCAACCCACGATCTTGCGTGAGAACAAGTCCAGTACCACGGCCAGATACAGCCAGCCGCTACGGGTCCGGATATAGGTAATGTCCGCTACCCAGGCCTTGTTCACCGCTTCGGGTTCGAATTGGCGATTCAACACATTTTCAGCAATCGGCAGATCATGGTTGCTATCGGTCGTGTGCACAAACTTGCGCTTCCAGGCCGAACGCAGACCGTGGGCACGCATCAAACGACGAATTTTATAAACGCCTATTTCCATGCCCTTGGCGCGTAACGCTTTACGCAACGGGCGACTGCCATAACAGCCGCCACTCGCGGCAAACGATGCCTTGAGTTGCAGAGCCATGGGACAAACTGATGCTGGCGCTTCAGCACGCTTGTTGGCTTCGTAGAAGCCGGATCGACTGATACCCAGCAGCCGACAGACATGCGCCACCGAATAAGCCTTCTGTTGCAGCTGCCGAACCAAGCGATACGTTACTTCAGCTCGCGGGCAAAGAAGGCGGTGGTGCGCTCAACCGGTCGGCGCAACAAGACGTTGCAACCTATCAGCCGGTGTTTCGAAATCCAAGGTTTTGCGTGGTCGTTGATTCATCTGTAATGCAACGGCATTGAGATCGGATTGAGAATACCCACTCAAATCGGTGCCGTTGCGAAAGTACTGGCGCAATAAACCGTTGGTGTTTTCATTCGTACCACGCTGCCAAGGACTGCGCGGATCGCAAAAAAACACGTTGATGTTTGTGTCCAGCGTAAATCGTTTGTGCTGGGCAAGCTCTGTGCCTCGATCCCAAGTTAAGGAGCGCCAGAGCTGTTCTGGAAGTTGTTGGACCTCGCGTATCAGGCCATCCACAACACTCTTGGTATCTTTCCCCTCTACCCGGACAAGAACCAAAAATCGAGTGGTGCGCTCTACCAGCGTGGCAATGTGGCTGTTTTTAGAGCCGGTTATCAGGTCTCCTTCCCAGTGCCCTGGTATGGCCCTGTCAGCCACCTCAGCAGGGCGTTCGGATATCGAAACGGCATCAATGATATGACCTCTGGGTTGCCCCTTGCTCGTAGCAGTTTTTGCGCGGCGCATCATGCGTCTGGAGCGAAGTACGGCAACCAATTCCTTCTTCAAGACACCTCGTGCTTGAATAAACAGGCTTCGATAGAGCGTTTCATGGGAAATCTGCATGGCGGGAGCGTCGGGATATTCGCGTTTGAGCCAACCCGAGATCTGCTCGGGTGACCAGTAGAGCTTCAGCTTACTCGATACCACTTCGCACAGTTCAGGGGACTGATTCAATCGATACGGTTTGGGGCGAAGTCCGCGTGTCCAGGCTTGCGCATCTGCGTCCGTTGCGCGGTAAAGACCTCGTCCTTGGTTTCTCGATACTTCACGACTGACCGTTGAGGGCGAGCGGTTTAATTGGGCTGCGATGTGGCGAATGGAATGACCGATCGCCATTCCCCTGGAGATTTCTTCGCGCTCGCCCAGCGTTAAAGCAAGCCGAGAGCGGTGCCTGATTCGCGGGGAAATTCCCCCATTGCGAGCCAGTAATGTATGGACAGTGCCTGCTGGTTTTTGAATGGCCAGCGCTATTTTGCTGAGGGTTTCGCCCCTGCGCCACAACCGCCAAAGCTCTGATTTTTGTTCAGCAGAAAACCCATGTGTACCACTGCGTGCCATTTCTTACCATGCCCCAATCAACGAGCGGAAAGTGTACGTTGCGTTGACCGGTTGAGCGCGCCGTAGCTTTTTTTAATACATCGTTATCCATCTTGAGCTGGCGGTTTTCCTGCTCTAACTGTCGGATACGTTGTTGCTCAGCAGTCAAGGGTTTGCCGATTCCGGTCTCTCCCAACTGTTCAGCCTCGTACTGCTGTACCCAGCGCCGGACGGCAGTCTCACCAATATTCAGGTCGCGGCAGACCTGCGGAACGGCCAGTCCCTGGTCCTTGATCATCTTTACGACTTGCAGCTTGAAGCTGTCGTCGAATGTTCTGCGTTTGCCAGTCATGAAAAACTCCTCGATAGATGCATTCTCCACCTATCGAGGTGTCCGGGGAAATTAGACCACTACAGAGCATTCCGCATCGAGTTCAAAGGTGGCGAGAACCCGTACGAAGGCAACAAGAACACGCTTACAGACCGCCAGGTCAACAAGAAGCGCCGCTTGATGACGCACCACAAGAAAGCCGACAAGAAGCGCCGCGACAAGCGCTGATTGGTGCGCCGGCTCGTCCCGTCGGGATGGGCTTTTGTGGCGAGGGAGCTTGCTCCCGCTCGGCTGCAAAGCAGTCGCAAAATCAGCGGATGCGTTCTATCTGAATACCCTCGGTTCCAGGTTTTGGGGTCGCTTCGCGGCCCAGCGGGAGCAAGCTCCCTCGCCACAGGTTAGGTGGCGGCTGTATTAGAAGAAGGGCGCCCATGGCGCTCTTTTTCGTGTCTGGCGTTTGAGCTATCCTCGGGCTCTCCCGCGCCGCCGTTAGCGTCGGGTGTTCAGTAGGGAATCACCGATGATCACCAGCAAGCTGCCGAATATCGGCATCACTATTTTCACCCAAATGTCTCAGCTCGCGGCACAGACCGGCGCGATCAACCTGTCCCAGGGGTTCCCCGATTTCGATGCTCCGCAAGCCTTGTGCGATGCGGTCGGCCGGCACATCGCCAATGGCCATAACCAGTACTCACCGATGACCGGCCTGCCGGCGCTGCGCCAGCAAGTGGCGGCGAAGATCGCCCGCAGCTATGGCGTGAGCGTCAATGCCGACACCGAGGTGACCATCACCCCCGGCGCGACCCAGGCGATCTTCTGCGCCATTGCGGCGGTTATCCACAGCGGTGACGAAGTGATCGTCTTCGATCCGGCCTACGACAGTTATGAGCCTTCGGTGGCGCTGGCCGGCGGTCGTTGCGTACATGTGCCATTGGCCGGAAAGGACTTCGCCATCGACTTCCAGAAGCTCGGCGAAGCACTGAGCCCGCGCACGCGAATGATCATCCTCAACTCGCCGCATAACCCGAGTGGTGCGCTGATCTCGCGTGCCGAGCTGGATCAGTTGGCGGCCTTGATCCGCGACCGCGATATCTACCTGATCAGCGACGAAGTATATGAACACCTGGTGTTTGACGGTGTAGCGCATGCCAGCGTTTTGGCCCACGAAGAGCTGTACCAGCGCGCCTTCGTGGTCAGTTCTTTTGGCAAGACTTATCACGTCACTGGCTGGAAGACCGGCTACGTGATCGCGCCACCGGCGCTCACGGAAGAACTGCGCAAGGTGCATCAATACGTCAGTTTCTGCGGTGTGACCCCGTTGCAGTACGCGCTGGCCGACTTCATGGCCGAGCACCCGGAGCATGTCGAAGAGTTGCCGGGTTTCTATCAGGCCAAGCGTGATCTGTTCTGTGATTTGCTGGCACCTTCGCGGTTCAGCTTTACCAAGGCCACCGGGACCTATTTCCAGTTGGTCGACTATTCGCAGATCCGCCCGGACCTGAACGATGTCGAGATGGCCAAGTGGATGACGCGCGAGCATGGCGTGGCGGCGATCCCGATTTCGGTGTTCTACCAGAACCCGCTGCCGGAACAGCGTCTGGTGCGCCTGTGTTTTGCCAAGCGTGAGGAGACGCTGCGTCAGGCAGCGGAGAAACTATGCGCGATCTGACCGTCTTGCCCAATCTGAACGTTGCGTTGATCCAGACCACATTGGCCTGGCATGACCGCAAGGCCAACCTCGAGCATTTCGAACAGTTGCTGGAGCAGGCGCGGGGCGCCGATCTGATCGTGCTGCCGGAGATGTTCACCACCGGCTTCTCCATGGAGTCGCCCACCCTCGCTGAAGCGGAAAACGGCCCGACCAGTAAATGGTTGCGAGCGCAGGCCGCCAAACTTGACGCGGTGATTACCGGCAGCGTGATTGTCCAGGCGGCCGATGGCAGCTATCGCAATCGACTGTTGTGGGCGCAGCCGGACGGTGAGGTGTTGCATTACGACAAGCGTCACCTGTTTCGCATGGCCGGCGAGCACAAACATTACACCGCCGGTGAGCATCAGGTGCAGTTCGAGCTCAAGGGTTGGCGGGTGCGTCCGTTGATTTGCTACGACCTGCGTTTCCCGGTGTGGAGCCGCGATGCGCAAGACACTGACCTGCTGCTGTACACCGCGAACTGGCCAGGTGCACGGCGTCAGCACTGGAACCGTTTGCTGCCGGCGCGGGCCATCGAGAACCTCTGCTATGTCGCGGCGGTGAACCGGATTGGCACTGACGGTAAAGGCTTTGCTTATACCGGTGATAGCCAGGTGCTGGACTTCCAGGGCGAGACACTGCTCGCTGCCGGTGAGGCCGACGGGGTATTTCAGGTCGTGCTGAGCGCTGCGGAGTTGGCGGCGTATCGCACACGGTTCCCGGCGAATCTGGATGCCGATACCTTCGAGCTGACCTGAGATCTTCGCTGCCTGACAGGCAACGAAAACCTGAAGATAAAAAAGGCCCCGAGGTTTTCACCTCGGGGCCTTTTGTGTTTCAGCGGACGGGTTACGCTGCTTTCGCTTCCGGCTGGCTCAGGGAGCGGTTCAGCGCGCTGAACAGGGCCTTGAAGCTGGCGGTGGTGATGTTTTCATCGATGCCGACGCCATGCACTGCACGCTCGCCGTTCACGCGCAGTTCAATGTAGGCCGCAGCCTTGGCATTGGTGCCTGCGCCGATCGCGTGTTCGTTGTAGTCCATGATCTCCACCGGGATCGGCAGACCGGCCACCAGTGCTTCCAGGGCGCCGTTGCCCTTGCCGCGCCAGTGCAGGTTGGTTTCGCCCTGGCCTTTGCTGGAGACTTCAACTTCGACGGCGCTATGACCGTTCTCTTCCTGCAGGCGATGGCTGACCAGCGCGTACGGCGTGTTGGCCTGCAAGTACTCGCTGTGCAGCAGCGCGTGGATCTGCTGGGCTGTCATCTCGAGGCCCAGGCGATCGGTCTCGCGTTGTACCACCTGGCTGAACTCGATCTGCATGCGGCGCGGCAAGTTGATGCCGTATTCCTGTTCCAGCAGGTAAGCGATACCGCCCTTGCCGGACTGACTGTTGACGCGAATCACCGCCTCGTAGCTGCGACCGATGTCGGCCGGGTCGATCGGCAAGTACGGCACTTCCCACAGTGCATCCGGTTTCTGCTGGGCGAAGCCCTTGCGGATGGCGTCCTGGTGCGAGCCGGAGAACGCGGTGTGAACCAGGTCGCCGACGTACGGGTGACGCGGGTGCACCGGAATCTGGTTGCACTCTTCAACGACTTTGCGCACGCCGTCGATGTCGGAGAAATCCAGCTCAGGGTCAACGCCCTGGGTGTAGAGGTTCAAGGCCACGGTGACGAGGTCGACGTTACCGGTACGCTCGCCGTTGCCGAACAGGCAGCCTTCGACACGGTCGGCGCCCGCCATCAGGCCCAGCTCGGTGGCCGCAACGCCAGTGCCACGGTCGTTGTGGGTGTGCAGGCTGATGATCACGCTGTCACGACGGTTGATGTGACGGCCGAACCATTCGATCTGGTCAGCGTAGATGTTCGGTGTAGCGCATTCGACGGTGGCCGGCAGGTTGAGGATGACCTTGTGCGCAGGTGTCGGGTTCCAGACCTCGATCACCGCGTCGCAGACTTCCTTGGCGAACTCCAGCTCAGTGGCGCTGAAGGTCTCTGGCGAGTATTCGAAGGTCCACTCGGTGTCCGGCTGCTGGGCGGCATATTTGACGAACAGCTTGGCGGCGTTCACGGCGATGGCCTTGATCCCGTCCTTGTCCTGATTGAAGACAATCCGGCGGAAGGAAGGGCAGGTCGCGTTGTAGAGGTGAACGATGGCTTTTTTCGCGCCACGAAGGGATTCGAAAGTCCGCTCGATCAGGTCTTCACGGCCCTGGGTCAGCACCTGAATGGTGGTGTCGTCCGGGATGTGGCCGCCTTCGATCAGGGTCCGCACGAAGTCGAAGTCGGTTTGCGAAGCGGCCGGGAAGGAGGCTTCGATTTCTTTCACGCCGACGGCGACCAGGGTTTTCCAGAAGCGCAGCTTTTTCACCGCGTCCATTGGCTCGATCAGCGACTGGTTACCATCGCGCAAGTCGGAGCTGCACCAGATCGGCGCGGCAGTGATGGTCTTCGACGGCCAGGTGCGATCCGGAATGTCGATAGTCGGGAAGGCGCGGTATTTCGAAGACGGGTCTTTGAGCATGCTCATCGGAAAATCCTTATTGTGTGGGCCGAAAAAAGGCGGCCTGCCGGTGGATCAAAAAAACGTTGGATAAAACGTGGGACGAGGCACCGCGATTCAGCCCGGCAGTCGTGCGCTGACGAGGCACAGGCTGCGGTGCTGGCGGAGCTGAATGAGGGTGTGAGAAGTTTTCATGTCTTCAACCCTAACCGCGAGGGTGAAAGATGGCAAGCAGTCGAAAAACTTTGAGAGGAATACTCGAAAAATATGTTTTTGCGAGATTTTATTCTGGAAAGAACAATATTGTTTGATAGGTATTGCGCGGACCGTTCGTCGTGCGCAATACCTGTGGGAGCAAGGCTTGCCCG
This sequence comes from Pseudomonas helvetica, assembly GCF_039908645.1. NCBI lineage: Bacteria > Pseudomonadati > Pseudomonadota > Gammaproteobacteria > Pseudomonadales > Pseudomonadaceae > Pseudomonas > Pseudomonas helvetica. The sequence continues at coordinate 1,217,667 of NZ_CP150917.1, forward strand.
CGATGAACGATAACGCGGTGTATCTGTGACACCGCATCGCGGCATTCGCGGGCAAGCCTTGCTCCTGCGAGATTACGCTGACTTATGGCTGGAATGCGCCGATGAAAATCGCCGGGTCCACGCGGGCATCGTTCAGGCTGACGTTCCAGTGCATGTGCGGTCCGGTCGCACGACCGGTGGAGCCGACTTTGCCGACCACGCCTCCGCGCGCCAGTTGCTGGCCGACTTTCACGTCGATTTTCGACATGTGGCAGAACATGCTGATAAAGCCCTGGCCGTGGTCGACGAATACCGTGTTGCCGTTAAAGAAGTAGTTGCCGATCAGGATCACCTTGCCGGCCGCCGGGGTCTTGATCGGCGTACCCGCCGGCACCGCGAAGTCCAGGCCCGCGTGGGGATTGCGCTCTTCGCCGTTGAAGAACCGGCGCACACCGAACTTGCTCGACAGCGGACCATTGACCGGCTTGTCCAGCAGCAGATTGCTCGGCGTTACCGGGCTGAAACTGCGATAAGCACGAATCTGTTCGTCCAGCTCAAAGTCGATGCGTTTCAGGTCGTCCGGGTTCGGATTGACCTGACGCTGGTTCTTCAACGTGATGTGCTGTTCCGGGTACTTCTTGTTGCCGACCACGAAGTTCAGGTTACGGCCACCACTACTGAGCTGCTGGTTGCCGGGTTTGACGGTCAGCGGCACGCCGACAACCGCCAGCCAGTTGTTCTGTTCCTTGACCACCAGCACCGGTTTGCCTTGATAGCTGGCCTTGGGCGCCTGCGCCGAAGTGCCCAGGTCGACCACCGCCACACCGCCGGGTACCGGTTTGTTCAGCAGGCGCGTGATGTAGCTGTCGGCGTGGGCGTTGAAGGTCAGGCAAAGCAACAACAGCGGTGCAAGAAAACGCGGCATGGATCAATCCAGTAAAGAAAGGGTGACGGGCGTCAGGTGGTTGTCTTCGACCCGGACCTGCAATTGGCCTTCGCCGAGTATGGCTTTCAGGCGTTGGCCGTTTTGGGTCTGCGCGGCGCTGCGGATCGCGTTGCCGCGTTCATCGAGCAAAATGCTGTAACCACGGCCCAGTGTCGCCAGCGGGCTGACCACATGCAGGGTTTGCATTTGGGTTTGCAGTTGCAGGCGACGAGCCTTGAGACCCTCGCGCATCGAGCGCGGCAGGCGCTCGGCGAGGCTGTCGAGGCGCTGGCGCAGCAGCGCCAGTTGGCGTCCCGGATGTTGCCCGGCGAGGCGGGTTTCGAGACGAATCAGTCGCTCGCGACGGGTATTGAGGCTGCGCTCGAAAGCCCGGCGCAGGCGCATGTCCAGGTCGTCCAGGCGTTGCGCTTGCTGACGCAGGCGTTCGCCGGGATGGCGCAAGCGGCGCGAGATGCCTTCCAGGCGCAGGCGATCACGCATCAAGCGGTCGCGGATGCGCATCACCAAACGCCGATGCAGGCTTTCGACCCGGCGCACCAGGTCGCTGGAATCCGGCGCCAGCAGTTCGGCTGCGGCGGAAGGCGTCGGTGCACGAACGTCGGCCACGAAGTCGCTGATCGACACATCGGTTTCATGGCCGACGGCGCTGACAATCGGGGTGACGCAGGCATCTATCGCGCGGGCCACGGCCTCTTCGTTGAAACACCAGAGATCTTCCAGCGAGCCACCGCCACGCGCGAGAATCAGCGCATCGAAACCGCGGGCGTCAGCCAGTTTCAGTGCGCGGACAATCTGCGCGGTGGCTTCGCGGCCTTGCACGGCGGTGGGGATCAGGGTCAGCACCACTTGCGGCGCACGGCGGCGGAATACGCTGATGATGTCGCGAATCACCGCGCCGGTCGGCGAGCTGATGATGCCAATGCGTTGCGGGTGTGCCGGCAGCGGCACTTTGCGTTCGGCACTGAACAGGCCTTCGGCGCTGAGTTTTTCTTTCAGCGCATCGAACGCCAGGCGCAGCGCACCGTCACCGGCAGGCTCCACGGTGTCGAGAATCAGCTGATAGTCGCCACGGCCCTCAAACAGCGAAACCTTGCCCCGGACCTTGACCGCCAGGCCATCCTTCAGCGCCTGGCGAACCCGCGCAGCGTTCTGCCGAAACAGCGCGCAACGCACTTGGGCGCCACTGTCCTTTAGGGTGAAATAGATGTGGCCGGACGCCGGGCGGGCGAGGTTGGAGATTTCGCCTTCGACCCAGATGTTGCTGAACACGTCTTCAAGCAGCACCCGTGCGCGGCCGTTGAGCTGGCTGACCGTCAGGACTTCTCGGTCCAGGCCGAGTCTTGCAAAGGGATCTTTAATCATGGGGCGCAGTTTAAAGGCATTCGACGATCAATCTCCATGGCCGATTACCTTCTGGCTGAAGTGAACGCTGTGCGATCCTTTGTGGCAGCGAGCCTGCTCGCTCCCACCGGGGGGCGCAGGCTAAAACCATCACAGTGATAAAAAGGAAGTTGCGTTGCTGGAATTACTGAATCAATGGGCCTTCGGCGCCATGGACTGGCTGGTGATCGGGCTGGGCATCAGCCTGGCGTACATCGTCTTCGGCGTCGCCGGTTTCGGTACGGCGCTGGTGGCCGGGCCGATCCTGATTCTGTTCATGCCATTGTCGAAGATCGTGCCGCTGCTGGTGCTGCTGGATTTTATCGCGGCATTCGGCAATCTGCTGCCGTCGCGGCGCGATGTCGCCAGGCCCGAGTTGTTGCGCTTGCTGCCGTGCATGGCGGTGGGGTGCACGTTGGGAGTGATCTTCCTGCTGAACCTCAAATCGAACCTGTTGCTGCTATTGATGGGGTTGTTTATCAGCGCGTATGCGATTTACAGCTTGTGGGGGATAGCCCGCCCGACACAATTGGCTGCCGCGTGGGCGATCCCGATGGGCACGGTGGGCGGAATGTTCGGGGCGTTGTTTGGCAGTGGCGGCTTTTTATATGCAATTTATCTGAACAGCCGCCTGCCCAAGGATGAGGCCCGCGCCACGCAAAGTGCGTTGATCAGTTGCAGTACGGTGGTGCGCTTGAGCCTGTTCGCGATCGCCGGGGTCTATGCCGAGCTACCCTTGTTGGTACTGGCGGTATGTTTGTTGCCGGCAATGGCGCTGGGGCTGTGGACCGGTCGACGGTTGACCATGAAGTTGTCCCGCGAGGCCTTTGTGCGGCTGGTGACCTGGCTGGTGCTGGCCAGTGGCATTGCCTTGATCGGTCGCTATATCAGTACTTGACCGGATTTCGTCAGGGATTAAGCTGCCGCGCCTCATATCGCTATCGCGGGCAAGCCTTGCTCCTACAGATTGATGTCAGGCCACAATAATGTGATCGACACATAACCTGTAGGAGCAAGGCTTGCCCGCGATGACGCCAGGCCGGTTACTGCCGATCTCTCATTGAACGCTTCAGGGCTGCACCCATGAACTCGCAAAGCATTATCGTCCCGAAAATCTCCACACTACCGGTGCACGAACCTCGGGCGCGGGCGATTGTGCGGTGGCTGGTGCGCAAGAACATCATTGAAGAACAACTCACTACGTGCGGTCGTACCGGCAATCGCATGGCCCACGCCATCGCACCGGGTGCGCGGGCGGTGGTGTTGCATCCCGAAGCGCTGCCGTTTGGCGAGCCGATCAATGGGCTGGAAATCATCACCAAGCGCTGCATCTATACACCGGCCAAGGGCTTTCTCGAAGAAGCCGGTTGTGCTGAATGCCGCAAGGAGATTGGCGAAGCGCTGTTCGAAAGCCTGGAAGACTGGATGCCGGGGCGCACCGACAACTTCATCTGCCCGGAATGCGGGCATGAAGACGACATCAACGGTTTTCTGTTCCTGCAGGAATGCGGCTTCTCGAATCTGGGTTTTATCTTCAATAACTGGGCCGAGGCCGGATTCAAGCAGAGCTTCATCGACGAGTTCGCCGAATGGCTGGACCTGCCGGTGAGTTGGGTCAAGGTGGAACTGTAAGGCGCCGCCGTCCCTGTAGCAGTCGCCTGCGGCAACTGCTACAGGGACCGCGTCAGGCCAAAATAAGCCCATCCGATAATAGGCTGAGTTTTACATTGAGCCGGCGGGGGTGTCTGAGTATAATGGCGCGCTTCCATTTTCCCGCTCGGGAGCCCCCGCGATGCTGCGTATCAGCCAAGAAGCTCTGACCTTCGACGACATTCTTTTAGTGCCCGGTTATTCCGAGGTGCTTCCTAACGAAGTCAGTCTCAAAACCCGCCTTACCCGTGGCATCGAGCTGAATATTCCACTGGTTTCCGCTGCCATGGACACCGTCACTGAAGCCCGTCTGGCAATTGCCATGGCTCAGGAAGGTGGCATCGGCATCATCCACAAGAACATGACCATCGAGCAGCAAGCTGCCGAAGTGCGCAAGGTCAAGCGGTACGAGGCCGGCGTGGTCAAGGACCCGATCACCATCGAGGCTGACGCCACGGTTCGTGAGCTGTTCGAACTGACCCGCATGCACAACATCTCCGGTGTTCCGGTACTGCACGATGGCGACCTGGTCGGCATCGTCACTTCCCGTGACGTGCGCTTCGAGAACCGTCTGGACGCCACTGTCCGTGAAGTGATGACGCCTAAAGAGCGTCTGGTCACGGTTAAGGAAGGCGCCAACAAGAACGACGTTCGCGAGTTGTTGCACAAACACCGTATCGAGCGCGTGCTGATCGTCGACGATAAATTTGCCCTCAAAGGCATGATGACCGTCAACGACATCGAAAAAGCCAAGGCCTACCCACTGGCCAGCAAGGACGACCAGGGTCGTTTGCGCGTGGGCGCTGCGGTCGGTACCGGTAAAGACACCGGCGATCGCGTCGCGGCACTGGTGTCTGCCGGCGTTGACGTGGTGGTGGTCGACACTGCCCACGGTCACTCCAAAGGCGTGATCGACCGTGTTCGCTGGGTCAAGCAGAATTTCCCTGAAGTCCAGGTGATCGGCGGCAACATCGCCACCGGCGCTGCTGCCAAGGCGCTGGCCGAAGCGGGCGCGGACGCGGTCAAGGTCGGCATCGGCCCTGGCTCGATCTGCACCACCCGTATCGTTGCCGGTGTCGGCGTGCCGCAAATCAGCGCCATCGCCAACGTCGCCGCAGCCCTTGAAGGCACTGGCGTTCCGTTGATCGCCGACGGCGGTATCCGTTTCTCCGGTGACCTGTCCAAGGCCATCGTTGCCGGTGCTTCCTGCGTGATGATGGGCTCGATGTTCGCCGGTACTGAAGAAGCGCCAGGCGAGATCGAACTGTTCCAGGGCCGTTCGTACAAGGCTTACCGTGGCATGGGTTCGCTGGGCGCCATGTCCCAGGCTCAAGGCTCTTCGGATCGTTACTTCCAGGACTCCTCGGCAGGCGCCGAGAAACTGGTTCCGGAAGGCATCGAAGGGCGTGTTCCGTACAAGGGCACCCTGAGCGCCATCATCCATCAACTGATGGGCGGCCTGCGTTCCTCGATGGGTTACACCGGTAGCGCCGACATCGAAGAGATGCGCACCAAGCCAGAGTTCGTGCGGATCACCGGCGCTGGCATGGCCGAGTCGCACGTCCACGACGTACAGATCACCAAAGAAGCGCCAAACTACCGCGTAGGTTGAGCCTTCAAGCAAATCGTTAAGCAACCGGGGCTGTTCTATTCAGCCCCGAGTTGTTTCTGAATCACGACTGTTTTTGAATTACTTAGACGAGACTGAATCATGGCCCTCGACATTCACGCTCACCGCATCCTGATCCTCGACTTCGGTTCCCAGTACACCCAACTGATCGCCCGTCGCGTGCGTGAAATCGGTGTTTACTGCGAACTGCACCCGTTCGACATGGATGAAGACGCGATTCGCGAATTCGCTCCAAAAGGCGTCATTCTCGCCGGCGGCCCCGAGTCCGTGCACGTAGCTGACAGTCCGCGCTGCCCGCAAGCCGTATTTGACCTGGGCGTCCCGGTCTTCGGGATCTGCTACGGCATGCAGACCATGGCTGAACAGTTGGGTGGCAAGGTTGAAGGTTCCGAACTGCGTGAGTTCGGTTACGCCCGTGTCGACGTGGTCGGCAAGAGCCGCCTGCTGGATGGCATCGAAGACCACATCGACGCTGATGGCCTGTTCGGCCTCGACGTATGGATGAGCCACGGTGACAAGGTCACCAAGATGCCGCAGGACTTCCACATCCTGGCCAGTACCCCGAGCTGCCCGATTGCCGGCATGTTCGACGATGCTCGCGGCTACTACGGCGTGCAGTTCCACCCGGAAGTGACCCACACCAAGCAGGGCGGTCGCATCCTCTCGCGCTTCATCCTCGACATCTGCGGCTGCGAAGCCCTGTGGACGCCTTCGAAGATTGCTGAAGACGCCATCGCTCAGGTCCGCGCTCAGGTCGGCACCGACAACGTACTGCTCGGCCTGTCCGGCGGCGTTGACTCCTCGGTAGTTGCCGCGCTGCTGCACAAAGCCATCGGCGACCAACTGACCTGCGTCTTCGTCGACAACGGCCTGCTGCGTCTGCACGAAGGCGAGCAAGTGATGGCCATGTTCGCCGAGAACATGGGCGTCAAGGTGATCCGCGCCAACGCCGAAGACCAGTTCCTGAACAACCTGGCAGGCGAGTCGGACCCAGAGAAGAAACGCAAGATCATCGGCCGTACCTTCATCGACGTGTTCGATGCCCAGTCCAACAAACTGGACAACATCAAGTACCTCGCCCAAGGCACCATCTACCCGGACGTGATCGAGTCGGCTGGCGCGAAAAGCGGCAAGGCGCACGTGATCAAGTCGCACCACAACGTGGGCGGCCTGCCGGAAGAAATGAACCTCAAGCTGGTTGAACCGCTGCGTGAGCTGTTCAAGGACGAAGTCCGTCGTCTGGGCCTGGAGCTGGGCCTGCCGTACGACATGGTCTACCGTCACCCGTTCCCGGGCCCGGGCCTGGGCGTGCGGATCCTCGGTGAAGTGAAGAAGGAATACGCCGACCTGCTGCGTCGCGCCGACCACATCTTCATCGAAGAACTGCGCAAGGCCGACTGGTACCACAAAGTCAGCCAGGCATTCGTGGTATTCCAGCCGGTGAAATCGGTAGGCGTGGTCGGTGATGGCCGTCGTTACGCCTGGGTTGTCGCCCTGCGTGCCGTTGAAACCATCGACTTCATGACCGCACGTTGGGCGCACCTGCCTTACGAGCTGCTGGAAACCGTCAGCGGCCGGATCATCAATGAAATCGAAGGCATCTCCCGCGTCACTTACGACGTGTCGAGCAAGCCGCCAGCGACGATTGAGTGGGAATAATGAGGCGACCCACAAAGCCGGCACCCTCTAGAGTTCGACGTTAGATTCGGAGGGGCGCTGGAGGGTTTTTAGCCAATGCCAGTCAGTTATGCTGACTGGCATTTTTGTTTTTGGGGGGAAAGCTCCGAAGCAAGAGCTGTCGCTTTCAATGAACGGCAAAGGCTGGCGTAGGTATTAGAGAAACTGTGATCGAATCAGATCCGTATCGAACGGCGTTATCCCTTGATCAGGTGCAAACACCGCCTGTGCCTGCTGCGGCGAAGCCACTCGTTCCCCCCGGGCTCGAACATGTAAATCGAACAGAGTCTCCAAATCAGGCCGAGGTGTATGTACCAAAGCCCGCAGCATCAACGATATTCCACTGAGGTTGTTCCTGACATTGTTCCACCGGGGAGATGAAGTCAGCCCCAGATCGGCCCAGATCACTTGTCGCTCCTGCAAGTCCATCACAAATGGCAGACAGATCTGTGTGTCGGATGCGATATCGATACGATCGAACACCGATCGCGGCTCGAACACTTCACCCGACGCCGCGTCGGTGCGGGCCATCCAGCCAGCGAAGCATTCTGGAAGGTCGCAGTACGGCTGCTCGGTGAATGAGTTGATAGACGTGACGACATAGCGGATACCCTTCTCGACGAGGACATCAATGTCGAGGTCGATGAACTCCGAAGCCCCGTCGGGCGCGTCGACGATGTCGCCGCTGTGGTAGCCGCCGAAACCTTTCAGGTTGTAGTACGCGACCGTTTGTGTGAACACGAAGTTGGCGTCGAAAAATGCGGCGGACAAGTCAATGTCAGTGCGTTCACGACCGTTTTTCCACCACAGGAATAGGCGAATAAAACGTGTGTCAGGTATAGGCAACCGACTGCCCCGCACCAGCGTACGTAGCGATTTCGATGAGGAACGCTGCGCCAGCGGAACCCGGTATTCGCGTAATGCTGGATCGATGAAACAGCGGCCTAGCGGTGGCAGTGACGCAAAACGCTTTACGAGGGCGTCTTCACAGATTCGGGCCGCACGAGCCAACACGTCGGGTGTGAGCGGTCCGCGTCGATCCTTGATGCCATAGATTTTGGCGAATGAACCTTTCGGTGTGAAGGCCCGCAGGGGCAGGGGGCGCGGAGCGCGTACTTGGGCCAGCAACTGTAGCAGGACAGGTGACGACACTTGTGTCGCAACAGCCTCGAACGCGTCGAGAACTGACTCTGGTTCCGTCGCGCGCCGCAGGGTCACGTCCAGCCGTCGTGCGAACTCACCAGGACGGTTCTGTAGTATGGGCATAAGCGTTGCGATGTGACGCTGGGCAAGCAATGTTTCGACACGTGATCCAAATGAGGCTGGCGCTTCGTTGCGACGCGCTGCCGTGATGGCGGCTAGCGCTCGTGGGTACTTATCGGCGTAGTCGCCCGGATGCAGTACTTCAGCCAGACGTTTCCAGCGCTCAGCATGGCGCATCACGTCTTCTGCAGCGTTGGGTATGTGATCGAGCAGGCGCAACAGCAGACGGCGCATCGAGCGCTTCATCGCTGTGAAACGTGTTGAAGCTGTCGTCAGTGACACGTCTCCTCCATTCAGTGCGATCGCCAGTCGTAGCACGTCAGTCGCCGTTTCGACGTTTCTCTCCAGGAATGCGTCCACCCGTGCATCGCCAGCTACATGCAGGATCAGTGCGCCGCCAAGCTGCGCACGGATCTCCCGGAACGGGATGGCCTCAGGCAGCAGACGGAACACATCGCTTTTGTACTCTCGGACAAACCAGACGACATCGGCATTTTCTTCTTCGGAGAGCGAGGTGCGCGATGAAACCAGCGGCTCGAGCAGTGACTCGAACTCAGAGACGCTTCCCGGTTCGATAACGCGGGATATGAAGTTGCCTTCAAGCATCGCAGGTCGAGCGTGTTCAGTCGGTGGTAAACGCCAATGCGTGAGGTAGTGCATGACGGCGTTAAGGTACAACTCCGCCTCTGAAGCCGTCAGAACTTGCTCTGGAAAGTCAGGATAAAACGGCTTGTGGTGAACATGAGCGCCGGCCTGCCGTCGAAGCACTCCGACAACGTCGCGCAGCCAGTGCGTGAGTTCTGCCGCCGACAGCATGCCGATTTGCTCAATCAGGGGCTCGGACAGAACGCATCGGAATGCCGCAACTTCCCGGACAGCCGACGCGACCTGAGCGCGCGTGGCACCGCCAGTGCCCATCGGGACGTGAACTTTGGTACGGCGACGCAGGAACAGCTCCTGATTCATCCTTGATTTTCTCCCTTGGCCGCCGTCGTGAACGAGCTGCAGCATCGTGTCTACAACCGATATAAAAACGCCTGCAAGAAGCAGGCGCGGTGTGGAGAGCGGAACCCCTAGGTCATAGGAGGTTTAGAAGGAAGGTGTTCCATAGCCACGAAGGCATTCTACGGGAGGTAATCCCTGCTTGTCAGGTTGCTGCATACCTCAACGGTAACAAGCTACTTCGCCAGAAGGATCGAGTGGGAGTGATCCCGGTTTCAACTGATCGTCCGTAACACCTGAAAGGCCCCGTGAATGCGAGTTCACGGGGCCTTTTGCGTATCAGGTGCCTGCCACCTGGACCTGTTTGAGCCCAATGAGCCTTAATGCCGCCGAGAACTCCGCAATGCTGGGGTAGCGTCGGCCACTGATGGACGGCCATTTGGGTCGCTCAACGTAGAACGAGCCATGGTCGCGCTGTATCGGTGTGCGAACGATAGAGCCGTCGCTGCTGCGATGAATGAGCGTGGCCCGTTTATCGATATTCATCACTGTGTAATCACCTGTATTGCGCAGACCTTTTTCCAGATTTTCGGCCAGCGCAACACTGGGCGGTGTATCCAGTTGCAGGCGCAGATCACCTTTGACGCTGGCCAGCGGCCGGCCGAAGTTATCGGTTGGAATACGCCCCGGGTCCACTTCGATGCCTCTCGCCGTACCGGCATCGGTGCTTTCTATGCGCAAACTGATGCCTCCCTCCAGTTCGCTGACACCCGGCACGCCTTCCCATGTGCTGGCGTGACTGTCTCCCATCAATGCAACCCAGCGATGAGCACCTCGGGCAGCCTGATCGGCGCTGATCACCTCATGGGCAAAAAAATTCATCATCCGCTGGCGAAAGTTACTTTCGACACCGGTCATCCCCGTGCTCCTGTAGCTGGCCATGCAATCGATGGCCTGGATCCGGATATGGCTTTTGCGGGCGGCCTTGACCACTTCCAGAAACGTGAACTGACCACTGGGGTCGGTGCCGTGTCCTCGATCCTGAGCTCTCAAGTAGCTCTCGAGATCTTCGGACAAGGTGCCCGTCCGGTTGAAGATGTCCAGGTCGGCCTGATGGAAGTCGCTCAGCAAATGCTCCATGTAGAGCGTCTTGACCTTTTGCTTGCTCAGCACCTCCATGTTTTCGATCAGGAACTGTTTGCTGGCAACGCTTGAATGGCTCTCACCGACCACCAGCCCCGATATCAGGCGATACAGTTTCTTGATGATTTCCTTGTTGGGCAGGTGGGCTGGCAGGGAAGGAATCTCGGGCCTGGCTGGCAGAGTGTTTGATTCGAAGAAAGCCGTAGCGTCCCGGTACAGGGTTTGCCGCATGGCCTTGAAGTCGGCAACGGGATTACTGCCGTCAGGCTTGGGCAGGCTGGCGGTGTAGTCTTTGAGGTCGTATTTGCTTCCGCCCCCTCGGGCGAGGTCTTTGAGCTGTGCGCGCGAGGCCTGTGGCATATCGTATGCGCTGGGCGGGCTGTCGATGTCCGGCAGCGGCGTGCTATCACGGCCCCACGGCCATAACCCATCGAATTTGCCACCGCCGAACAGGCCCGGACGGTTGATGGGTTGCCATTCTCCAGCCGCATCCAGGCGAACGGGCAGGCTGCGATAAAACGAGTAGGGGTTGGCCGGGTCAATGATGACCCAGGTTTTCAATGCCTCGACGTAGCGTACAAGGTAATAGCTGTCGTTGATCAGCACATAGTTGCCGCCGCTTGGCGGCTGATAGATACCGGCGAACTTGCCTTCCTCGCTGATGGGCGACAAGCCATCCAGCACTTCATTGGTTTCGAAGGATGAGAGCAGCTCCGCGCCTTGCTCCGCGTAGGCCGGGCCGGGGGCGAATCGGGCAATGGGGGGTATGCCTGAAGGGGTGGTTGGTGCTTCATCGACAGGTTCGGTGACGCTTTCCTGTGGACTGAAGGTTTCGCTGGCTTCACCTACTTCGGCAAGCTCCGTTGCGCCACGCAGGAAAGGCAGGTTGAACAGGGTTTCGATACCGCTGGAGATGGCGCCAACGACTCCCGCCTTGCGCTCGGCCTTGGTACTGCCGTTGATCGCCTGATCAATGTTCAACCCCATATCGGCAATGCCGGCGCCAACGGCAGCCAGTGCCACCGGCCAGCCAAGACCGGCCATTGAGCCGAAGAGGTGAACAAACGCGTTCAGATAGCCAATCCACAGCTTTTTTCGCAGTTGTCCGTTGGAATGCAGGGACAAGTCCGCATCGCTGTACATGCGAGCCTTCACCGAGTCTCGCAACCAGCTGAAAACATCGTCGGTGATCGGCTCGGCGTTTTGATTGATCAGGTGATGGTCGTAGGCGCCCCACGTGGTGTAGAGCAGGTCGATCGTGGCGTTCAGACCGATTTTGCCGTTGTCCTGCTGTTGGGCGGACAACGGGAAATGGCTCATGAATCGCGCCCGGTTTTCCGCAAAGTTGTTTTGCAGCAGTAGCCACCAATGGAAATCGAGCAGGGTGGTGAAGATGTGAAATGTTTGGGTTTCACCCGGTGTGTAAAGAATGTTCACGCCGTTGCGGTCGGTGATGCAGAGGATGTCGGTGGCCTGATAACCCCCGATATCCAGGGCACACACGCGTAACCCGTCCACAGGGTGTGCCTGCGTTTGCAGCATGTCGAGGCTGACCGGCCAGGAGACATTGCCGGCCACGGCTTTGATCACGGTCTTGAGGTTTTCGTTGTTCAGCCGAGCCCCATCGTGTTCGTCGAGTGCCTGCACCAGGAAATTGAGTTTGGCCAGGGTACGAAAGTCGTCCGAATGGAGGGGCCAGAAACGCTCCATTTTTTCTCGGTAGGACTGACTGAAGTTGAGGGCCCAGAAGTCCTTCAGGACGTCCCTGGGGTACATCCGCACTTCGTTGGTTTCGTTGAAAATGGAGGCATGCGGACCTTCGTTATAGAAGCCGCCGTCGCCGTCCGGCATGCCAGGGTCTTCCTGATCGCTGAGGCGGAATCGCTGGACGACCAATTGCGGCAAGGTCAACGACTCACTGGGTTTCGGATAACGCTCCCAGCCCAGAAAAGCCTTGGGGCTGCTGACCGATACGTTATCGAAACGGTGCCACCAGACCTTGTCCGGGTCGATGCCTTTGATTCCGTGTTTGGCGAGTATGCCCTTTGCTACTTCGTGGGCCATCGCATGCATGTCGGGGCAGGCCTCGGTAAAAGGTACTACCAGTGCTTTTAGAGATCGTTCGTCGGCTGGGTTCGGGAGGAGGGACGGGGAAATTGATTCAGGCGTGTGCACTTCTCGCTCCTTGAGAAATGGGGGTAAGAGACGAGGAACTATGCCAACCAGACCCGTTTGAATCTGTAGGAGCGGGAGCTATCGGGTTTTGGTCTTGATCGACGAACCCTGTAAGAAAAGAGTGTCTTCGAACTTCGCTGCAGGCGCCGAGTCAGCGCCGCGCCACATCCGAAAAGTAGAACTTGTCCAGGGTATGCCGTGATTCGGTGTATTCGAACTGGCGACCATCCTGCAAAAAGGTCTGGTTGCTGACCACGATCACATGGCTCTGGCCGTCGAGGTCCAGGTGCTGCTGGTCGTCCTTGCTGCGCGGCACCGCTTCGATGGTGCGTTGGGCGTAGGCGATTTGCAGTTGCAGGGTCTGCTCGATGAAGGCGTAGATCGAGTGCTCGGCGATCTCGCGGTTCAGCCCCGGAATGAGCTCGGCGACGAAGTGGTTGATGTCGAGGATGACCCTTTTTCCATCGATTCGCCGTACGCGCTTGATCCGCGTGATCAGGCTGCCTTCTTCGGCTTTCAGGTGTTCGAGCAAGGCGCCTTGCAGGGGAATCTGCTCGAACTCCACGACCTCGGTGCTGACGTCGTTGCCCAGCCTTGGGTAGGTCTCCTGAAAACTGACGATGCCGCCGAGCTGGAATTCGATCGGGTTGGTCGACAGTACGAAGGTGCCTTTACCGTGGATTTTTTGCGCGAAGCCGCGTTCCTGAAGCAGTTCGATAGCCTTGCGCACGGTGCCGCGACTGGCCTGGTAGCTGTCCATCAATTCGGTTTCGGAAGGTAACCGCGCGCCGCGTTCCAGACGTTCGGTGGTGATGCTGGCAAGCAGATCGCTGTAGATCTGGTTGTATTTGCTCATGGTAGTGGCTGCGTTGTGCTCAAGGCAGGAACCTTAAGGGCAGAGGTGGGGTTTGTCCATTTAGCGTTGAAATCCTCACCTGTGGGAAATAGGGCCGCTGGTCGGCTTGTGAGTAAACAAATCGAAACTCGTCTGTACGAGTTATTGCAATAACTCGTACAGACGAGTACTTTTCGCTTCGGCATGCTGCCAACAACAAAAAAACACAGTGGATGAAAAAGCATGAGCCACGATTACCCGACTATCGCCAGCGAGCTGCTTCATAGCCTCGGTGGTGCTGACAACCTCGAACAGGCCGCGCATTGCGTTACGCGTTTGCGCCTGGCCCTCAAAGACCCGCAGCGGGTCGACAGCGCGACGCTGAACCAGATCGACCTGGTCAAAGGTTCGTTTTTCACCGGCGGCCTGTTTCAGGTGGTCATCGGTCCCGGCGAGGTCGAGAAGGTCTACGCCGCGCTGCGCCAACAGACCGGCCTTGCCGCGTCGACCATCGCCGATGTGAAACAAAAGGGCGCCGACAAGACCAATGCCATGCAGCGTCTGGTGCGGGTGTTCTCCGATGTGTTCATGCCGATTCTGCCGGCGCTGATCATTGCCGGCCTGCTGATGGGCGTGAACAACCTGATCGGCGCCAAAGGCATGTTCATTGCCGGCAAGACTCTGCTTGAGGCCTATCCGACACTGGATGGTGTCTGGAGCCTGATCAATCTGATGGCCAACACTTCGTTCGTGTTCCTCCCGGCGCTGGTCGGCTGGTCGGCGGCCAAGCGTTTTGGCGGCAGTGAAATCCTCGGCATCGTGCTCGGCCTGATGCTGGTTCACCCGGACCTGCTGAACGCCTGGAACTACGGCAAGGCGGTGGCCGGGCTGGACGGCCAGAGCCTGCCGTACTTCGATATTTTCGGCTGGTTCAAGATCGAGAAGGTCGGCTATCAGGGCCAGATCCTGCCGATCCTGATGGCCGCCTACGTTATGAGCGTCATCGGAAAATGGTTGCGGGCACGCGTGCCGAACGCCATTCAACTGTTGGTGGTGCCGATTACCACCATCGTCGTGACCGGGGTGTTGGCGCTGGCCGTGATCGGTCCGGTGACCCGGCACCTGGGGATTCTGATTACCGAAGGCGTGGTGACCTTGTTCGACCTGGCGCCGATGGTTGGCGGGGCTATTTTCGGTCTGCTCTATGCACCGTTGGTGATCACCGGCATGCACCACATGTTCCTCGCGGTGGACCTGCAACTGATCTCGACCCAGGGCGGCACGTTCATCTGGCCGATGATCGTCATGTCCAACCTTGCACAAGGCAGCGCGGCACTCGGGGTGTTCTACATGACCCGTAGCGCACGGGACAAAAGCATGGCTTCGACCTCGGCGATTTCCGCCTATTTCGGCATCACTGAACCGGCGATGTTCGGCGTCAACCTGCGCTACAAGTTTCCGTTCTACGCGGCGCTGAGCGGCTCGGCGCTGGGCTGTATGTTCCTGTCGCTGAACAAGGTTCAGGCCTCGGCGATCGGTGTCGGCGGCTTGCCCGGTTTCATCTCGATCATCCCGCAGTTCATTCCGATGTTCATTGTCGGGATGGTCATCGCCATGGTCGTGCCGTTCGTGTTGACCTGTGGCATGAGCATGAAAATCGTTCGAGCGGGATATCGAGTGGCTTAACAGGCTGAGCACACCTGTGGCGAGGGAGCTTGCTCCCGTTCGGCTGCGAAGCAGTCGTAAAACCGGCGGATGCGGTGTGCTTGGCTAAATGCATTTACACGTTTTTGGGGCCGCTTCGCGGCCCAGCGGGAGCAAGCTCCCTCGCCACAAAAGAACAATGCTCAGCGCATAAATTCATTGAAGGAATCCGCCATGCAAGACTGGCAGCGTTCGGTGATCTACCAGATCTACCCGAAGAGTTTTCACAGCCACGCCGGCAACCCCACGGGCGATCTGCTCGGGGTGGTGGCCAAGCTTGATTACCTGCAATGGCTGGGTGTCGACTGCCTGTGGATCACCCCGTTCCTGCGGTCGCCGCAACGCGACAACGGCTACGACATCAGCGACTACTACGCCATCGACCCGAGCTACGGGACCATGGCCGACTGCGAGTTGCTGATTGCCGAGGCGGGCAAGCGCGGGATCAAGCTGATGCTCGATATCGTGGTCAATCACACCTCCATCGAGCACAGCTGGTTTCAGCAAGCGCGCAGCAGCCTCGATAACCCGTACCGTGACTTCTACATCTGGCGCGACCAGCCGAACAACTGGGAGTCCAAGTTCGGCGGCTCGGCCTGGGAATACGAGGCGCAAACCGGGCAGTACTTTTTGCACCTGTTCGATCACACCCAGGCCGACCTCAACTGGGACAACCCGCAGGTTCGTGCTGAAGTCTTCAAGCTGATGCGCTTCTGGCGTGACAAAGGCGTGGGCGGTTTCCGTCTGGACGTGATCAACCTGATCTCCAAACCGGCGGACTTCCCCGAAGACCACACCGACGGCCGACGCTTCTACACCGACGGCCCGAACGTGCACGAGTACTTGCAGGAAATGCACCGCGAAGTCTTCGAAGGCCATGACCTGATCAACGTCGGCGAGATGTCCTCCACCAGCCTTGAGCACTGCATCCGCTATTCGCGGCCGGACTCCAAAGAGCTGTCGATGACCTTCAACTTTCATCACCTGAAAGTCGATTACCCCAATATGCAGAAATGGGTTCGTGCCGATTTCGACTTCCTTGAACTCAAGCGCATCCTTTCCGACTGGCAAACCGGGATGCAGGCCGGCGGCGGCTGGAATGCGCTGTTCTGGTGTAACCACGATCAGCCGCGTGTGGTGTCGCGTTTCGGCGATGACGGCGAACACCGCGTGGTCTCGGCGAAGATGCTTGGCACTGCGCTGCACTTTCTGCAGGGCACGCCGTTCATCTATCAGGGTGAAGAGTTGGGCATGACCAACCCGGGCTTCGAGCGCATCGAGCAGTACCGGGATGTCGAAACCCTGAACATCTATCGCCTCAAGCGCGAGGCGGGCGAGTCCGAGGCCTCGAGCATGGCCGCGATCATGCAGAAGTCCCGCGACAACAGTCGCACTCCCATGCAGTGGAGCGCGTTACCCAATGCCGGTTTCAGCAGCAGCGAGCCGTGGATCGGCGTGCCGGCCAACGCCACGCAGATCAACGTCGAAAACCAGCTCGACGACACGACTTCGGTGCTGCACCACTATCGCCAGCTGATTGCCTTGCGCCGCAGCGAACCGCTGATCCAGGACGGCGTGTATCGCCAGCTCTTGCCCACGCACAAACAGGTATGGGTGTACCTGCGTGAAGGCTGCGGCGAGCGGCTGTTGGTGGTGAATAACTTCTATGGCACGGCGTGTGAAGTCGAGCTGCCGGAACGGGTGATCACCGACTGCATGTTGCAACGCCGGGTGATCAGCAATTACCCGGACTGTGAGGTGCGCAAGCAGCAGCTGTTCCTGCGGCCTTATGAATCGTTCGTTCTGCACCTGACCGACCACTAAACAACAGGCTTTTCAAACAACTCGCAGGGCACTGCGCGGGGGCTTTTTGCGCGCAGGTTTTGCCCGATGAGCACAATAAAAATAAAGGGGTGGCTCTTGAAAACAACAATAAATCGTAGCCTTGCAGCATCGTGCGTGTGCCTGGTATTGCCGTTCTCGGCCCACGCTCTGGAATTCGCCGGCTACCTGCGCAGCGGCGTCGGGAGCACGGTCAATGGCGGCTCGCAATCGTGTTTCAAACTGCCCGGCGCAGAGTCGAAGTACCGTCTGGGTAACGAGTGCGAACAGTATGCGGAGCTGGAATTGCGTCAGAACCTGCTGACCCTCGATGACGGCTCGGTGCTCAGCGTCGACGGCATGGCTTCGCTGTACAACCAGTACGACCGCAACCTGACGTTCCAGGGTGACAACGGCTCGGTGCGGATGCCGCAGATGTATGCGCAATGGTCGAACCTGCCGAGCCTCAATGGCGGTTCGCTGTGGGCCGGTCGGCGCTACTACAAACGAAACGACATCCATATTTCCGACTTCTACTACTGGAACCAGAGCGCCACCGGCGGCGGTATCGAGGACGTGAAGATCGGCGACCTGAAATACAGCTACGCGTTTTCGCGCAAGGACAACCTGTACCAGAAGGACTACGTTACTCGACACGACTTCAACGTCTCAGGCTTTGATACCAACCCCGGCGGCGAGCTGGAGTTTGGCCTGAGCTACATCGACAAACCCGACCGTCGCGACGCGCACGCAGGCTGGGCAATCACCGCTCAACATGTGCAGAAAGACTTTTTCGGCGGCAAGAACAAACTGGCGCTGCAATACGGCGAAGGCCCCGGCACCGGGTTGGGCTACACCGGCGATGTGGGGCTGGATGACCGCAACAAGAGCTACCGCCTGGTGGAGTTCTTCGACTGGCAACTGACGCCGCGTTTTGGTGGTCAGGTCGAAGCGGTCTATCAAAAGGACATTCGCCCGGACGGTAACGGCCAGAACTGGATTTCCCTGGGCGTTCGTCCAGCGTATGCGATCACCGATCAATTCAAACTGGTGACTGAGCTGGGACACGATCAGGTCGAGGCTCCGGGCGGTACGCGCAAGCTGAGCAAGTTCACCTTTGCCCCGACCTGGTCGCCAAAAGGTCCGGGTTTCTGGGAACGTCCCGAGGTGCGTTTGTACTACACCTATGCCAGCTGGAACGAGGCGGCCAAGCGTGCAGCGAATGAACTGGCGCAAGGTTCGGCGTTGTCCGATACCGGCGCGTTCGGCACGGCACTGCATGGTGCGAACGTCGGATTGCAGGTCGAGTACTGGTGGAAATAAGCGATGCTGTCGGGGCTCGCGCTCCATCGGCACTTCAAAGAACAAAACCGCAGGTGAAGTCATGACCCTAACCCAACCCTTGCAATTGCTGGCGCCGCTGTCCGGGGTGCTGATGCCGCTTGATCACGTGCCGGATCCGGTGTTCGCCAGCCGGGTGATCGGCGACGGCCTGTGCATCGATCCGACCTCGCAGGTCCTTTGCGCACCGTTGGCCGGCGTAGTCAGCAATCTTCAACACAGCGGCCATGCGATCAGCATCACCGATGACAGCGGTGTGCAGGTGTTACTGCACATTGGCCTGGACACCGTGAACCTGAAAGGCCAGGGGTTCAGCGCCTTGGTCGAGCAGGGCCAGCGTGTCGAGGCCGGGCAGCCGTTGATCGAGTTCGATGCCGACTATGTCGCCCTGCATGCCCGCAGCCTGTTGACCTTGATGCTGGTGGTCAGCGGCGAGCCCTTCAGTCTGCTGACACCGGACAACGGTCTGGTGGCCTGTGCGCAGCCGGTGTTGCGCCTGAGCCTGGGCGATCCGCGTACCGTTGTTGCGCAGGAGGAGGGCGAAGCGCTGTTCTCCAAACCGGTTCATCTGCCTAACCCCAACGGTTTGCACGCACGGCCGGCGGCGGTCTTTGCGCAGGCGGCGAAAGGCTTTGCGGCGAGCATTTGCCTGCACAAGCAGCAGGACAGCGCCAACGCCAAGTCGCTGGTAGCGATCATGGCGTTGCAGACGGTGCATGGCGATGCGTTGCAGGTCAGTGCGGTGGGCGAAGATGCCGAATTGGCAATCAGCACGCTGGCTCAATTGCTGGCGGATGGTTGCGGTGAGGCTGTGACTCCGGTGGCAGTGGTAGCACCAGTGGTTGAGGCGCAGGAGGTATCGACGAAACTGCTGCGCGGTGTCTGTGCTTCAGCGGGTTCGGCCTTCGGCTACGTGGTGCAAGTCGCTGAACGTACCCTGGAAATGCCTGAGTTTGCCGCGGATCAACAGCTGGAGCGCGAGTCGCTGGAGCGTGCGCTGACACACGCGACGCAGGCGCTGCAACGCTTGCGTGACAACGCAACCGCTGAGGCGCAGTCGGACATTTTCAAGGCGCATCAGGAATTGCTGGAAGACCCGAGCCTGCTGGAGCAAGCCCAGGTCCTGATCGCTGAGGGCAAGAGCGCGGCGTTTGCCTGGAACAGCGCCACCGAAGCCACCGCTACGCTGTTCAAGTCGCTGGGCAGCACGTTGCTCGCTGAGCGCGCGTTGGACCTGATGGACGTCGGTCAGCGTGTGCTCAAGCTGATTCTCGGGGTACCGGACGGTGTCTGGGAGTTGCCGGATCAGGCGATTCTGATTGCCGAACAACTGACGCCGTCGCAGACCGCTGCGCTGGATACCGGCAAAGTGTTGGGTTTCGCCACCGTCGGCGGAGGTGCCACCAGCCATGTGGCGATTCTCGCCCGGGCCCTGGGTTTGCCGGCCGTATGTGGTTTACCGCTGCAAGTGCTGTCGCTGGCCAGTGGCACCCGAGTGCTGCTCGATGCCGACAAGGGCGAATTGCACCTGGACCCGGCAGTGTCGGTGATCGAGCAGTTGCATGCCAAACGCCAGCAGCAACGCCAGCGTCATCAACACGAGCTGGAAAACGCTGCACGGGCCGCCGTCACCCGCGACGGTCATCACTTCGAAGTCACGGCCAATGTGGCTTCGCTGGCCGAAACCGAGCAGGCCATGAGCCTCGGGGCTGAAGGTATCGGCCTGTTGCGTTCGGAGTTTTTGTATCAGCAGCGCAGCGTGGCGCCGAGTCACGATGAACAGGCCGGCACCTACAGCGCCATCGCCCGCGCACTGGGCCCGCAGCGCAATCTGGTGGTGCGCACGCTGGACGTCGGCGGCGACAAACCCTTGGCCTACGTGCCAATGGACAGCGAGGCCAATCCGTTTCTGGGGATGCGCGGGATTCGCTTATGCCTGGAGCGGCCGCAGCTGTTGCGCGAGCAATTCCGGGCGATTCTGAGCAGCGCCGGGCTGGCCCGTCTGCACATCATGTTGCCGATGGTCAGCCAGCTGTCGGAGCTGCGCCTGGCGCGGCTGATGCTTGAAGAAGAGGCGCTGGCGCTGGGGCTCACGGAGCTGCCGAAACTCGGCATCATGATCGAGGTCCCGGCAGCGGCGCTGATGGCGGACCTGTTTGCGCCCGAGGTGGATTTCTTTTCCATCGGCACCAACGACCTGACCCAGTACACCCTGGCCATGGACCGCGATCACCCGCGCCTGGCCAGTCAGGCCGACAGTTTTCACCCATCGGTGCTGCGCTTGATCGCCAGCACCGTGAAGGCCGCCCATGCCCATGGCAAGTGGGTCGGGGTGTGTGGCGCGCTGGCGTCGGAGACCTTGGCGGTGCCGCTATTGCTGGGGTTGGGCGTGGATGAGCTGTCGGTCAGCGTGCCGCTGATTCCGGCGATCAAGGCGGCGATTCGCGAGGCCGAGCTCAGCGAGTGTCAGGCCATCGCACATCAGGTGCTCGGGCTGGAAAGTGCCGAGCAGGTCCGCGAGGCCTTGAGTGTGCAGCAGCAGGCAATGGTCGAAACTTCACAGGTGTTGGAGAGCTGAACATGTTCGAGAAAATGCAACGGGCGTTTTGGAAGGCGTTGACCCCGGACCTGGTGGTGGATGAGCCGAAGGTGGCTGCTCATCCTGTCTCGGGCCTGGCAGCGAATATCGTGGCCGCGCTGGGCGGGGCGAACAACCTCAAGTCGCAACAGCGGGTTGCCCTGACGCGGGTGCGAGTGGAGTTGAAGGATGCCGCGCTGCTGGACGCGACGGCCTTGCGTGCGGCGGGTGTACCGGGGGTGATGACGTTGACGGGTGGGGTGGTGCATCTGATCACAGGACTGGATGCGTAACCGAATCCTGTGGCGAGGGAGCTTGCTCCCGCTGGGGCGCGAAGCGGCCCTAAAACCTGAAATCGCATTCCGCCAGACACCAAGCACAGGATGGTTTTACGACTGCTTCGCACTCGAGCGGGAGCAAGCTCCCTCGCCACAGGTGATGTGCGTCTCTTTGTTGCCCTTACTGTTTCTCATCCGCAGGTGTATCGTATTCGCCTTTTGCGGGCACCGGCCTGCCGCTGATACGTGAGGTTGTTGAGTTCATGTCCTTTACCCGTCGACAAATACTGGGTGGTCTGGCCGGTTTGGCAGTGGTGGGCGTCGGGGCCGGTGGTGCATCGCGTTACTGGCTGGGGAAAATGGCCGACGCCAACGCGGGTCATGACTACGAACTGATCGCCGCGCCGCTGGATATCGAGCTGGTGCCGGGGCACAAAACCGAGGCCTGGGCCTTTGGTCCGTCGGCGCCGGGGACGGAACTGCGGGTGCGCCAGGGCGAATGGCTGCGGGTGCGCTTCATTAACCACCTGCCGGTGCCTACGACCATTCACTGGCACGGCATCCGTTTGCCGCTGGAGATGGACGGCGTGCCGTACGTCTCGCAATTGCCAGTGCTGCCGGGCGAGTATTTCGACTACAAATTCCGCGTACCGGACGCTGGCAGCTACTGGTATCACCCGCACGTCAACAGCAGCGAAGAGCTGGGGCGCGGGCTGGTCGGGCCGCTGATCATCGAAGAACGCGAGCCCACCGGTTTCAAGTACGAGAAGACCCTCAGCCTGAAAAGCTGGCACGTCGATGAAGAGGGCGCTTTTGTGCCGTTCAGCATTCCTCGTGAAGCGGCGCGGGGCGGCACGGCCGGGCGTCTGGCGACCATCAATGGCGTGCCACTGCCGGTGATCGACTTGCCGGCCGGGCAGATCACCCGGGTACGCCTGCTCAATCTCGATAACACCCTGACTTACCGCCTCAACATTCCGGGCGTCGAAGCGCAGATCTACGCGCTCGACGGCAACCCGATCGAGCCGCGTCCGCTGGGTAAGGAATACTGGCTGGGCCCCGGCATGCGGATTTGCCTGGCGATCAAGGCCCCGGCGGCGGGTGAAGAATTGTCGCTGCGTAACGGGCCGGTGCGTATTGGCACCTTGCGTTCGGTGGCCAACAATGACGCGCCAACCCAGTGGCCACCGGCGCTGCCGGCCAACCCGATTTCCGAGCCGGACCTGGCCAATGCCGAGAAGCTCAACTTCAATTTCGAGTGGGTTGGATCGGTCTCGGTGAACGTCGATAATGGCAAGCCGCCGAGCCTCTGGCAGATCAATGGCAAGGCCTGGGACATCACCGATAAAACCTGTGCCGACCGCCCGATTGCTACGCTGAAAAAAGGCAAAAGCTACATTTTCGAATTGAAGAACATGACCCAGTACCAGCACCCGGTTCACTTGCACGGCATGAGCTTCAAGGTCATTGCCTCGAACCGCAAAAAGATCATCCCGTATTTCACCGACACCTACCTGCTGGGCAAGAACGAGCGCGCCCAGGTGGCGCTGGTGGCGGATAACCCCGGGGTATGGATGTTCCACTGCCATGTGATCGATCACATGGAAACCGGCCTGATGGCCGCCATCGAGGTGGCCTGATGCGTCAGATACGCCCGGCGAAGATCATCGACCGTAGCCGCGATCAGGACTTCATGCGTGAGGCCCTGGCGCTGGCCGCGCAAGGTGCCGCCCTCGGTGAAGTGCCGGTGGGTGCGGTGCTGGTGCAGGACGGTGAAATCATCGGCCGTGGCTTCAATTGCCCGATCAGCGGCAGCGACCCCAGCGCCCACGCCGAGATGGTCGCTATCCGCGCTGCGGCGCAGGCCGTGAGCAACTATCGCCTGCCGGGCAGCACGCTGTACGTCACGCTGGAGCCGTGCAGCATGTGCGCCGGTTTGATCGTGCATTCACGGATTGCGCGGGTGGTCTACGGGGCGCTGGAGCCCAAGGCCGGGATCGTGCAAAGCCAGGGGCAGTTCTTCACCCAGGGCTTTCTCAACCACCGGGTGCTGGTCGAAGGCGGGGTCTTGGCCGAAGAGTGCGGCACGGTGCTGAGCGAGTTCTTCAAGGCCCGACGCGCCAAGCCAACAGAATAAACACCCACCCCTTCAAGTCTAAACATACAAGCGGGCTTTTGTGGCGAGGGAGCTTGCTCCCGCTGGGGCGCGAAGCGGCCCCAAAAAACAAACACCGCGATCCATCAGATATAGAGCGGCTACTGGTTTACGACTGCTTCGCCCGAGCGCGGACCGGCCGGCGGGAGCAAGCTCCCTCGCCACAGGTGTGCTGCGTTATTTTTTGGCGACGATCACCGCGCGCATCGGCGCTGGCAGACCTTCAATGGTCTTGCTGTGATCGTCCGGATCGAGGAAGTCGCTCAGCGACTGATACTTCATCCACTCGGTCCCGCGTTGTTCTTCAACCGTAGTCACGCTGACATCCACGCAGCGCACATCGCTGAATCCGGCGCGGCGTAGCCAGAGCATCAGCGCCGGCACCGACGGCAGGAACCAGACGTTGCGCATCTGCGCATAGCGGTCTTCCGGTACCAGCACCTGCTGCTCGTCACCTTCGATCACCAGCGTTTCCAGCACCAGCTCACCGCCCTTGACCAGACAATCCTTCAGCGCCAGCAAATGCTCGATCGGCGAGCGGCGATGGTAGAACACGCCCATGGAAAACACGGTGTCGAAGCCTTCCAGATTCGGTGGCAGGTCTTCAAAAGGAAATGGCAGGTGCCAGGCGTTGGGCTCGGACAGGTAACGCTGCACTGCCTGGAACTGGCAGAAAAACAGCCAGTTCGGATCGACGCCGATCACGCTGTCGGCACCCGCGCCGAGCATGCGCCACATGTAGTAGCCGTTACCGCAGCCGACATCGAGGATGCGTTTACCTTTGAGGTCGAGGTGCGGGGCGACCCGCGACCACTTCCAGTCCGAGCGCCATTCGGTATCGACGTGCACGCCGAACAGATCGAACGGGCCTTTGCGCCAAGGCGACAAGCCCATCAATGCGGTACGCATTTGCGCGCGGGTTTCATCGTCGCAGTCAGTGTCGAGTGTCAGGCCGTTCAGCAGATCGATTTCACTCGGCTGGAGCTTCGGCAAGGCGTCCAGCGCGCTCTGCCAGCGCTCGAGGTCGCCGTGACCTTTTTCCATTTTCACGTCGAGTTGCGCTTGCAGGGTGTTGGCCCAACCGGCCAGTGGCGTACCGGCCAGACGGCGGGCGAGGGGAGACAGATCAATCATGGCAAGGCAATCAACGAGGCAAAGTTAAGACACTGGAACCACGGCACGACTTTCGAGAACCCGGCGGCCAGCAGGCGTTCGCGGTGTTCCTGGAGGCTGTCGGGCTTCATGACGTTTTCGATGGCGCTGCGCTTCTGGGCGATTTCCAGTTCGCTGTAGCCGTTGGCGCGTTTGAAGGCGATGTGCAGGTCGGTGAGCAGCGCGTGTTCTTCGGCGTCTTCGAAACGCAGCTTTTCCGACAGAATCAGTGCACCGCCCGGCAACAGCGACTGACGAATGCGCCCGAGCAGGGCCAGGCGTTGGTCCGGGGCGATGAATTGCAGGGTGAAGTTCAGCGCCACCACCGAGGCCGGTTTGAACTCCAGCGCGAGAATGTCGCCTTCGATCACTTCAACCGGCAGCAGCTCCTGGAACATCGAGTCCTGGCCGTTGAGGTATTCGCGGCAACGCTCGACCATGGCGGCGGAGTTATCCACCGCGATTACCCGGCAACCGTCGGTACGCACATGACGACGCAGGGCCTGGGTCACTGCGCCGAGGGAAGAACCCAGGTCGTAGAGCACGCTACCCGGTTGGGCGAACTGCGCCGCGAGCACGCCGAGGTTTTCGACAATGGTCGGGTAACCCGGCACCGAGCGCTTGATCATGTCCGGGAACACCCGCACCACGTCCTCGTTAAAGGCGAAGTCAGGCACCTGGGCCAAAGGCTGGGCGAAAAGGCGATCGGATTCTTTGCTCACGGCGGTTCCAGCGGCGGATGTGGAAAAGGCCGGCATTTTAGCCAACTTGGCGCGTGGATGCGCGGGTTGTCTGATAAACCGCCTGGTTCACGCAATCTGTGCGGCGAGCGGGCTGTTGTGGCGAGGGGGCTTGCCCCCGTTGGAGTGCGTAGCACTCGCAAAGGGTCTATCCAGCTAAAAACGCATTGACTGTTTTTAGGGCCGCTACGCGCCCCAACGGGGGCAAGCCCCCTCGCCACAGGGTTCAGCGCGGTTTCTGGTGGAACGCCGACGCGGTAATCCCCCATTGCCCCAGCCAGTAGCTGAGGATGATCACGTAGGGCGCAGCCTCGAACGGCACGACAAAACGGCTGATGCCGATCACGCTGTCGGAGAACACAAACGCCAGCGCGCCAGCAGCCGCCAACAGCGCCGAACGCTTGGGCACGTCGCTGCCCAAACGGGCCAGGGCGCGCCAGAGCATGGCGCTGATGGCCACGCCGTAGACGATCACCGGAACCAGCAACGGTCCCAGGCCATGGCTGATCAGGATCCCCAGCTGCACGGCACCGACGCCTAGCGCGAAGATCAGCGGCGCCAGCGCCAGGCGTCGGCAATCACTCAAGTAGGCTTTCAAGTACACCAGGTGCGCCACCAGAAACGCGCCGAGGCCAAACACAAACAAATCCCCCGGCCACGCCAGCAGCACATCGCCGAGCACGGAAAACATCAGGCCAAGGCTGATCCAGCGCCGATAGTCGCTGGGCGGCGCGTCGTGCAGCCAGCCGAGCAGCGCCAACACCGGCAACGGTTTGACCACTAGGCACAGCAACGCGGCGTGCACGCTCACTCCGTAGAGAAACGTTACCGCGCCCATCAGCGCCAGAATCAGCCAGCCCATGATCAGTTAACCGAAATCGCGCAGTCGAAGGTTTGCGCGGGTTCGACTTCCGGTTCCCACGGCTGTTGATAAGTCAGGCGCAAACGCCCGTTGCCTGCGGCGAAGGCTTGAAAGCGCCAGGTCGATTGCCCGCCACTGCCCACCAACCCGGTGTTCTCCGGGTTGCTGTAAACCTCGGGGCTGATCGCCCGCAGCACACCGCCAGCCGAATCCTGGATCGCCCAGCGATAACCGGTGGTCGGGTTGCTTGGCAGGGTCAGGATCAGGTGTTGCCCGTTGTTCAGTTGCACCGGGCATTCGCTTTGTTTTTCCACCGTCACGTTGTGTTTCGGTTGAGTGGCGCAGGCGGCCAGCAGGGCGAGGCTCAGGGGCAGAAGCAGACGGGTAGGGGACATTGGATCGGGAACTCCGGTAATCACGACGAACGGCGAGCATAACCGAAGATGAATCAAAGTGTGACGGTCCCGACCGGGACGGCCGAAGGTTTGGCGTCGTGAGTGCTGACGCCATCGCGGGCAAGCCTTGCTCCTACAGATTGTGCGGACCGTAGGAGCAAGGCTTGCCCACGATGGCGATGGTAATGGCGCTACATCACTGTCAGAACAACACCTTCGCCACATCCGCAAAGTGCATGGCTGTTTTTCAGAGGAGAGTTGGTGTCACTCAACTGTTACGAGCAAGTCGTCACTCCACCGCGAAGTATGCTCTTTAAATATTTGCCTGCATTTGAGTACATAGGGGCCGGGCATCAAAGACCATTTTGG
Organism: Pseudomonas helvetica; assembly: GCF_039908645.1. Taxonomy (NCBI): domain Bacteria; kingdom Pseudomonadati; phylum Pseudomonadota; class Gammaproteobacteria; order Pseudomonadales; family Pseudomonadaceae; genus Pseudomonas; species Pseudomonas helvetica. The sequence continues at coordinate 1,244,682 of NZ_CP150917.1, forward strand.
GGTTGCCTCCCACCATCCCGCTCCATCGGTGTTAGTTGTGGTGTGATAAGTGAGGGCAGGAGGGGTAGTTTTTGTCAGTTCAATTTCAATATTGGTGTTTATGTAAAGACCGGTGCCTTTAATCATTTGTTCGTGCTGATGCAGTGAATCTCCAGCGATGGGCTTAGTAATGACCGGCAGCGCGAGCAATTTCGTGAAGAAAACCTTTTCGCTTGGCTCCGACATTTCGGGTGGCCAATATTGTTCCTGCTTGGCACGAAACCAGAGCTCTCTAGGGATCTCGGCGCCCTTATCGATGACAGGGTATTGCCAGTGTCCATCCGACTTCACCTCCGTCTTTTTTATCCATGGACTCTCATGCCCGTCGAGGAAGTTTGATTCCATTAAAATTGCAGCACCTGCTTTGCCCGTCCCCTCCAGTATCAGCGTATCAATCTTGTCTCCTTCTTTTGGGTTCAAGATAACGGGAGGGGTTAATGCAATGATTTTCTCTTCCATGATTGCTCACTCTTGAATGCGGGGGTGAGCAACCGTTTTATCAGCCCAGAAGGTAAGCGCCACCTGTTAGAAATACCAGTTCCGACAGGTGGCGTTAATGAACAGTGCATCAGGTGTCAGAACAACACCTTCGCCACATCCGCAAAGCGCTTGGCGAAGTGCACGGTGATCCCTTCCTTCAGGTAATCCGGGAGTTCCTCAAAACTGCCACGGTTCGGTTCGGGCAAGATCAGTTCGAAGATCTTCTGCCGCCGCGCCGCGATCACCTTCTCGCGGACCCCGCCAATCGGCAGCACGTGCCCGGTCAGCGTCAGTTCACCGGTCATGGCCACGCCTTTTTTCGGCGGCTGGTTGCGCGCCAGTGAGAGCAGGGCGCTGGCCATGGTTACGCCGGCGCTTGGGCCATCTTTCGGTGTTGCACCTTCTGGCACGTGGAGGTGGATGAAGGCTTCGTCGAAGAACTTCGCGTCGCCACCGAATTGCTTGAGGTGCGAGCTGACGTAGCTGTAGGCGATCTCGGCCGATTCCTTCATCACATCGCCCAGTTGCCCGGTGAGCTTGAAGCCGCGGTTGAGGGTGTGAATGCGCGTGGCTTCGATCGGCAAGGTTGCGCCGCCCATGCTGGTCCAGGCCAGGCCGGTGATGACCCCGGTGCCGGACAGCACTTGTTCGTTGCGAAACACCGGCATGCCGAGTGAGGCTTCGAGGTCTTTGGGGCCGATCTTGATCACAGCTTTCGGTTCGTCGATCAGCTTCACCACCGCTTTGCGCACCAGTTTGCCCAGTTGTTTTTCCAACTGGCGTACCCCGGCTTCGCGGGCGTAACCGTCGATCAGGGCTTTCAGCGCGCTGTCGCTGATGGACAGGCTGGTTTTCGACACCCCGGCTTTCTCAAGCTGTTTTGGCCACAGGTGACGCTTGGCAATGGCGACCTTTTCTTCGGTGATGTAACCCGACAGGCGAATCACTTCCATCCGGTCGAGCAACGGACCTGGAATCGAGTCCAGGGTGTTGGCGGTGCAGACGAACAGCACTTTCGACAGGTCCAGACGCAGGTCCAGGTAATGGTCGAGGAATTCGACGTTCTGTTCCGGGTCGAGGGTTTCCAGCAGCGCCGAGGCCGGGTCGCCCTGGAAGCTTTGGCCCATCTTGTCGATTTCGTCGAGCATGATCACCGGGTTCATCACTTCAACGTCTTTCAACGCCTGGACCAGTTTGCCCGGCAGCGCGCCGATGTAGGTGCGGCGGTGGCCCTTGATCTCGGCTTCATCGCGCATACCGCCGACGCTGAAGCGATAGAACGGTCGCCCCAGCGACTCGGCGATGGATTTACCGACGCTGGTCTTGCCCACGCCCGGCGGGCCGACCAGCAACACGATGGAGCCGGCGATCTCACCTTTGTAGGCGCCGACTGCAAGGAATTCGAGGATCCGGTCCTTGATGTCGTCGAGCCCGGCGTGGTGTTGGTCGAGGACTTTGCGCGCGTGTTTGAGGTCGAGTTTGTCCTCGCCATAAACGCCCCACGGCACCGCTGTCGCCCACTCCAGGTAGTTGCGGGTGACGGCGTATTCCGGCGAGCCGGTTTCGAGGATCGACAGCTTGTTCATTTCCTCTTCGATGCGTTTCTGTGCCTGTGGCGGCAGGACCTTGCCCACCAGCCGCTGCTCGAACTGCTCGACGTCGGCGCTGCGGTCGTCCTTGGTCAGCCCCAGTTCCTGCTGGATGACCTTAAGTTGTTCCTTGAGGAAAAACTCGCGCTGGTGCTCGCCGATCTTGCGGTTCACCTCGGCAGAGATTTCTTTCTGCAAGCGCGCGACTTCGACTTCCTTGCGCAGCATCGGCAGGACTTTTTCCATGCGCTTGAGCATTGGCACGCAGTCGAGCACTTCTTGCAGCTCGCTGCCGGTGGCCGAGGTCAGGGCGGCGGCGAAGTCGGTCAGTGGCGACGGATCGTTGGGGCTGAAGCGGTTGAGGTAGTTTTTCAGCTCTTCGCTGTACAGCGGGTTGAGCGGCAGCAGTTCCTTGATCGCGTTGATCAGCGCCATGCCGTAGGCCTTGACCTCATCGGTCGGCTCGCTTGGCTGGTGCGGGTATTCGACTTCCACCAGGTACGGTGGGCGATGGTGCTTGAGCCAGGTCTTGAGGCGTACGCGGGTCAGGCCCTGGGCGACGAATTGCAGTTTGCCGTTTTCGCGGCTGGCGTGATGGATCTTCACCAGGGTGCCGTAAAGCGGCAGGGCGGAGGTGTCGAAGTGCCGTGGGTCTTCCTGCGGGGTGTCCATGAAGAACAGCGCGAGCGAGTGATGTTCGGATTTGGCGACCAGGTCGAGGGTTTCGGCCCAGGGTTCTTCGTTGACGATCACCGGCAGTACTTGCGCGGGGAAGAACGGGCGGTTGTGAATCGGGATGATGTAGACCTTGTCCGGCAGGTTCTGGCCGGGCAGGGCCAGGCCTTTGCCTGTTGAGGTGGGGTGTTCGGCGTTTTCGGGGTCGGCGTAGTCGCTCGGGTTTTCCGGGAATTCTTGCTGGTCGCTCATGGGGCACCTGCGCAATGGGGTATGAGGGATAGATGGGGCAGGTGGTGGGTGGTTTCAATGGGGGGCGGTTGTTAGCGGGTGTTTCATAGAGTGTATTCACCCAACTATTGTAGGAGCCGAGCTTGCTCGCGATGGCGGCCTGATAGCCGGCCAACCTCTTGCAGGTGTACATATCCATTCCTGCGGTAACGGCCACTTGGGGTTTCGCCTGACGGCGACTCACTTTTTTTACAAGCGCCTAAAAAAAGTAAGCAAAAAAACGCTCGCCCCAAGCGTACGGCACCTCGCCTAGGCTCGGCGTTCCCTCACTCCGGTGTCCATCAGGGGGCATCGCCTACGGTCTGCTTCGCGACGACCTCCTCTCGATGTGTCCGGCTGCGCCGTACGGCGCTGCGCGCCAACCCCCTGATGAACACCTGCGCTCGGCCTGCCGAAGGGGCGGGTGGATCAAGATCAACAGCAAAGCACGGCGGCCTGCCGGCCGGCCTGAGTGGTAAGAGCGCGTACGGCTTGGATCTCGTTCTCACGCGTAGCAAAGGAATGCATCCTGTGACGCTCTGCGTCACGATTCGTGAGCTGAGGCAGAGCGTGGGAACGACCGCAATCATTCGCGGATGTACATCAATCAAAACGGTGGGGCGGGCCGGGCGGCCCTCCCACCGTCGGGTGTTACGGCGCTTCTGGCTGATCGAAATTATCCAGTGCCCGATTAACCAATAGTTCCCCCAACGAGATCATCTGCTGAATCGCCAGCGCCACATGTCGGCGCGTGCCTTCCAGCTCGAATGCCAAATCGCTGGCCAGTACATTGACCGAGGCGAAGGTTTCCGAGGCATGCGCCAGCAGGGTTTCGTTATCCAGATCAGGGATGACCGCGAAGATGTTGGAGGGGCGTTTGTCGGGCAGGTTGCCCTTGTCGAACGGTGGTTTGAGGTAGTGATCCAGCGCCCGCTCGGCAGCGTCGTGGAGTTTTTTGGAGTCGGTGGAGGCGTAAGGGGAAGTGCTTGGGGCTTCTGGGAAATCGGGGGTGACTTTGTGCATGGTGACGCTCCTAAGTGCGCCTAGAGTGTGCTCGGACGGTCAAACCCGGTCGCTGAATTGGCAGCGACCACCAAAGACTAGTGATGCGGCTTCCCACCGACAACCTGAAAACCATGTCGGAAGCTTCTCTGAGTCCTACTCATTGGATAAACACACAACCTGTGGCGAGGGGGCTTGCCCCCGCTGGGCTGTGAAGCAGCCCCAAAACCTGCAATCGGGTTTTGTCAGGCACACCCGGTTCGCTGGGTTTGCGAGCGCTTCGCACTCGAGCGGGAGCAAGCTCCCTCGCCACAGTACGGTGTTGTATCAGTGATTTGTGGGCCACAAAAAAGGCGACTACCTCGCGGTAGTCGCCTTCGTTTTAACTGCGGTTAACGCTTATTCCGACAGTTTGTAAGCGATCACATAGTCGCCCATTTTGGTGCCCAGCGAACCATGGCCGCCAACTACCAGCAGCACGTACTGTTTGCCGTCCTTGCCGGTGTAGGTCATCGGTGTGGCCTGGCCGCCGGCCGGCAGGCGCGACTTCCAGAGTTCCTTGCCGTTGTTGACGTCATAGGCGCGCAGATACTGGTCCAGGGTGCCGCTGAGGAAGCCGACGCCGCCGGCGGTGACGATCGAGCCGCCCATGCTTGGCACGCCGATTGGCAGGCCGATAGGCAGTGGCGAGCTGTCGCGGCTGGTGCCGTTCTTGCGTTTCCACACCACGTTGCTGGTGGTCAGGTCGATACCGGCGACGTAGCCCCAGGCCGGAGCCTGGCACGGTACGCCGAATGGCGACATGAACGGGTGCATGGTCACCGCGTATGGCGCGCCGGTGTTGGGTTGGACGCCGGAGGTCTCGCTCTCGCGCTTGCTCCCGGCAGCCACTTCAGCCTGCGGGATCAGTTTGGAGACGAATGCCATGTAGTTCGGGCTGGTGAACAGCATCTGGCGAACCGGGTCGAGCGACACGCTGCCCCAGTTGAACACACCAACGTTACCCGGATAGATCAAGCTGCCCTGCAATGACGGCGGGGTGTACTGGCCTTCGTAGCGCAGTTGCTTGAACTGGATGCGGCAGAGCATCTGGTCGAACGGGCTGGCGCCCCACATGGCCTTCTCGGTCAGATCCGGAGCGAGCAGGTTGAGGTCCGAGCGAGCCTGGGTCGGCGCGGTATGGTCGCCGGTGACTGCGCCTTGCGGCGCCGGCACTTCGCGAATCGGCACGATCGGTGTGCCGTTGCGACGGTCGAGCACATACAGGCTGCCCTGCTTGGTCGGTGCGATCAGCGCCGGCTTGATGCCGTCGGCGGTTTTCATGTCGAGCAGGGTCGGCTGGCTGCCGACGTCCATGTCCCACAGGTCGTGGTGGGTGAACTGGAAGTTCCAGCGCACTTTGCCGGTCGCCAGGTCCAGGGCCACCATGCCGGCGCTGAATTTCTCTGCGCCCGGCGTGCGGTCGGCACCCCACTGGTCAGGCATCTGGTTGCCCAGCGGCAGGTAGACCATGCCGAGTTTCTCGTCGACGCTGGCCAGCGACCACATGTTCGGCGAGTTGCGGGTGTAGGTCTTGCCCGGTGCCAAAGGCTCGGTCGCTTCAGGGTTGCCGCTGTCCCAGTTCCAGACCAGGTGACCGTCGCGGATGTCGAAGGCGCGGATTACGCCCGACGGCTCGTTGGTCGATTCGTTGTCGGTGACGTGGCCGCCCATGATCACCAGATCACGGGTGATCGCTGCCGGCGAGGTCGCGTAGTAGCCACCGGGGGTGAACGGACCGATACCTTGGGTCAGGTCAACCACGCCGTGATCGCCGAAGCCTTCGCAGACTTTGCCGGTGTCGGCGTTCAGGGCGATCAGGCGAGCATCGGCGGTGGGCAGGTAGAGGCGACGCGGACAGGCTTGCGCAACCGCTTTGCCAGCTTCGGAGATGACTGCGGCCGAAGCGTTGTCAGCCTTGGCGTAGGCGTTCTCGTCGTAGTAGGAAACGCCACGGCAGGTCATGTGGGCGAAGCCCTTGAAGCCCACCGGGCTCTTGATCTGCGGGTCGAAGCGCCAGAGTTCCTTGCCGGTGTCCGGGTCCAGCGCCAGCACCTTGCTGTGGGCGGTGCAGGCATAGAGCATGCCGTTGACCTTCAGCGGGGTGTTCTCGTTGGTCAGTTCCACCGGGTCATCGGCGGTCGGCAGGTCGCCGGTGCGGATGCGCCAGGCTTCCTGCAGCTTGCCGACGTTGGCCGGGGTGATCTGTTTCAGCGGCGAGTAGCGGTCGCCGAATTCGGTGCGGCCATAGGCCTGCCACTCGCCTTCGGGCATTGCTGGCGCGGTGCTGGTCATGTCGGCAGTGTCGCGGCCCAACTCGCCCATGATCTCACCCGGGTGGGTGAATTGGCTGGCAACGGCGGTGGCGCCGGCCAGAACCACGGCCACGCTCAGCGCGGCAGTGCCCAGCGGAGCGGCGCCATCACGCAGCAGCGGACGGCGGAACCACGGCAACAGCAGGACTACGCCAAGGGCGAACCACAACGACAGACGTGGCACCAGTTGCCACCAGTCGAGGCCGATTTCCCACAGCGCCCACACCGTACTGGCGAACAGCACCACGGCGTACAGGCCCAATGCTGCACGGCGGGCAGCCAGCAGCAAAATCCCGGTCAGCACCAGGCCGATCCCGGCCAGCAGGTAATACAGCGAGCCGCCGAGCATGCTCAGCTTGATCCCCCCGGCCAGCAAGGCCAGGCCCATTAGCAGAAGCACGATACCGAGCAGGCTCGGTAGCAGGCGGCTTCGACTCAAAGCACCATCAGTGCTCATAGTGTGGTTCTCCGTGACGTTTAAGTAGTCCCGCGCCTGTTCACTGTAGATGACGATCAGGTACGGGCAGGTTTCAGTAAGGGTTTTAGAACGACGATTGCACCTTAATCCCGCCGATCAGCGCGTCATCGACCTCATTCACGCCACCGGGATGGCGGATGTATTGCAGGTTCGGGCGTACGGTCAGCCAGTTGGTTACATGCACGCCGTAATAGAGTTCGGCGCTGTATTCGGTGTCTTGTGGCGGCAGGTAGGACGGGTCGTTGAAGTCGAAGACCGCGTGCGCCTGATTGATTGCCTCGGCGTTTTTGCGGAAGGCCGGGTTGACGTGGACCCGGGCCATGGCGAAGCCGATGTCGTCTTTGCTGCGGGCATCGAACAGGCCTTTGTAGACGACGCCGGCCTGGACATAGTTGTCGACGGCGTTGGTCTTTTTGTCGTGCATCGTGCCGTTGGCAAACACACTCAAGCCTCGCGAGTTATCGCTGGCGCGGCTGGTCAGTTGCTGCTGCACGCCCAGCCAGACGCCGTGCTTGCTCGATGCGCTGCGGTAGGGCTGACCACTCAGGGCGGCGGGTTGGCCGTTGTTGTCCTTGTAGACGTCGGTGGCCTTGGCGCTGCTGTAGTAGTAACCGGCGCGGTATTCGCCCGGCAGGCCATTGAGCTTCGGTGTCCACACCAGCTCCACCGGCAGCACCGTGCCTTGGGTGCCGCTGCCGCTGAGCTTGAAGCCGTTGTCGCGATCCAGGTTCGACGGGTTCTGCTCGTACGCACCGATTTGGGCGTAGAGCTCGGGCGTCAGGTGATATTTGACCCGCAGCGCCCATTGGCTGACTGGCCAGTTGTACCAGATGCCACCGGCCCAGTTACCGACCTGGGAGCCGCAAAACGCCAGGTTCTGGAAGTCGCAGGGGAAGCTGTTGAAGTCTTCGCCTTCGCCAAAACGGCCGGCCTTGATGTCGAGTTTCTGATCGAAGAATTTCTGCTGATACCACATCTGCGTCAGCCGGGTGGTCTGACCACGGCCCCAGACTTCCTGGGCCGAGGTGAAGCCGCCGACACGCGGATCATTGACCCGGTCGTTGCTGATGTTGTTGCCGTTGCGTTCGGTGATGGTCAGCTGAAATTCAGCGTCGTGCCAGCCGAGGATCTTTTGCAGGTCCAGGTGCGTGCCGAGGCCGAACTGGTCGCTGTAGCGCGCGGTGCGATCATGGTCGTAGCCGCCGTGCAGGTTGCTGCCCATCTCGCCGGTGTAGTCGAGCTTGAAGTCGTAGCCTTTTTCCGCGAGTTCGGTGCGTGTGCCGTTCCAGTCGCCGAGCATCCACGGTGAGTCGCTATCGAATGCAGGGGCAGCTTGAGTGCAAGTGGCAAGGCCGAGGGCGCTGAGCCCACCGATCAGGCTTATGGCTTTTCGAGCAGCAATAGTGGGGCGGACAGCGCTGTCTCGCAAAGTCTGAATGTCAGGCATAGAGAAGGAATTCTTGGTCTTTTAGGGGAAGAGAGCTGAACGCTGCGAAGGGAAATCGGGCAGGTGAAGCGATTCAGCTTTTAGGCCTGCAAGGATAATGATCTGTAACAAAGAGAGAAAGGGCTTTTCTTGACATGGATCATTTCGGATTTGGTAACAGTGTGCGGTCATCCTTGAAAAGATCGCAGCCTGTGGCAGCTCCACATCGGAAGGTGAACACCCGCAGGCTGCGAACTTTCAGAGTTCACCTACATTTAACCGATAGCGCACAGAGTCCTTCCACCGCAGGACACCCTCGGCTAAGGTGCGCGGCTTCCTCTACTTTCTTCGTTCAAAGGCCCGGCATGACCGAACAGAACACCAACCCGCTGCACGGCGTGACCCTGGAACAGATCCTTAACACGCTGGTTCAACACTACGAATGGTCGGGGCTGGCCGAGCGCATCGACATTCGCTGCTTCAAGAGCGATCCGAGTATCAAGTCGAGCCTGACCTTCCTGCGCAAAACCCCGTGGGCCCGTGAGAAAGTCGAAAAACTCTACGTGAAGCTGATGCGCACCAAACGTCCGCTCTAAGGAATATAGATGCCCGCCGAGTCGACTCGACTGTCGCCCGTCATGAGCCGTTTTGCCCACTCGGCCGCCGTGCTGGGCTGGCTGGGATTGAGCATTCAGCTGTACCTGGTGTTTTACGGCCGCTGGAGTGTCAGCGCCAGCCAGCTGGGTGGGCTGGTGAGTTACTTCAGTTACTTTACGGTCCTGACCAATACGCTGGTGGCGACGGTGCTGACTTGCGCCGTGACTGCACGTGAGTCGAAGGGCCGTACGTTTTTTTTACAGCCGTGGGTCAGCAGCGGGATTGCCGTGAGCATTACCCTGGTCGGCCTGGCGTACAGCCTGTTGTTGCGGCATTTGTGGCATCCGCAGGGCTGGCAGTTCATTGCCGACGAGTTGTTGCATGACATCATGCCGCTGCTGTTTCTGTTCTATTGGTGGCGGTGCGTACCCAAGGGCACCTTGCGCCTTGGGCACATCGGTTTGTGGGCGATTTACCCGGTGCTGTATTTCGCTTTTACCTTGCTGCGCGGGCACTCGCTGGGGCTTTACCCGTATCCCTTTATTGATGTCGAAAAACTCGGTTATCCCCAGGTGTTCATCAATGCCAGCGGGATATTGCTGGGGTTTGTGCTGATTGCGCTGGTGGTGGTCGGGCTGGATCGCTGGCGCGGGACTGGGGCAGGCCGAGTGGGCATAGATTCAAAGTGAACATCAAATGTGGTGAGGGGGCTTGCCCCCGTTGGGTTGCGCAGCAGCCCTAAACCCATTAAACGCGGTGTGCCAGACAAAGCCCGATTGCAGGTTTTGGGAGTGCTACGCACTCCAACGGGGGCAAGCCCCCTCGCCACAAGTGTTTGTCATTACTCCTCGTCGCTGTCGTCGAGTTTCCAGTAGCCGACGGCTTTCACCTGATCCTGACTCAAACCCTTCTCGTCCAGCAGCACGCGGCGGATCTGTCGTGAGGCTCTGGATTCTGTCGCGATCCACGCATACAACTCGCCACTCGGCATTGGCAGGTGTTTATTGCTGGGCTTTGTGCTGATTGCGCTGGATCGGTGGCGCGGGACGGCGGCAGGCCGAGTGGGCATAGATCCAAAGTGAACATCGATTGTGGCGAGGGAGCTTGCTCCCGCTCGGCGGCGAAGCCGTCGTAAACCGGGTAATGTGGTCTGCCTGATACAACTCGATTGAATGGCTTTGGGGTCGCTTCGCGACCCAGCGGGAGCAAGCTCCCTCGCCACGGGTGTTTGTCGCTTACTCTTCGTCGCTGTCGTCGAGTTTCCAGTAGCCGACGGCTTTCACCTGATCCTGACTCAAGCCCTTCTCGTCCAGCAGCACGCGGCGGATCTGTCGTGAGGCTTTGGACTCTGTCGCGATCCACGCATACAACTCGCCACTCGGCATTGGCAGGTGTTTATTGCTGGGCTTTGTGCTGATTGCGCTGGATCGGTGGCGCGGGACGGCGGCAGGCCGAGTGGGCATAGATCCAAAGTGAACATCGATTGTGGCGAGGGAGCTTGCTCCCGCTCGGCGGCGAAGCCGTCGTAAACCGGGTAATGTGGTCTGCCTGATACAACCCGATTGAATGGCTTTGGGGTCGCTTCGCAACCCAGCGGGAGCAAGCCCCCTCGCCACAAGTGTTTGTCATTTACTCCTCGTCGCTGTCGTCGAGTTTCCAGTAGCCGACGGCTTTCACCTGATCCTGACTCAAGCCCTTCTCGTCCAGCAGCACACGGCGGATCTGTCGTGAGGCTTTGGACTCTGTCGCGATCCACGCATACAACTCGCTACTCGGCATTGGCAGGTGTTTATTGCTGGGGTTTGTGCTGATTGCGCTGGATCGGTGGCGCGGGACGGCGGCAGGCCGAGTGGGCATAGATCCAAAGTGAACATCGATTGTGGCGAGGGAGCTTGCTCCCGCTCGGCGGCGAAGCCGTCGTAAACCGGGTAATGTGGTCTGCCTGATACAACGCGATTGAATGGCTTTGGGGTCGCTTCGCGACCCAGCGGGAGCAAGCTCCCTCGCCACAGGTGTTTGTCGCTTACTCCTCGTCGCTGTCGTCGAGTTTCCAGTAGCCGACGGCTTTCACCTGGTCCTGACTCAAGCCCTTCTCGTCCAGCAGCACGCGGCGGATCTGGCGTGAGGCATTGCACTCTGTCGCGATCCACGCATACAACTCGCCGCTCGGCATTGGCAGGTGTTTATTGCTGGGGTTTGTGCTGATTGCACTGGATCGGTGGCGCGGGACGGCGGCAGGCCGAGTGGGCATAGATCCAAAGTGAACATCGATTGTGGCGAGGGAGCTTGCTCCCGCTCGGCGGCGAAGCCGTCGTAAACCGGGTAATGTGGTCTGCCTGATACAACCCGATTGAATGGCTTTGGGGCTGCTTCGCGACCCAGCGGGAGCAAGCTCCCTCGCCACAGGTGTTTGTCGCTTACTCTTCGTCGCTGTCGTCGAGTTTCCAGTAGCCGACGGCTTTCACCTGATCCTGACTCAAACCCTTCTCGTCCAGCAGCACGCGGCGGATCTGTCGTGAGGCTTTGGATTCTGTGGCGATCCACGCATACAACTCGCCGCTCGGCATTGGCAGTTGTTGCACGGTGCTCAGCAGGTGGTTCTGACCGGCTTCGCGCAAGACCCATATCACCTTGACCTCTGCCTGGCTTTCGAGGACTTGCTGTTCGGCACCGTTCTCGATTTCCACCACCACCAGCGCGCGCCGGTTGGCCGCCAGGCCTTCGAGGCGGCGGGCGATGGCGGGCAGGGCGGTCTCGTCGCCGATCAACAGATAACTGTCGAAGATGTCCGGCACGACCATCGAGCCCCGTGGCCCGCCGATGTGCAGGAACTGGCCGGGTGTGGCCTGTGCTGCCCAGGTCGAGGCGGGGCCATCGCCGTGCAATACGAAGTCGATGTCCAGCTCCAGCGTGTCCAGGTCGTAACGGCGGGGCGTGTAGTCACGCATCGCCGGCAGAGGTCCATTGTCCTTGCCGGCGCCCAGCACCAAAGTTTCCAGAGCGGCGTGTTCCGCAGCGGTTTGCGGGAAAAACAGCTTTACGTGGTCGTCCGTACCGAGGCTGACGAAGCCGGCCAGTTCCGCTCCGCCGAGGGTGATCCGGCGCATGCGCGGGGTCAGGTCGACCACCCGCAGCACTTCCAGGCGACGGCGTTTGAGTTCGTGGCTGACGCGGTGAATGGTTTGCACAATGACTTCAGTCATTCGGCCTTCTCCTGAACAGATTGAACGACAGGGCCATCGACGATGGCTTTGGCGGTGTTGTTGAGCAGGTCACGCACCCGCAGGATTTCCTCCGGGCTCCAGCGGCCGTGATGCATTTGCAAGGCATGCCGCAGGTTGTGCACCGCTTCGTGGATCTCGGCCGGGCGGTCTTGCCCGCGCAACGAACGCTTGCTGACCTCGATGCGCATGCGCACGCCGTCCAGGGCAATGGCCTGCTCGCTTAATGACAGACGTCCGGCGTCGGTGATGCTGTAGCGTTTTTTTCCAGCTTCGGCATCGCCGAGGATCATTTCGCTTTCTTCAAGAAAGGTCAGGGTCGGGTAGATCACGCCGGGGCTGGGGCTGTAGGCGCCATCGAACATGCTTTCGATCTGGCGGATCAGGTCATAACCATGGCACGGCTGCTCGGCGATCAGCGCCAGCAACAGCAGTTTCAGATCGCCGGGGGCGAATACCCGCGGGCCGCGCCCACCGCGTTCGCGGCCGGGGCCAGGGCGTTTTTCGAAGCCGTCACGGCTGTCGCTGTGGTCTCGATGGGAATGATGGTCTCTCATTTTTTCGTCTTCTCTCGTCGTGTTTAGATACAACTTAAGATATATCTTATGGCTTGCGCAAGCGTTCTGGACCAACGGTCGCCATCCTGTCGTCCTTGGGCGGCGCTTAAAGACCACGGGCAATGAATGATGAGTTGATTGCTTTTTTAGAGTAATTGAACTAATTATAAAGTTAATCTGCTGATCATTAACCGAGTGCCGGGAGTTAAGTAGTGCCGGTCTTACAGAAGTTTGGTTAGTTCTTATCTGTGTGCTTTTTTAGTTAGCGCTGTGTGTAGTATTTCTCTGAGGGTAAAGAAGTGCTGTTAGTACTTTTTTGACTTTTCTCCTGCGGCTCGAAAGTCGTTGTTACTACCTGTTCTTAGGAAGTTGCGTACTTACTTTCTCAACGGATTTGACGATCATTCTCCGGCGTCGAAAGTTAAGAGAATTCGCCATCGTTGTATTGAGTGGTATTCGCATTTCAAGACTTTTCTCGGCCCAATCCTTTGAAATAGACAGGTACTTAATAATGTTCAAGAAGTTTGCAGTCGCCGTTCCGATGACCCTCCTGGCCCTGAGCTCTTCAATGGCGTTCGCTGCGGATGAAGCGCGCTCGTCCATCAACATCAGCGCTAATATCCCCACCTGGCAATTCCACGCCCAACCGGTGAATCCTGACTTCGGTAAAGATGAAAAAATGTCCTGGAACGTGGTAACCGAGAGCTTGGCCCCGCTGCGTGCGACTTACGATATTCGCCACTCTCTCGGTTCGGTCAATGCTTATGTGGAAGGTGGTCCGCAACCCCTGCACAACGGCAAAGACTTCCTCGCGCTGACCTACGTCTTCAACGGCGTAACCTTGACCGGTACTTCCAAAGAAGTGGTCGGCGATACCGAATCCAACGCGGGCATGCGGGCTGATCTGGTGATTAGCGCCGCCCTGCCGGGCAGCACTCAGACAGGTGTTTACACGGCCAATCCAGTCGTGGTTTTCGATGCCGTTCCGCGCATCTAAGTCAGCCATGACTTAAGGCTCAGCCTTATTCGTTAGCACTTACCGGTCGATGGGTAGCCACTGCCTGTCGATCGGGTTTCAACGCATTTATCTTCAGAGTATTTCGTTCATGTTCCCGATGACTCCCATCGCGACGGCGCTTGCCCTATGTTTTTGTGCAACCGCCCTGGCCGCGCCAGCGGATAACGGCCACACGCCCCGAAGTTTGCTTGCGCAAGCCAAGGGTTTACCGAGCGAGTTCGAAGAGCACTTCTTTGATGTGCCGCTGGCGGTGCGCGTGGAACTTGATCAACAATTTCTCGGTGAAGCGATGGTCGTGTTGACCCGCGACGATCGAATCACCCTGGTTGACTTCAATGATGTCGGCGACAGCACAATCCAGCCCAGCGAACGCGACATCTGGGCCAACCATCTGAAACAAGGCGTGACGCTGGGCGCCTGCCAGGCCAACTGCCCCGAACAACTGTTGGCCGTGCACTACAGCCTCGAAAACTCGTTGGTGTCGATTCTCACGGAGAACGCCGAACGGGACGATCAAGTGCAGCAGTATTACAACCTGCCCGAAGGCGGCAGCACTGGCTTGATCGTGCGCAACCAGTTGAACCTCAATGGTGGCCAGAACCAGGACCTCGGGGGTCGTTACGGTCTGGAAGCCAGCAGCAGCCTGGGCAACTGGACCCAAGCGGTCAACATGCAGCTGTCGCGCCTGGGCGGTGTCGACAACCAGACCTATCACGCGGTGCATGAGCTTTTCACCCAGCGTGAATTGCAGGGCAACTTTCTGCGCCTGGGCTATTTCACGCCCACCTCCGAAGGCCTGACCCGTCAGCCGCGTACGTTTGGCACGAGCCCCGATACCGCGTTGGGCGTCATGTATGGCAGCTCCGACAGCCTGGCGATCAACAATCCGAAACCGGCGGTTTATCCGATCTATGTCACGGCCAATCGACTGGGCTCTGTGGAAATTTACCGCGACGGATTGCTGATCAACACTCAGGCAGTCCCGGCAGGGTTGCAGACCCTCGATACGCGTCCGCTGCCCGGCGGGATTTATGAAGTGGAAGTGCGCCTGATCGAAGACGGCCAGATCACCTCCAGCACCCTGGAGCTGGTCTACAAGCCGAGCAATTGGCGCAATCATGACGAGCGCTGGCGCTACAACCTGTTCGCCGGTCGCGAATCCAAATTGCTCAGCAACTGGGAACAGCAGGCCGCTGGCGACATGACCGCCGGTGCCGCATTCAACTTCCTGTGGCACCCGCGTGTGATCCTCGGCCTGACAGGGCGGCAGGTCCGCGACTCGCTGCAATACGGCACGTCGGTTGACTGGACGATCGTCAACAACGCCAGCCTTTTCGCCAACGTCTACAGAACCGAAGACTACGGCACCGGCCTCGATGTGCAGGGACTGTATTCCTATGGCAGCGGTAGCCTCGTCGCCAGCCATAACCGCAGCTGGCTCGACACCACTCGGCTGTACGACACCCTGCCGGACGGCACGCGCGTGCGGCAGCGCAACGTCTTTATCGGTCAGACCAGCAACTCTTCCTTATCGTTGAATCATCGACTCACCAGTAAAAGTTCGGTCAATGCCCGGGTGTCCCACAGCGAGGGCAACACCGAAGGCGTCGGCCTGGATCTGGGATGGAACCAACGCACTCAACTGTTCGGCAGCGATGCCAACTGGCGCCTGTCGTTGTTCGACCGTCCGGGTAGTTTCAGTTCGGGCAATGATCGCAATCGCGGCCTCGACCTGAGTGTGAACATCGCGCTGGGCGGCCCGGGAGAGCAGTGGTCCGGCAGCATCGGCACCCGCACCGATCGCGATGGCGGGCGCGATAACAATGCCTCGCTCACCTACCGCAAAGACCTGCAGGATCACCTGCTGCAGAGCGTCTCGGCCACGGCAATCACCGACACCTACGGCATCGGTTTGAACGCGATGGCGTCGATGCAATCGGACCTGGCCAACGGTGACGGGTTTATCCAGCGCTCGTCGTTCAACAACGACCTCACCGGCGGTTTGAACCTGGACAGCACCGTGGCCGTCGGCGGACAAAAAATGGTCATGACCAGCCAATACCACCGCAGTGGTGCGGGCATGATCATCGATGTCGAGTCGGACATCGACGGCATTACCCTGCGCGCCGACGATTTGAGCGGTGGCAGTGCGGTGCTCAAGCCCGGGCGCAATTTTGTGCCGATCACGGCTTACAAAAGCAGCTCGGTCAGTTTCGATTTCGAGGGCACCGATGTCCCCGCCGCGACCATTCAACCGGCCCGTTCCAGCTATCACCTGAACAAGGGCGGGGTGGGCTATCGGCAGATTCGCGTGATGCAAACCCTCACCGTGCTCGGTCGCCTGATCGATCCCCAGGGCAATCCACTCAAGGGCCACCACATCATCAACCACGCCAGTCGCGGGGTCAGCGAAGTGGACGGGTTCTTCTCGATGGAAATGAACGCCGGTTCACCGACCCTCGAAGTGCGTCATGGCAATCAGTTGCTGTGTCAGTTCCGGCTGGACCCAAGCCGTGGGCGTACTGAAAACAATGTGTTGATGATCGGGGATTTGCGCTGCAGCCCAGACACGCTGGCCGATGTTGGCGATGCCGTGCAGAGCGCCGGTTGATGTGTGTTGCGCAATCTCTGGAGTCCATAACTCGATGAATGTTTCGACTGTTTTCCCATGGCGTTCGGTAGTGGCTCTTTTCATAGGGGCCTGCCTGGTTGCGACAAGCCTCCAGGCCGTCGCAGTCGTGCTTCCGATTACAGCCACTTTCAACCCTGAGCCTGGTAACCCACAGAAAAACGAGTTCAAGAACACCACGCGCAATGAAGGATTTTGCTGGGCTTACCCCGCCATCTGCAAAAGTTACGGCATATTCAGTTTGCGTTCTCACGTGAAGGTTGGAGTCCAAGGCGCGATCCAACCCAACCAAGAGGACGTGCGTAAAGGCGCGATGATCAAGACGCCAGCCGCCTGGCGAGCGTTGACGGTGTTGAACCGCGAGACCGGAGAGTCCGCCACGGTCGAGGTGCGCATTGCCGGGATGGGCGGCGTTTACAGGCTCAGCGATTCCGTGATGGAGCTGACAGGGGAAACGGAGTATGTCAGGGCGCATACGGCATTGTGGGGAAGCGACTGGCGAACAGCGCCGGGGCCATGCGTGGCCATCGGCACCACAACCTATTACGGTCACACCGGTTTCCAATTCTTCTGGCTGACGCCTGAAGAAACGGTGTGTGGCAAGCAGGCTAAATTCCTCATTCCCGGGTTTGGTTACGAGTCTCTGGACTTTACTTACGAACTGCGCACGCCAGATCCGCTGAAGATGTCCTCGGGCGTCTACCAGGGCACGCAGGTTTATTCGATCGGCCCTGGCGGCGACTTCGATCTGGGCGATGTCGTCGCGCCCTCGGACAACATTATTCAGCTCGACTTTACCCTGACAGTCGAACACACCCTCAAAGTCGAGATTCCGCCGGGCGGCAACCGGATTGAACTGGTGCCGCAAGGTGGCTGGCAAGCCTGGTTGCAACAGGGCCGTAAACCCACGCGTCTGTTCCGCGACCAGACTTTCAATATCTCGGCCAGTTCGCGCTTCAAGATGAATCTGGAGTGTGAATACACCCAGGACGGCAAGACCTGTTCATTGCGCGAGCCGGTGACCGGTCATGTCGTACCGCTGAACGTCAGCGTCAGTCTTCCCCCTGGCTTGACCGATGCGGGCGGACAGTCTGTCAGTCGTCGGCAGTTACTGCGTGATGGCAGTACTACCAAAATGTTCCAGCCGGGTTTTTATGTCGACCGTAAACCGGGAACCCTGCATTTCGAAATTCCTTCAAGCGACGTGGCAGAGATGATTCGTCCCGGATCACAACGGCAGTACTCGGGAAGCGTGACGGTTATCTGGGATTCAGAGGTTTAGTGCGTCGCGCCATTGCAGCATTCATTCAACGAGGGACAGGACGATGAAACACCTGGTGGCATTATTTGGTTTTTGCTTATTTACCCAAGCGGCTCATGCCGGCCCGAGCATCAATGTCGGGACGGTGTATGACTATCTGGACGGGGACAAAAGTACTTACTTGAAACGCGTGTTCAACGGAGGTGACAGCACCGCGTTCGTCAAGGTCAATATTCTCGAAATTATTTATGAAGCCGATGGCAGCGCACGGGAAGAACCGCTCAAAACCCAGGCCGACGCCACCGCGCGCGATGGTTTGATGGCCAGCCCGGCCCGATTGATCGTGCCGGCCAATGGCATGCAGGGCACACGCCTGTTGTATATGGGCGAGCGTGAGAAAGAGCGGTATTTCCGGGTGCGTTTCGTACCGGTGGTTCCGGAGAAGGAAGACGAGTTCGCCGTCTCCAGCGAAGAACGTGAAGATTACAAGAAAGGCCTGTCCGCCGGGGTCAATGTGCTGGCCGGGTACGGCACGGTATTTTTCGTGCGTCCCAAGGAAACCCGCTTCGACAGCGCGATCGAGAACGACGCGCGCAACTATCGGATTCGCAACAACGGCAACAGCGTGGTGGTGATCGATGAGTTCAAGGACTGCGCGGTGAAAAACGAGCAGGACTGCCAGCCGACGACCAAGCATCACATTCTTGCGGGCCGGACCTTTCAGTTCGAGAAACAGGCCGGTCGCGAATACCACTTCACTCTGGTTGAAGGCGAGAACAGCAAAAAACTCGACGTGAAGGGATAACGCCATGTTCAAGAAACCGTTCCTGGTGTTTTCGTCCGCCGCTTTCGTGCTGGCCAGTGCTTCGGCCTTCGCCGCTCGGGAGGTTCATCAGTTTGATGTGTCGGTCTCTGTTCCTTCCCTGGGGTTTTATGTCATTCCCGCTGATTCAGGCTGGATTCATCAGGAGCAACAACTGCCTTGGAACCTGTCGGCCTCGAAGCTGGGCAGTTTGCGCAAGTATTTCGACGTGAAGAACGAAGCGGGCTCGATCAACGCGCGGCTTGAAGGCCGGCCGTATCTGTCGAACGGCACCGATGCGCATGACATTAATTTACGCGTGTCGTTTAACGGAAAGTTGTTGAGCGAGCAGGGGAGCAGCGAAGTGGTTTCTTTGACTGACGCCGCTCTTGGCAAACGCGTATTGCTCGAAATAGTGCCGATGCCACCCGCCGATGGGGTGTACCAGCCCGGCAAATATTTTGGCAGCGTCAACATGATTTTCAATGCGCTGTTGTCGGGTGCCTGAGGCCGGACGAGATCGCCCATTGCACGAGACGATCCCGCCACACGGCCACAAGCGTTAGAACAAAAAGAAGTGCCGATACTTATGTCTTTGAGTGCAGTCCTTTAACAGTTTTTGCAGGGAGTTTGTGAGCCATGAAGGTAATAAGGGCATTGAAGCCTGCGAAGGCATCGATGGTTGCCGGTGTGTTGTTGGCAGTACTCACTACACCGGTGGTAGCGGTGACCGTGGAAATGAGCGCAATGTTCCGGCCTGATCCGGCAAAGCCGATGCAAAATGCTTTCGAAAACACCACACCACAAGGCGGTTATTGTGGCGATCATCCGTCTTATTGCGACAACGGGGTCTTCAGCATCGCCTTGCCGATTCGTTTCAGGTCAGTCGCGGCCATTCAGCCGTTGCATGACGAACGCCGGGGGCCCATGTTCCGGGTTCCCTCCTCCTGGAAGGAGGTTACGGTCATCAATGACAGTACCGGTGAACCCGAGACAGTTAAAATGCGCATCAACGGGATAGGGGCGGCCTATACGATCAAAGCGCCTCTTACACCCGGTGTCTGGCAAGCCTCTTGGGTATATGCGCCTCCCCCCTGTCAGGCTGGCGGAGTGGGTTATGGTCATGCCTTGTACTACGCTTTTTTTTGGCGAGTGCCGGCTAATGCAGGTGTTTGCTCGAAACAAGCACAGCAGCTGATTCCTGAGTCACTCCAGTTTGCCTATCAGGATGTAAGTTTCTCCTATGAACTTATTACCCCCGATCCGCTAAAGATGTCGGCCGGCACTTACCGGGGGGTATTGAACTATACCGTCGGGCCTCATAAAGACTTCGACATGGGCGACATCTTGTTGCCCGATGATGATTTGATAACCCTTAACTTCACCCTGACGGTCGAACATACGCTCAAGGTCGAGATTCCACCGGGCGGCAATCGCGTTGAGCTGGTGCCACAGGGCGGCTGGCAGGCCTGGCTGACTCAGGGGCGCAAGCCAACGCGGCTGTTTCGTGATCAGACGTTCAATATTTCGACGTCGAGTCGTTTCAAGATGCTCGTGGAATGCCAGATTCCGGGGCTGTTCGATTGCATGATCCGTGACCCGGTTTCACAACGCGCAGCCACGGTGCAGCTCAGTGTCAGCCTGCCCAATGGCTTGACGGACGTCAGCGGGCAACCGGTCAAACGTCGTCCGTTGCACTTGGGGGAGGTGAATGCGCAAGCATTCAAACCTGGGTTTTATGTGGATCGGGCTCCAGGTGTTTTGCACTTCGAAATTGCACGCTCTTACGTGGACTACATGTTGAAACCCGGCGTAGCGGCCAACTATTTTGGGAGTATCACGGTGATCTGGGACTCCGAAGTGGGATAACTGCGAGGCGCGAACCGGTTTGCCTGTAAAGCCCTGAAAGCCGGTCCGCAAGCCTTCAGGGCGGGTTACCTCTATACGGCCTTGCGCAACGCCTCGCGCGTCAACCGCCTGCTCAGCTGCTGCTCCTCGTAGCCGATGTCGTTCAACAATCTGCCATAGGCCTCATCACTCATGTCCTCATCGGTGAGTACAACGCTGTCGTCGACGTTAAATTGCCTGGCGAGGTCCTGGACGCGTTGTTTGAGTGCCCGTCGTTGAGCAATCTGCATGCCTTTGGAACGGGCCCAGGCGTGTTGAGCTTCGCGCAACTGATCCAGCAGGTCGGTCTTGTTTTCGTACAGTCGGGCATTGCGCCTGAATTCGATCGGGTAGGTGTTGCGCAGGTATTTCTCCCAGAACGGCTGTTCGAGCATGTCGTTGATCAAGCCATCGCCGGCTTCCATCGACATCACTGTGTTGAAGGCCGTGTCGAGGGTTTTTGCGCTCACGCCAGCCACTCGTCGATGCAACATGATCTCCGATTGCCACGGCAAATCGAGGCGTTGCGCCAGACCGCTCTCATAGGCGAGGTACACCTCAACCTCATCGGGATTACCCGGTCGGCTGCCGAAATCGGCACGTGCAATGTCATCCACCCGCGCGAGACGAGCGGCGCCTTTGGCCAGGTTGACCAGTCGGCTTTCAAGGAACGCGCCTGACGTCGACAAGGCGTAGGCTTCAGACGCGAGGACCTTGATGCCCATATGGTTGAACACCTGGGCCCCGGCATCAGCGCAGGTGGTAGGCGCTGTCGCCATCTCGAACAGTTCCTTGCGCAACTCGCTGTCCAGGTCGATGGCCTCGACCATTCGCCATACCCGGCTGCTGAGCTGTTTGCGCCATTCACCGTCGGCCCGGTAATCGGCCGAGAGCGTCTGTTTCTGGATCAAGGAGAAAAAATCTGCAGAGCCAGGCTCGGTCATCAAGTCGTGCCAGGCTTCCTGCCGGAAAGTGCCCAGCCCGGAGACCTCGGCACTCCACCATTGAGAGTCGTCGTTCATTGGCCATTGGGCCATCGCATCGGTAGCGGCGTCGGTATAGAGCTGCTTGGAAGAAATGCCGACCGAGCGCCGATAGTCTTTGAAAATGACCAGATTTACCTCTGAAAGATTCCTTTCGTACAAACGGGTTCGCGCCACGATGAATGCATCCTCCGAGCCGGGTACGACGGTCGGAATTCTACTGATCGGGTTCTCCTGCAGATCCAGGAAAAAACCACGCGGTCGACGCTTGCCGACGGGCGCGAAAAGGCCGTCGGGCCAGGTGGTTGCGCCCGTGTTGCTCAAACTCAGGATGCTCAGCTTGGGCATGCGTTCAACGTTCGGTAACCTCGTCAATTGCGGGTTGTCATCGAGCCTGAGCGTTTCCATATGGGTCAGGTTTTTCAGGTGTTCGACAGCCGAGGGTGTCAACGTGATGTCGTTGTTCATCAGCCGCAAAGTACGCAGGTGATGCATCTTGCCAATGCTTGCAGGCAGCTGCGTCAATCCGCAGCTCCTGGCACTCAGTTGCCGAAGATGAGGAAAGTCGTTCAACAGGCCGGAGGCGGTTTCGGAAAAGGTCGTGCGGTCCAGGTTCAAGGTGCCGATTTGATCGAGGTAGTGCTTGATATCCGGCAGCTCTTTCCACCAGCGTTCGAGATCAAGAACATCGAACTCTGTTGACAGATCCAGCGCATAGCCGCCGTCGGCGGTGATACTGCGTTCGCCGAAGACGGTGGGTTTTCTTTTAAAACAATCGACGAGCCGTTCGAAAATGTGTAGCCCGCCGCCTCGCACGAACCCTTGTCGATCCGGCCCCCACGTCTCGGGTTGCCGGTATCGCCAGCGATGGAGCAGCACGCGAAGATCATCCAGTTCGCGGTCCAGTCGTGTCAGTGTCCGATGCCCTTGCTCTTGCGAGCCCAGGGATCGAACAAAGGTATTGACCTCCCTGTCGTTGAAGTGGGGGTAGATGTCCTGCACCCGTTCGTCGAGCGTGGCAGCGGTGGTGGAAAAGCCGGGACCGCGCAACAGCAGCATGTCTTCATGGTCAGCCAACGGCCGGATCGGCGGTGCGGCGAGCGCTGTTCGGCGTTCGGCAGGCGTCTCGGTCTTGACCATCACCCATTGCTTGAAAAATGCACCCTGGCCAGGCCGATAACCCAATTGCGTTTGTTGGTTTTTCGGCAAGGCCTTGAGCACGGCTTCGAAAAAGTCTGCGGCTTCATGCAGTTTGTGGTTTTCAGCGTCCCAGACTTCGAATCGGTTCACGTCATCCTTGACCAGTATCCGGACCGTCGACGCGTCCTGCACACCCACACTGCCACGCAGTGGTCCGGCATCGCTGCCTTCGCGAACCTCGATGCGCAATTGCGCGAACGTGTCGGTATGAATCCTGAGCGCGTTCAGTACCAGACTTTCGGTTTCGGGCACCCACTGCGCGCCATCGTGAAAGCCTTCGTACGCATGGTTGGTCCGTGCTTCGAAGGCCGCTTCACGCGCGCGGATCTTGAGGCGCAACGGTAGGCGTTGCTCCTGAGTCATGCGCACGAGGTCTGCACCCTCGCTACTGTTCAACAGCGTCTGCGCCGCTCGGGACGGCAGCTCTGGAAATGCCTGACGAATGAGACGGACCTGCGGATCGTCGGACGCTTCTGCCCCCTGATACAGCTGATTGACGATATCGGCGTTCAGGCGGTTTGCTTCGTCCGCCAGACGATTTCGCAGCGCTTGCACCTGTTCGTTGTTGGCGATTGGTCGACCGAGCACCGCTTGCAGCTCTTCTTCGCTGAGGAGCTCGACAAGGCTTGGCGCAAACCGCTCGCTCAGGAGGTGGGACAGACTGGTGGAAAGGGTTTGCTCGTCGCTCGCGTCGGCATTGCCGTACTGGCGGAACCGCCCTGACATGTCGGCGTTTTCATAGACCTTCAGGGCTTTATCCGAAGGCCAGCCGTCCAGGTAAGTCGCCAGCGGTTCAAACCAGTAAGACGATGGGTCCAGAGACCGGCCTGCTCGAATTCGCTGAATGGTTTGTCGGGTCTGGCGCTGGATGTTCAAGCGTTTGAGGCTGTCGTCCAGTAACGGTGGCGGGGCCGTGTTGTCGACGTACATCCGACGCAAGGCACCGTCGTCGGTACCACTGGCGATGCGAACTTGCTCCAGCTCTGCGTCGCTGAAACCGTCCACGGAGTGGCCGAGACGACGCATCAGTGTCGGGCTTGCCCACGCGCGTGGATTTTCGCCTTCGTGAGTCCAGGCACCGAGACCGTTGTGTTTCAACTGCGGTGAATAGGTGTTGGAACGGTGTGGATGCTTGACGCGATAGCTACCCGTTTTCGGGTCTTGCTGCACGGCATAATGTTTTTCATCCAGCGGCAGAATGTCCTGGCCTTCGTGGGAGTGAATACCCAACGCGTCGGGCCTGGAGTTGGTCGGTAACGTGTAATCGGGCAGTTCGTAAGATTTGAGATCGGGGTGCCACAGGCGGGGCTGGCCGTTGGGCAGTTCCACTGGTTTCATGCCTTCGATCAACGGCGAGAGCTTCAAGCGAGCGAACTGGCCAATCTGCGCGCCCGCCGCAAAGGCCGCCAGCTGAACGACGTCGGTCACCACACCTACGATATGCTCGGCGGCTTCGATCCACAGGCCTTCTGCCAGGTCGACGATGGATTCGATGACGTCGTTGGCGATCTGATACGCGGTGTAGGCCATCATCAATTCGCCCAGTCCCGGGACGAAGGGGGTGGCGATCATCAGCGCGACGTTGAAGAGGTCCGAGACTATTTTTTTGAAATTGTCCCACCAGGCCCAACGGGCGTTGCGATCGGTATCGGCGGTGGACACGGCAATGTGTCGGGCGTCATTGAGGATCTTGTTCAGTTTTTGCTGGTAAAGGTACTCCCAGAATTCGCCGGTGATCGGTGCGGCGCTGAATTGCAGATTGGGCTTGGTGACCGGGACTTCCTGCCAGCCAGGACTCTGGTCCAGCGGTTCTTTCTGATGCCATTTCACCTCGAACAGGCGTTGTTGCAACCCGCCGAAAAAATGCCCGCGCTGTTGCTGATCGACGAACCGGCTGAAGTACTGCTGGTAAGTCATTCCTGTGGACGATATGACGTCGTTGTCGCGCAGCTGGCGAGTCAGTTCATTCATGAACGCGACGGTTGACGGGTACTCTTTCAGTGGATGCTCAGGGTCCTGTGGGACATAAGCGATCACCGGCGTAACGTCGCGGATTTTTTGTTCCGGGCTCGATGTAATCAACACGACTCCGGTCAGGAGCTTGTCCAGGATGGACAGTTCAGCGAACTGCATCACCCGGCCTTTGCGGGTGAGGTTGCGTTGGCCATCGAGCATCATCAGGATCAGGTCGCGGGCATCGGCGTCGATGTCGCCGGTCATCACCGCCTGTTGCGCAGCCGCTTTAAAGGCGGCTTTCTCGCTCTCGACAATGTTGAGTTTCAAAAAGCCCTGTGCGAGGCCGTCACTGGGCAGCAACTGTTCTTCGAGGTATTGGGTATAGCGCGCGCCAATGTCCAGTTCGCGGCACAGGGCCTGGAACTGGGCGATGGAGATTTTGCGTTTGATCGCCAGGATGTCGAAGTGCCCGCGAGCATCGGGCTGGCTGATGAAGTCGGAGTCTGGCTCACAGGTTTCAGTACGCGCGAAGTTGTGTAAGGCGGCGTCCAGCAGCGAAACGGTTCGGGTGACAACGCCGCCGGACGTGTTGATGACATACCAAGGGCGTTCCTTGGGTAGATAGAGGTGCAAGTAAGTGGTTCTGACATTGGCATTGACGCCGAACTGTTTTATCAGTGCGTGGGTGAGTAGGGGTTCTGCGAACTCATAAACGTCTTGTAACTTATCAATAAACCGGTCCACCTTGTTTTGAGCGGACCAGAGTTTAAGGTTGGCCTCTTGTAACAGCGTGTGATCGAAGTCTGTGGCTGTGGTTATCCATTGCGCAGCCCGTGTTTTTGTGAGGCTAAGCTCCCGAACCCTTTGCAATGAAGTGTTCTTGAAAGCGGGGTGGATCCGGCTCTTGATGAAGTCGTAATGGCGGCCTTTATTATCGCTTGCCTCCAGTGCCTGGCGAGCAGAGATACTTCCTTGTAAATCAGACATGCTTTTAATAAACCTTGAGTCTTTATCGGGAGTATCAGCCTAACGCCCGAGGCTCAAAGTAATAGCCTGAATTTCAACTGTTAAACAGGTGTTCGCGCGGATAAGGCATTGAAATTTACAATGCCGAAAACAACTAATTACTACCTTCCTTTAATGTTCTGCTTCATCAGCGCTGCGCTACGTTGACAGGCAGACACAGCGTGTTGCTCCCCGGTTGCAAATACGGTGTGAGAATCGGTGCCATGCCCTTGAGTACCTGCACCGGCAATGCCGAGGTGAATTTGAAGGCTTCGGCCGAGGCGCCTGGCACGAAGGCGGTGAGGGTGCCGAAGTGATGCTCGCCAATGTAGAACACGAACGTGGCGGTGCGGTTGATCGATTTCGAGCTCAGCACCCGTCCGCCGGAGCCGAAGGCTTCAATGCGGTTGTCACCGGTGCCGGTCTTGCCGCCCATGGCCAGCGGGGTGCCGTTTGGCAGTTTGAACGTACCGGCGACCCGTTTGGCGGTACCGGCGTCGACCACTTGCGACAACGCTTCGCGCATCGCCGTCGCCACTTCGGACGGCATCACGCGTTTGCCTTTGTCCGGGTCATTGATCACCGTTGTTTCATACGGCGTGCCGGCGGCGAAATGCAGGCTGTCGATGCGCAAGGTCGGCATCCGCACGCCATCGTTGAGGATCGTCCCGATCAGCTCTGCCAGAGCCGCTGGCCGATCGCCGGAGCTGCCGATGGCGGTGGCCAGTGACGGCACCAGGTGATCGAACGGGTAGCCGACTTTCTGCCAGCGCTGGTGAATGTCGAGGAAGGCTTCGATCTCCAGCATGGTCCGGATGCGGCTGTCGCGAGCGCTCTTGTGCCGGCTCTTGAACAGCCAGCTGTAGACTTCCTGACGCTCGAATTCACTGGCTTTGACGATCTGGCTGAACTTGGCGTCGGGGTGGTTCAGCAAGTAGCCCATCAGCCACAGATCCAGTGGGTGGACCTTGGCGATGAAGCCTTGATCGGGCAGGTCAAAGGCGCCTGGTCCGTAGGTTTTATAGAGTTTTTCCAGGCGCTCGTCAGTGAGCTTTTCGTTGATCTTGCCGGCGGTTCTGTCGATATTCTTATCGGTATTTTTGGCCGTTTTCAGGTGTGCGCGGACAAAGCTGTTGAAGCTTTCCTGACTGGCTTCGGGCAGCAGGTAACGGTGCACCGCGGCCAGACGAATCGCCGTCGGGTGCATGCTGTCGAGGAAGGTCTCGAGGCGAGCCTGGGTGTCTTTTTTCTGGTACTTCTTCCAGAAGCGCAGTAAAAACGCGGTGCCTTCGTGGTCGGCGAATTGCGCCAGATATTCCTGGCGCCGTGGGTTGTCATCGTCACTGAGCAACTGGCCGCTGCTGTTGGGCCCCGAGTAAGTGCTGTAGCGCACCAGGTCGCGCATCAGGCGAATGAACGGCAGGTTGATCGATTCGCGCAGGGCATCGCGCAGGGTCGGGCTGCGACCGTTGTCTTCCTTGCGGAAGTTGTGAAAGGTGTGCAGGCCGCCACCGGTGAAAAATGATTCGCCGGGGTTGGCCGAGTACGTACGGTTGAGCGCCGCATCGAGCATTTTCGGCAGGCTGCGGTCGGTGTTCTGGATCAGGTAATCGACGGCCCAGCGGCTAATCACGTCCTGCTCGGGGACCGCGGTTTTTTTCAGCTCGGCCGGTGACTGGTCGCCATAACGGTCGTGCAGTTCGGAGATGATTTGCAGGTAGGAGGTCAACACCCGCAGTTTGGCGGTGGAGCCCAGTTCCAGTTTGCTGCCTTCGTTGATGTCGAAGGGCTGATCGGTGCTGTCGGTCTGCACGCGCACCCGCGAGCCATCGGGGGTCCGCTCGAACAGGGTGAAGCTGTAACGCACCTGGGTCGTGCTGGTGGGGGTCAGCAAGTGTTCGCCAAGCAGGCCCAGTTGCGCCGCGTAGGTCGGGTCGGCCAAATGCTTGAGGTACGCGGTGGCCTTGGTTTGCAGGTCGTACTGCAAGGTGCTGGTGGCCGACAGGTCAAGGCGATCGAGGTCATACAAAGGACGATTGAGCAGGGCGGCCAGCCGACTGCGCGCCACACTGATGCCCTTGTTGGATTCGATCGGTTGAATGGTCGGTTGTTGTTGCCAGTCGCGGTAGGTCACCTTGCTGGCCAGTGCGGCAGCGGCCAGCGGGTCGTCGATCACGCCGTTTTGTGCGAGCAGGCGGATGTGGCTGTCGGTGAGTTCTGCCAGTTCGTCACGGCCATTGGCCAAGTAATGTGAAGGCCGACGCTGGGCGATCATCAGTGACAGTACCTGACGCAGGGCCAGACCGCGTTGAGACAGACTCAGCGGGTCACTGGCAACACTCGTCAGGGCTTTATTGACCTGATTGAAATCGGCGCCGTACCACACGCGCAACCCTTCGGCCATGCCATGCACTTCACCATGACCAGGCACGGCTGACAGCGGCACGCTGTTGAGGTAATCGCGCACGATATTTTGACGAGCCGTGAGGGTTTGCGGGCCATCCTGATAAGCGCGCACGCTGGCGGAAATCATCTGGCGGATTTTCTCGCTGCCCGACACCGTGAGGCCATCGGGTGAGTGGCGGTATTTTTCCAGCTGAGTGGCCAGGGTGCTGCCACCGGCAGTCTGACCGGGCAGGTGCAGCAGTTTGGCGATTTGCGACCAGGCCGCCTTGCCAAAACGCGGCCAGTCCACAGCGGGGTTGGCCAGGGGTTGTTTGGGGTCGAGCAGGTCGCGGTTCTCGATGAATAGCAGGCTGTGCACCACCAGCGGCGGGATAGCGGCAAAGCTCGAATACAGCTGCTGCGGATAGTTGTACTGATACAACGGCAAGGCGCGGCAGTCGGTAATGGATAAACCGGCCTGGATTTTTTCCGCGTAGGGCACGAAGAAGCCCTTTTCGCTGTAGTTGAACAGTTTCGGTGAGAAACGGGTTTGCGCAGAGATCATGTAGCCACGCTTGAGCAAGCGCGGCAAAAACTCACCCAGAGAACTGTAGCCCAGGCGTTTGTCGAAAGGCCCGGCACCCGGATAGAAAATCGAATCGCTGGGCCCCGGTTGCATCGAGTAACTCAGCGATGCAGCAAACTGGCTGAATTCGCGCGCCTGCAGTTTCGAGGTACGCATTTCCTTGGAGGCTGCCCAACCGAGCGCGACCAGAGTAATCAATAACAGCAACCAGAACAGCCGCCAGCCATAACGACGACGGCGAGGTTTTTTCGGTGAAGGCGCTTCTTCCACGTTGTCAGTTGGCACAACAGCTTCACTCGAATCGGATTGCCACAAAGCGCCCATAGTCGATTGATCCATTTACGTAGATTGATCGGACTTGTCTGAAGCTTAGTCGCTGGTTGGAACTGGTGAAAAATTTGTGAATGCAAAAAAACACGAACCCATCACTGACCGTGGCGAGGGAGCAGGTACCCCCGAACGTCAATGTGGCGAGGGAGCTTGCTCCCGCTGGAGTGCGAAGCAGTCCCAAACCTGCGAGCGCGGTTTGTCAGGTGAATTGCGTTTATCTGTTCTGCGGCGGCTTCGCCCCCGAGCGGGAGCAAGCTCCCTCGCCACAAAAGCAGGAACCGCTCTAATGATGTGGTCAGAGCCAGCTTGCATCCCAGAGTGGATAGTCTCCGATGTTTTCCACCAACCCGGCCCGCAATGGGTTGGCGACGATGTATCGGGCGAATGGGCGCAGGTCTTCACCGTCGCGTATTGCCCTGTCGTGGTAACCGCTTTGCCAGAAGGCTCCTGAGCCATTGACCGCTCTATTGATAGTGAGTGTGCTACGAGATTTGATTGATTGCATGACCTGAGACAGGGTGCCTTGCTTCAGTTCAAGCAACCAGTGGAAATGATCAGGCATGACGACCCAGGCCAGAGAGTAGATTTGATTTCTTTCATGAGCCCGTTTCATTTCTGTTACCAGCAATCGGCCTATACGCCAGTCGGCGAAGAGCGGGCACCGCTGGTGAACGACGGTCGTGACCATATAGGCCCGTCCGGGTTCAGAGTACCTGCCACGGTGTAGACAATGAGAGTTTGGGCGGGGATGCATTCCATTGCGTCCTTAGGTCTGGGGTATCAATTGACCTTAGCTGCCCAGCCATGGAGTCGAAGCTGCCACTGCTGAGTGAAAAGTCCGAAAACACTGAAGTCCTCAATGTGGCGAGGGAGCTTGCTCCCGCTGGAGTGCGAAGCAGTCCCAAACCTGCGAGCGCGGTTTGTCAGGTGAATTGCGTTTATCTGTTCTGCGGGGGCTTCGCCCCCGAGCGGGAGCAAGCTCCCTCGCCACGGGGGCTGGTGGTTGTCTGAGAGTATTGGGCTAGAGCCATCAAGCCGGTAAATACGGCCTAGGTAGGGGCATGACGCCGCACCATTGCTGTGCAATACTCGGTGCCGCTTCGCTGGCGAGTTCAAGGCTGAATCCCAGGTAATGCCCCTCCGCAAGGACCGCTTTTGCCGAGAGTTCTGGCTGAATCTTGTCGTTTATATAGTGAAAAGCCCTACGTTGAGCTTTTTATACTGCACGCCCCGCTGATCTTGCAGGTTTTGTCCTACAAGACGTATCTACCCATGAAGTGGATCCGGTTTCAGGAGGTTCAGGCTTATGGGTCTGTACCTCGACACTCGGTGGCTATATCCAATAACAAGATGAGGTTTGTACCCTATGACCGTTGGCAATCACCTGCCCCACGGCGAGACCGCTCAGGGCGGCCCGCTCAAACGCGAACTCGGCGAACGGCATATTCGCTTGATGGCGCTCGGCGCCTGTATCGGTGTCGGTCTGTTCCTCGGTTCAGCCAAGGCCATCGAAATGGCCGGCCCGGCAATCATGCTGTCTTACATCATCGGTGGTCTGGCGATCCTGGTGATCATGCGCGCCCTTGGCGAAATGGCGGTGCACAACCCGGTCGCCGGCTCGTTCAGTCGTTACGCACAAGATTATCTCGGCCCGTTGGCGGGTTTCCTCACGGGCTGGAACTACTGGTTCCTGTGGCTGGTGACCTGCGTCGCGGAAATTACCGCGGTGGCGGTGTACATGGGCATCTGGTTCCCCGAGGTGCCGCGCTGGATCTGGGCACTGGCGGCGTTGGTGAGCATGGGCTCGATCAACCTGATCGCGGTCAAGGCCTTCGGTGAGTTCGAGTTCTGGTTCGCCCTGATCAAGATCGTCACCATTATTGCAATGGTGGTCGGCGGTGTCGGTGTGATCGCCTTCGGTTTCGGCAACGATGGTGTTGCGCTGGGGATTTCCAACCTGTGGAGCCATGGCGGCTTCATGCCCAATGGCGTGCAGGGCGTATTGATGTCCCTGCAAATGGTGATGTTCGCCTACCTGGGTGTCGAGATGATCGGCCTCACGGCCGGTGAAGCGAAGAACCCGCAGAAGACTATTCCGAATGCCATCGGCTCGGTGTTCTGGCGCATCCTGCTGTTCTACGTCGGCGCGCTGTTCGTGATTCTGTCGATCTACCCGTGGAACGAAATCGGCACTCAGGGCAGTCCGTTTGTGATGACCTTCGAGCGCCTGGGCATCAAGACTGCTGCCGGCATCATCAACTTCGTGGTGATCACCGCCGCACTGTCGTCCTGCAACGGCGGTATCTTCAGCACCGGGCGCATGCTTTATAGCCTGGCGCAGAACGGCCAGGCTCCGGCCGGTTTCGCCAAAACCTCGAACGGTGTGCCGCGTCGCGCCTTGTTGCTGTCGATCGGCGCGCTGCTGCTGGGCGTGTTGCTCAACTACCTGGTGCCGGAAAAAGTCTTTGTCTGGGTCACCGCCATCGCGACCTTCGGTGCGATCTGGACCTGGGTGATGATCCTGCTGGCGCAGCTCAAGTTCCGCAAAGGTCTGAGCCCGGCTGAACGTGCCGCTCTCAAGTACCGCATGTGGCTGTACCCGGTGAGTTCCTACCTGGCGCTGGCGTTCCTGGTGATGGTGGTTGGTCTGATGGCCTACTTCCCGGACACCCGCGTCGCACTGTACGTGGGACCTGCATTCCTGGTGCTGCTGACGGTGCTGTTTTATGTGTTCAAGCTACAACCGACCGGTGTCCCGCAAGCTGCGGTGCGCACGGCGTCGTAAGCGGCTAGCGCAGTAAAGAAAAAGCCCTGGTCGCAAGATCAGGGCTTTCTCGTTTTGGTTGGGACAACGCGATTTACCTGTGGCGAGCGAGCTTGCTCGCGCTGGGGTGCGTAGCACTCCCAAACCTGCGGTCTGTCAGGTAGATCGTGTTTATCTGTTCTGCGGCGGCTTCGCCCCCGAGCAGGAGCAAGCTCCCTCGCCACAGATGTGCGCTTTGATCATCTAAACCGCGGCCACTTGCGCCGGCCGGTTCAGCCGTTTGTTCCAGTCCAGCCACGCCGCCAGTACCGCCATCAATCCCGCCCCCAACAGGGCGCTGAAAATCTGCATGACCAACGCATCCCCGGCCAGCGAGTTGAGCATGTCCGCCAGCGGTGCCAGCAGCACACCCAGGCAAAACACTTCCAGCGAGTAACGGCCCATGCGGCAGCTTTGCCGCGCCAGCCAGTTTTGCGTCCAGCCGCTGTTGGGCAAGAGCTTGGCGATGACGTATGCCAGCGCCAAAAAGTGCAGCAGCCGCGCCGGTGACAAGTTGGTCTTGCTGATCGGGTACAGCCATTCGCCCAGCATCCGGGGCATGAACGCGTCATGCACCGTTGGCCAATTCCACGACACTGCGATCAGCCCGGTGATCAGCAGATAGGTCGCTGCCGCAACAAACAGTGGCTGCCGGGGCAAGGAGCGGGTGTCCGGTACCGCGGGGCGCTGACCGTGAATCGCCGCTGCGCCACCGAGGATAAACAACAACTGCCAGGCCATCGGATTGAAGAACCACACGCCACCGTCGGTGGCCGCCAGGTTCCATTGAAACCACGGCGCCAGCATGTACAGCACCACCGACAACCCGACCACGTACTCGGCCTTGCGCAGCAACATCGGTAACACCAGCGGCAGCCCGAGCAACAGCAGAATGTACAACGGCAACGGGTCCATCAGGTTGGGCTTGAAGCGCAGCAGCAACTCATCGACCAAGGCCTGTTGCGGGTTACTGAGGAAGTATTGCAGGCCCATTTCCTGCACCAGGTCACGGGTTTCCACGTGGCTGTTGGCGAAGAACACGATACCCATCAGCACCGCCAACAGAAAGATATGCACCACGTACAGCAACCAGGCGCGGCGGAGGATTTTTACCGTGGCCAACAGCAACCCATCGCGTCGGGCAATCTTGCCGTAGGCCAGCACCGCCGCGTAGCCCGCCAGAAACACGAAGATTTCCGCCGCATCGCTGAAACCGAAATTGCGCACCGTGAAATGGGCAAGGGGGTTGTGTGGCACGTGATCCCAGAAAATGAAGATCAGTGCCAGTCCGCGAAAGAAATCGATACGAAGGTCGCGTCCTTGGGTCATGACAACGGGCTCTTGAACAGATGTGAATAAAGGGTGGTCAGCGGGGCAAAAGACTGTGCGCCGCACATCGGCGGCGCGCAGGGTGGCGCGATTTGGCGGCAATTGCAAAGGCCGGATATTACCGGATGTCTCAGCGGCGAACGGTGCGGGTTGGGGGCGTATCTCTGAATGTTGAAGCGCGTCTCTAAAACAGCATTTTTAGCCACTGGTCTATTTGTTGACTGGAAAATAGACAAGCGGACCAAGGGTGCCAAGCTTTCAACTGGGCAGGTGTTCAGACTGGAAACAAACGCAATGGACATGAGAGCCGCATTTCACGGTTTCCCCAGATTCGTGTCGGTTGGCCTGCTTAATACGTTGATTCACTGGTCGACGTTTTTTGTTCTGCACACCGTCATGGGATTTCGTCAGGCACCCAGTAACTTCGTGAGCTTTTGCCTGGCCGTTTCTTTTTCCTTTTATGCCAATGCGCGATACACCTTCAAACAAAGAACCAGTGTTCTACGGTATGTGCTGTTTGTCGGGTTCATGGGCGTATTAAGTTATGGCGTGGGGTATGGGGCGGATCAGTTACTGCTGCCAGGGTTGGTGACGTTGGTGGTTTTCTCGGGTATCAGTCTGGTCTGCGGTTTCTTCTACTCGAAATATTTCATCTTTCGGGGGCGTGAGCAGTGAAGATCTCGCTGATTGTTCCCGTGTTCAATGAAGAGCAGGCGATTAACCTGTTTTATCAGGCGGTTCGTCAGGAACTGTCGATCGCTGATTGTGACGTCGAGATCGTGTTCATCAATGACGGCAGTTCCGACCAGACGGCAGCGCAGGCCAAAGCCATCGCATTGGCTGACGAGCATGTGCTGGTGATCAATTTTTCGCGCAATTTCGGCAAGGAGCCCGCGTTATTTGCCGGGTTGGAGTACGCCACCGGCGATGCGGTGATACCGATGGATGTCGATTTGCAGGACCCGATCAATGTGATCCCCTTGTTGGTCCGGGAGTGGCAGAACGGGGCGGATGTGGTACTTGCCAAGCGCCATGATCGCACCGCCGACAGTTATATGAAGCGGCACAGCGCGGCACTGTTCTATCACCTGTTGAACCGGATCGCTTATACCCGGATAGAAGAGAACGTCGGTGATTTTCGGTTGATGGACCGCAAGGTCGTGAACGTGATTCGCACGCTCCCGGAACACCGGTTATTCATGAAGGGCATTCTCTCGTGGGCGGGGTTCAATACCGCCGTCGTCGAATACGAACGGGCCGAGCGTGTGGCGGGTACCACCAAGTTCAATCTCTGGAAACTCTGGAATCTGGCGCTGGAAGGGATTACGTCTTTTAGTACAGTGCCCTTGCAGTTGTGGACGTATGTCGGTAGCGCGATTTCCCTGTTTGCAATTCTCTACGCCATTTACATGGTGCTGGACAAGATTTTCTTCGGCAATAACGTGCCAGGTTACCCCTCGTTGATGACCGCGATTTTATTCCTGGGGGGTGTGCAACTGATCGGTATTGGCATATTGGGTGAGTATGTGGGTCGGATCTATATTGAATCGAAACACCGACCGAGGTACGTAGTGAAAGATATTGTGGGTGGCAAAGGAGTGCCGAAATGAAGGTGGCGAGTGTATTGAGCAGGGCGTTGCCCGGTCGTGAAGTGTTTGTGTTTTTTTTACTTGCCACTCTTGTTTATGTACTCCCTCTGATACTGGTCGATTATTACTATATAGATGATAACTGGCGGTCCTTGGCGGCCGGTACTGGCTGGGCGGGACAGGGACGGTTACTGGTCGAACTGTTTTACAACACCTTGAGCTTCACCTCGGGCGCGCCCGATCTGTTCCCCTTACCCTTGCTGATCGCCACGCTTGCCATGGTGTTTGCCTTGACGAAACTGACGATGCATTACTACAAAACACCGACTGTTTCATGCTGTCTGGTGTTCCTGCCACTGTGGTACAACCCGTTTTTTCTACAGAATTTATCGTATCAATATGACGGGCCGGCAACGGCGTTGAGCCTGGTGGCGGTGATCTATGCGGTGGCATTTCAACATAAAGCTGGCGTCGTTCAGGTACTGGTGCCTGGCGCATTGATTGCGGTGGGGCTCAGCTTGTATCAACTGAGTATCAATGTGTTTTTGGGGCTGTGCTGCATCGAGTTCGTGAGAGCTCTTGATAATAAGGAGTCCCTTGCCTGTTTATTATCAATCGCAGGAGTGAAAGCGGTGCAGTTGGTTGCAGGCTTGATCATTTATTTTTTGTTGGCCTATCCACTCATGAGCCATGAGCGCCTGGAAATGATTCCGTTCAATACGAGCGGGCTGTTGCTGATCCTGAATAATGTCGGCGTATTAGTTGGAAAAATCGGATTGCTGTTTCAGGGAGGGAATCGTTGGCTGGCGTGGATGGTGGTGGTGTTTGCGGTTGTTGGAGGAGGGCGGGTTGGGCGAAATATTATCCAGGGGAAAGAAACGTCGTTAAATAAGATGCTTTTGTTTTTTTTGTATGTGCTTATGGTTTTATTCCTGGTTTTTCTGGTGTCAGGTTCGGCCCTGTTGTTCCGGTTTTTCAATGAGGGCGCCAGAACACTATTGGGCTTTGGCGTGTTGCTGGTGTTTTTGTTTTACCTGGCTCATCTGTGGTTGGTGACGGTGGATGCCAGGCTCGGTGTTGTATTGATTGTGCCGTTGCTGAGTATGCTGTCGATGTCATATGCGTATGGGCGGGTACTGAATCTGCAGAAGGAGTTTGGGCTGAATGCTGAATTCAATATGGCCTATGATATTGCCTCTCATCCTGGCTTGCGCGAAGCGAAGCGGATATACATGGCAATCAGCTATTCAAACAGTTGGTTGCTAAGCGCCAAGGGAAGTTTTGAGCGCATCCCGGTGCTGAAATACATACTCAATATTGATTTTTACATGCTGTCTGAAAATCTGCTCAGAGAGGGAATTACCAATGTCGTTATCGAAAATGAACGGAAAAATGCGACGCTGGTAGGGTATCAACGGTACACGCCCGTGGTGGACAGCAAATTTTATTCTATGTACGTGATTGGCGATTATGGCTTTATCGTTATGAAGGAAGTGCCCTCTTCTGGAGAGGATAAGTGGTAAGCCAGGTTAACCGTTCGAGTGCCAGCACTCTCCAGAGCACGTGCTGGATACTGCTGATTATTCTCGTGGCGGCAGGGGTGCGTTTTTACGCCTTGAGCAAACCCGCTGTCTGGGCCGATGAAGGGTTTACCTTGCTGTTGAGTTCATATTCACCCTCTCAAATCCTGTTCCATACAGCTCGGGATGTGCACCCGCCGCTGTATTATCTGCTGTTGCATGAATGGATGAATCTGTTCGGACAGGGTGTTTTTGCTGCTCGAAGCCTGAGCGCACTGGCGGACGTCGTCACCGTCGGGCTGGGCATCTGGCTGGTTCGTCTGGTCAGTACGCGACGGGCGGCGATGCTGGCCGGAACCATGTTGGCGTTACTGCCCATAGCGGTACGCTACAGTCAGGAAATTCGCATGTATGCGTTGCTTGCGCTGTTAATGGTTAGCGCAACGATTGCTTTCGTCTACTGGGTAAAAGGCTCAGGCCGTCATTGGCCGCTTGCCATCTATACGTTACTGATGGTTGCAGGACTTTATACTCACTATTTTGCTGCTGTGTGTATGGCGGCACACTGGGCCTGGCTTTTGGTATTGAGGTTTCAACGCGTAGCACAACAAAGACAGTTGCTAGCGCCTGCATGGTGGATGGCCAATGGAACGGTCGTTTTACTGTTCATGCCCTGGGTGCCGAGCCTGATGAACCAGTTAAGGTTTTCCGGCTTTAACTGGATAGCGCCGCTGGATGTTCCTACGGTGGTTTCAGCGTTCTGGCAGTTTGTGAGTTATAGCGATGGGCCAAAAGAATCAATCTGGCTGTTCTACAGTGTGCCGTTATTGATGCTGCTGGTGTCGGCGGTCATTGTCATGCGGGACACGAGTGAGAAAAGATTCAGCACGCTGCTCGTTATCTATACCTGGTTCCCGTTGGTATTGATTGCAGGGGTCTCACTGGTTCGGCCACTGTTTATATATCGTTATTTTGTGTTTGCTGCGCTGGGCTTTCCGATGATCCTGGCGATGGCACTGGATGCACTGTGGGAGCGCGCAAAAACGTTGTTTTTTGTCCTGTTGCTATTGATAGTGTCGATGGAGAGTGTCGGGTTATATAACGTTCATCAACGGGGTCATATTGTGTATGCCGAAGTCAACAAGGTCGATGCGTTGGCAGACTACATTAATGCCTTTGCGCGTCCCGATGACGGTGTCGTTGTAGTCAACAGGTTTCTTTACTATCCCTTTGCGTACTACAACAAGACTGGCGTGACACCGATGCTGTATACGCCCCTTCAACAGGACGGTACTTCCGGACGTCCCGATGGCTATCAAACCTCGACACTGACTCAACAAAACGCAGATAAGGTCTATCTCGATAACCTTGAAACCCTGACACCGGGCTCAGGTCGGGTGTGGGTGCTGGACGGCCGTGGTGACGGGGCGCAGCAGGTCGTCATCCCTGAAAACTGGCGACTGCTCGATACCTTTATCCAAGGGGATGGGGACGTCCGATTATTTTCAGTAAGTCTCTGAATTCCGTGAGGAATCAAAAAAAACCAATCCGGGGCAGCTCCTTTGGCTAGCCTTTACCGATGACTGCAGGCCGTTTTATCGAGAGTGTTTAGCGTAAACACGGATTCACGATGAGGGTAGTCGTCCGTGGACAGGCACCTGTTTCTATCAGGTTTACGTTGTCGGGGAGAAAATATGCGCTTTAAGCGTCGTGACGATACGGGGTTTCTATCCCTGCACTCATCGGTAGAAAACGCTGGGTGGGTGCTGGTCATGATGCTCGCGATCATTGTTCGGTTTTACTGTATCAACCTTCCTTATTTCTGGACCGATGAAGCGTTCTCGGCATTGGTGGGGGTTCAGTCGCCGGGGCGTATCTGGTTTCACCTGGGGCATGACGTTCATCCGCCGCTGTATTTTTTAGTGCTGCATGCCTGGATGGCGATTTTTGGTGAAGGGGTGTTTGCGATTCGGGCCCTGAGTGCGCTGGCGGGGGTTGCGACAGTCGCGTTGGGCATGTGGCTGATGCGATTGATCAGCACGCCGAGGGTGGCCTTGTTGGCCGGGTTGTTTCTGGCCTTGTTACCGATATCCGTTCGCTATAGCCAGGAAGCCCGGATGTATACGCTGGAGGGGGTATGGCTGCTGGGCGCAACCATCGCCTTGGTCTATTGGCTTAAAAGCGCTCGCAACCGATACCTGATGAGCTATCTCGTGCTCATGACGGCCGCGTTATACACCCATTACCTGGCTGTTTTATGTTTGCTGTCTCACTGGCTATACCTCGTTGTCTTGCGTCTTCAGCGAGATAAAACGCTTCATTACCTTTCGCGGCCAACGTGGTGGGGCACGAATGTGGCCATTGTTGTTCTTTATATTCCCTGGTTGATCAGCCTGGGCAATGAGCTGTTTTTAAATACGGAGAAGCTGGAGACCGGAGGGGATATTTTCTGGATTCCTGAATTGACGATCTATACGTTGCCTTCAGCGGTCTGGAAGTTTTTGACGGTGAAGAGTGGACTGGAGTTTGCCAGCCCGATTTATGTACTGCTTCCGGCGCTGGTAATGGCATCGGTGGTATGGGTCGGGTTCAAGGAAAGAAGCCGGTTGAAACTTGAGTTGTTACTGGTTATCTACGTGCTGTTGCCGGTGTTGATTGTTTTTCTGGTGTCATTCGGTTTTCCCATTTTTGTTGAACGGTACATGGCCTTTGCGGCGCTGGGCTTGCCGATGATTGTGGCGTTGGCAATCAGCCGGATAGCACATCGCACGCGTGCCCTGGCGTGGGTGTCGACCTTGTTGATGATCGGCGTTCAACTCATGGGGTTGAATACAATCTATCAACAACAAGATGATCTGGATGATCCACGCAATGCGTCCCAGTATCCGCTTGACGATATTGTGTCGCGTATCAATGAAAACGCGATTGCAGGCGATAACATCATTGTGGATGGCGCGTACTGGTATTACAGCGTTGCTTACTACAATCGCTCCGACATTCAACCAAGGCTGTATCAGGCGCCCTGGGATAGCAGCACGGCTCACCGACCCAACGGTTATGGCGCGTCCACGTTGATTTATCAGGATCGGGATAAGGTCTTTCTCGACAACCTTGTCAGCGTATCGCCCGACATCAAGCGAGTGTGGTGGGTGACATCGACTCGCCTGGCGGATGAAGAAAACCACTTTCCAGGCAATTGGCAGTGTGTGTTCGCGCAAAGCTTGGGAGACATGGAGCTTCGACTCTATGTGACCCGCGCCTGGGCAGAGCAAATCACCACCGCCACCACCACCGGCGGTGGCTGTGCTACCCAGCCACCTGATAATCGCGAGTACGCCTTACACGACATTGGCCTCAAAGCTGTCAGCCCGAGCCATCTGCCACATCCCGAATAGAACACTCGTTCACTTCTTTTGTATCTTGCATGAAGGTCAGAATTCATCCATCAGCACAACAATGCAATCTTTGGCCTGATAGTGGTTGATTTGCGGCACCAGCCGTCTGAAGTGTTCTGACTGGCAATGAGCGTCCAGCGCGGCCTGATTCGGCCATTGCTCAACGAAGATGAAATGCCCCGGGTCTTTCTGATCGACGAACAGGTCGTAGGCAATGCAATCCGGCTCCTGTCGGGTTTTCTCCACCAATTCGGTGTACCACGGGCGGACGGTTTCGATATGTTCGGGTTTGATGAAATCCCGGGCAATTACTTTCAGCACTGTTTCTTCCTTGGAAAGAGCGCCAATCTCGCAACGAGATTGGCGTAAAAACTATCTTCAAGCGGCCACTTCATTCGCCTCAAAACTATCCGCCCGCGCCATCTGCCACATCCGTGAATAGAACTCGCCATTCACTTCCCCGGTCAGCAACTCGCCGGGTTTGAGGAACACGTGCAATTGGGAGAACAGTTTGATCTCGGTCGCTGACATGCGCCGTACCAGGTGTTTGGCCGACAGCTGCGACGGGTGTTCGAGGCCTGCCGCGGCGAGCATTTCGGCCAAGGCCTTGAGGGTGCTGCGATGGAAGTTGAACACGCGCTGGGCCTTGTCCGGTACCACCAATGCGCGTTGGCGCAGGGTGTCCTGAGTGGCGACGCCGGTCGGGCACTTGTTGGTGTGG
The DNA here is from genome assembly GCF_039908645.1 of Pseudomonas helvetica. Lineage (NCBI taxonomy): Bacteria > Pseudomonadati > Pseudomonadota > Gammaproteobacteria > Pseudomonadales > Pseudomonadaceae > Pseudomonas > Pseudomonas helvetica. Next base: position 1,284,769 of record NZ_CP150917.1, read on the forward strand.
CAGCTTTGCGACTGGATGCAGCCGATGGCGAACATGAAACCACGGGCCGAGTTGGCCCAGTCGGCGCCAATTGCCAGGACGCTGGCGATGTCGAAGGCGCTGACGATTTTGCCGCTGGCACCGAGTTTGATCTTGTCCCGCAGGTTCAGGCCCACCAGGGTGTTATGTACGAACAGCAGGCCTTCACGCATCGGCACGCCGATGTGGTCGGTGAACTCCACTGGCGCAGCGCCAGTGCCGCCTTCCTTGCCGTCGACCACAATGAAGTCCGGCAGGATGCCGGTTTCCAGCATGGCCTTGGCAATGCCCATGAATTCCCATGGGTGGCCGAGGCAGAACTTGAAGCCCACCGGTTTGCCGCCCGACAGCTCACGCAGTTGCTTGATGAAGTGCATCATTTCGATTGGCGTGGAGAACGCGCTGTGGCGCGATGGCGACACACAGTCCTGGCCCATTGGAACGCCACGCGTGTCGGCAATTTCCTGGGTCACTTTATGCTTGGGCAGAATGCCGCCGTGGCCGGGTTTGGCGCCCTGGCTCATTTTGATTTCGATCATCCGTACCTGCGGGTCCTGAGCCTGGGCGGCAAAGCGTTCCGGGTCGAAGTGTCCGTCGGCGGTGCGGCAGCCAAAGTAGCCGCTGCCCAGTTCCCAGGTCAGGTCGCCACCGTGTTCGCGGTGGTAGGGGCTGATGCTGCCTTCGCCGGTGTCATGCGCGAAGTTGCCGAGTTTGGCGCCCTGGTTGAGGGCGCGGATCGCGTTGGCGCTCAGCGAGCCGAAGCTCATGGCCGAGATGTTGAAGACTGAGGCCGAGTACGGTTTTGTACATTGCGGGCCACCAACGGCCACCCGGAAACTGCTCGGGTCACTCACGGGGGCCGGGCGCATCGAATGGCCGATGAACTCGAAACCCGACTGGTACACGTCGATCAGCGTGCCAAAGGGTTTGTCGGCACTTTCGTTCTTGGCCCGCGAATAGACCAACGAACGCTGGGCCCGGGAGAAGGGCAGGGCGTCGCTGTCGGATTCGAGCAGGTATTGGCGGATTTCCGGGCGAATGCCTTCGACCAGATAACGGATATTGCCCAGGATCGGGTAGTTGCGGCGTACCGCGTGAGGGCTTTGCAGCAGATCGAAAATACCCAGCAGGCTCAGCAGGCCAGTGACGATGGAGATTGGCCAGAGCCAGTCGTATTCAAGAAACGGCAGACTGGCGAGGGTGAAGATCACACAGACGGCAAAGAAGGCGTAGCGGCTCAGGAGTGACAGGCTCATACGGTTTCCTTGGGTTCGGACTTATTGGTTATTCACTGCGTACTTCTGTGTGGCGAGGGAGCTTGCTCCCGCTGGACCGCGAAGCGGTCCCAAAAAAGTGGCACCGCGTTCAGTCAGATAAAACCCGTTAACCGGTTTTGCGACTGCTTCGCCCGAGCGCGGACCGGCCGGCGGGAGCAAGCTCCCTCGCCACAAGGTGGTTCATTCAACGCAGCAGGTTTTACAGGCGTTTTGTGCCCGGAGAAATATCGAAAACAGCTCGGACCGGGATTTGATCCCCAGCTGGCTGTAAATATGTTTCTTATGGACTTTCACGGTTTCGGCAGAGATTCCCAGCTTACGGGCGATTTCCTTGCAGTGCCACCCGGGTGCCGAAGGCTGCGATCTTTTCTGCGGATTCAGGCTGTGGTTTTTGATTGTCGGATCGGTAGCTCGATCCTAAAGGTGCTGCCTACCCCGACTTCGCTGCGCACAGTAATGTCGCCACGATGCTTTTTCACAATGCCATAGGACAATGACAGGCCTAATCCGGTCCCCTGGCCCACCGGTTTGGTGGTGAAGAAGGGATCAAAGATTTTCTGCAGGCATTCGGGCGCGATGCCTGAGCCGGTGTCCGCCACTTCGATCCAGACTTTTTCCCCGGCAACTCCATTACTCAGGGTAATGGTCCCGCGTTCGGGGCCCATGGCCTGGGCGGCGTTGACGATCAGGTTCATGATCACCTGATTGATCTGCGAGGGCAGGCACTCGATCTCGGGAAGCGTCTGGTAGTGCTTGATCACGTCGGCCTTGTACTTGAGTTCGTTGGCGACAATGTTCAGCGTCGAATCAATACCCGTTTGCAGATTGACCGACTGCCACTCCTGGCTGGCGTCTACGCGTGAGAAATCCTTCAGGTCCCTGACGATTTGCCCGACCCGGTTGATGCCGTCCTTGGACTCCTTGATCAGCAGCGGAATATCTTCACGCAGGAAGTCCAGTTCCACGTCTTTACGCAACGTTTGGAGCCGTTCGAGAAGCTCAATGGAGCCAATGGCTTCTTCGGCCCCCTGATAGGCGTCGAGCATGCTCTGCAACTGCTTGAAGTAACCGTCCAGGGCGCCGAGGTTGGAAGAAATAAAACCGATGGGGTTGTTGATTTCATGGGCCACACCCGCCGCCAGTTGCCCCAGGGACGCGAGTTTTTCCGACTGTATCAACTGGCTTTCGAGCTGCTTGCGCTCGTCGATCTCCTGTTGCAGTTCGACGCTCGCTTGCTGGAACTGCCGGGTCCGTCGTTCTACCAGGTGCCCCAACTGATCCAGTTGCACGCTGGCGCGCTCGGTCATGTCCCATTTGCTGGTCAAGGTATTGGCCATTTGCTGGACTTCGATGTTGTCGAAGGGTTTTTTCAGGATCAGCAGCCGGTCGTGGGCCTGCAAGCGATTGAGCAGGTCATCCCAGGAGTAGTCGGAATACGCCGTACAGACCACCACCTGCAAACGCGGATCGGCTTGCCATAAATGCTCGATGGTTTCGGCGCCGTCCCAGCCCTGGGGCATGCGCATGTCGACGAACGCCAGTGCATAGGGGCGATTGTCGTGTTGGGCCTGGACCAGTTTGCTCAAGCCTTCCTGGCCAGCGTAGGCCGAATCCAGTTCGAAGCGGGTGCTCGCCGCTTTGATTTGCGTGCCGAACAGCGCCGACTCCATCTCGTCCAGTTCGCCGTGTTGTGGTAGCTCAGGTGTCAGGATCTTGCGAAAGTCGTCATGGATTGACGGTGTATCGTCGATCAGCAGGATGCGTCGATTCGATGACTGCTTCATGTTTCACCTTCGGCGATTTTCAAGGGGATTTTCAAGGTGAACAGCGCACCTTTTCCCGGACCGTCGCTGTGGGCTGTCAGGTGGCCATTCATCTCGATGGCGGCGAGGGCGCAACTGTGCAGGCCAAAACCGTGACCTTCCTTGCGCGTGGTGAAGCCGTGGGCAAAGATCCGGGTCATGTTTTCGGCCGAGATGCCTTCGCCTTCGTCCTTGACGCTGACCTGCAGCGTGGCGTCGTCGACCACCTTGACCCCCAGGGTCATTTCCCGGGGGCGGTCGCTGAGGTCCGACATGGCGTATTTGGCGTTGCTGATCAGGTTGATCAGAATCAGCAACATCCGGTGTTTATCGCCCATGACCTTGGGCACTTCGGCGTAGTCCTTGACCACGGTGACGTGGTGGCGGGTCAGGGCACCCGAGTTCATGCGCAGGGCATCTTCGAGCAGTTCGCTGACTTGCAGCGGCTCCATCAGGCTGTTGGCCCCGGCGTAGGACTGCTGGGTGGCAACGATGTCCTTGATGTGGTCAACGCTTTTGCTCAATTGCGCCAGTTCGTCGCTAATGCCTTGCTGCTCAAGGGCAATGGCGTCCACCAGTTGATTCAGGTAGCCGGGCAGCAATTTGCCTTTTTCGTCTTCGGTGATGAAGTGCCCGAGATCACCCTGGTGTTCGTTGATCAGCTGCATCGCCTTGCCCAGCCCCAGCGCCTTGCTGGTGCGCAGTTTGCGGGTGACCAGGTCGGCAGAGATATTCACGCTGTTGAGCACATTGCCGACGTTGTGCAGCACGTTGGTGGCGATCTCGGCCATCCCGGCCTGGCGTGCGGTGTCCAGCAGTTCGCTTTGGGTGTCCTTGAGTTCGCGGGTGCGTTCTTCGACTCGCTGTTCCAGGCTTTCATTGGCTGCTTGCAGGTCCTTGTTGACGCGGTTGATTTCCGCAAAGCTGCGCAGCAGACCATTGGCCAGAAACAGTAGCAACAGCACCAGCAGCGCCGAAAAAACCGCCATGTAGAAGTGGTAGCGTTGATCGACTGCATCGACCAGTTGTTGATCGTTGTCCAGCAGGCTGGTGATGTTGTCCAGGCGCTCGGACACGGGGACTGCCTCGATCCGTTCCAGCAGGCTATTGACCAGGGGTTGTTCACGCAGGATCAGCGCGATGTGGTTGCTGAGAATCTCCACCGGTGTGTGGAACTCGGCAGGCAGGCGGTCTTTGTTCACCGCCAGTTTATTCAGGCCGAGCAGGATGTCGGCGGCTTTGTCGTCGGACGTGACCTGGGCGAACTCCAGGCCGCTGAGTAGCAGGTCGTAGGTGTCGGTGGCGGTGTTCTGCATTTGCAGTTTGTTGTCGTCCTCAAGGCGTGCGAACTGGTTCTGAATGTCGTCTTCGGCGGCGGGCAGGAACGCCAGTGAATTGCGCAGCACCGCATTGTGTGACTTGAACTGTTCGACCAGCCGGGTCTTTTCCTTGATCGCGTTCAGGTAAGCGTCATGGCTGGTTTGCCACTGTGTCGAGTCGTTGCGACCGTGTCTGGACTCTATCGAGTCGAACCGTTCCCACAGACGGCTCATTTCGCTCAGCGGCGAAACCAGTGGATCGTAGTTGTGGATGAGGGCGATCCGGGCCTTGAGGATCTCGGTTTCCCATTGCGCGTCCAGTTGTTTTATCTGACGGATCAGATCCCGCGATTCGGTATAGGTCGAGGTTTGATCCGAACTGGACTTCAGATACAGGAACAGCAGGATCGAGGCCAGCAAGACGGTCATGCCGGTAAGCAACAGCAAACTGAGTCGACGGGACACTTTCATAATGGTTTGCCTCCCCACTCGCCGGTCAGGGTTCTGAGGAATTTGATGATCAGGGCCTTGTCCTCATCCGAGGGAACGCGTCCCAACTGGAACTTGAACATCACATCAACGGCTTCTTCGAGGGTTTTTGCCGCGCCGTCATGAAAGTACGGCGCATTCACTGCGACGTTGCGCAGGCTGGGGACCTTGAACACGTTGCGGTCTTCTTCATCCTTGGTCACCAGATAACGCCCAAGGTCCGATTCGGTCGGGTTACCCCGTGCCTGGAAGTAGTCGCCCATGACCCCGAGCTTCTGGTACATGTTGCCGCCGATGTTTACCCCTTGGTGGCAGGCAATGCACCCGTAGTCCTTGAAGCGTTGGTAACCGTACTTTTCATCGAGGCTGAGAATGTCGGTGTTGCCCTTCAGGTACTGGTCGAAACGCGAATTGGTGCTGAGTAATGTGCGCTCGTAGGTGGCCAGGGCGTTTTGCACATTGGCGGCCGTGACCCCATCGGGATAAGCGTTACCGAACGCCGAGTGGTAGGCCGGGTCAGTGGATAGCGTTTGCACCACATGTTCCCAGTTGTTGCCCATTTCAGTGGGGCTTTGCACCACTGCGTGAGCCTGCTCTTCCAGGGTCGCGGCGCGACCGTTCCAGAACTGCCTGAAGTTCAGGCTGGCATTCAGCACGCTGGGGGTGTTGACGACCAGCGGCTTGCCGTCGAAACCGATGGAAAATTGCTTGTTATCGGCACCGCCCTTTTCCAGGTGATGGCAGCTGGCACAGGACAGGCTGTTGTTGACCGACAAGCGCGTTTCGTTGAACAGCTGACGACCCAGCTCGACACGCTGAGGGTCTTGCACAGGCACCGGTGGCAGCGGTTTGAGGGGTTCGTCCAAAGGCTCGGCACTCGCCGTCAGGCAGAGTCCGAGCATCAACGTGGTGAGCAGCGTGAATCCATAGGGCGACATCTGATGATTCCTTTGCCGGGTGCCTGCCTGTCGGGGCGTCAGTCTACGTGCGCGGTGGTGTCTGTTCGCTGTCGGTGAGCAACTGTACGAATTCCTGGGGGAGCACGGCTTTGCTGAAGAAGTAACCCTGGCCTTCCTCACACTGAAGGGCCTTGAGAAAGTCCAGCTGTTCCAGGGTTTCCACGCCTTCGGCGATGATGTTGAGGTTAAGGCTCTTGCCCAGGCTGATGATGGCGCTGACCAGCGCAGCGTCGTTGTTTTCGGTGCTCAGCCCGCGTATGAATGACTGGTCGATTTTCAGTACATCGACCGGGAACCGTTGCAGGTAGCTCAGGCTGGAATAACCGGTGCCGAAATCATCGATTGCCAGGCGCACGCCCAATGCCTTGATGGCGTGCAGGGTCTGCACGGTAGCCTCGACGTTCTGCATCAGCACGCTTTCGGTGATTTCGAGCTCCAGTAGCGTTGGGTCGAGGCCGGTCAGTTCGAGGATCCGCACGATACCGTCGACAAAGTCGTGCTGACGGAAGTCGATGGCGGAAACGTTGACGGACATGCTGATCGCCGGCAATCCGGCCAGTTGCCAGGCGCGGGCCTGTTGGCAGGCCTGGGTCAATACCCACTTGCTCAGGGGAATGATCAGCCCACTGTCTTCGGCCACTCCAATGAAATCCATTGGGTACACCCAACCGTGACCGGGTTTGAGCCAGCGGATCAAGGCTTCCGCACCGACCACTTTACCCGTGCGCAGATCCAGTTTGGGTTGGTAATGCAGGACGAACTCATCGCGCTCCAGCGCCAGGCGCAGGCCGGATTCGATGCTTTGCTGTTCACGGGCGCGCTGATTCATCTCGTCGATGAAAAAGCTGAAGTCGTTAAGGCCTCTCTCCTTGACGTTATGCATCGCGGTTTCGGCTTTCTTGATCAACGGCACGGCATCGAAGCCGTCGTCCGGGTAGATGCTGATGCCCAGGCTGGCGGTCACGCTCAGGTCATGGCCGGCAATGTGCTGCTGGGTGTTGACGGCTTTCAGCAGCTTTTCGGCAATGCCTTGGGTTTGCTGGGGATGGTGGATGTCCGCGAGGATCACCACGAACTCGTCGGAACCGTAGCGAAATACCGAATCGGATTCACGCACCGTGGACGCGAGGCTCCGGCCGACCCGTTTGAGCATTTCGTCGCCCACCGGATGGCCCAGTGCGTTGTTGATGCGCTTGAAGCGGTCGAGCCCCAGAAATATCACCGCCAGTTGTTTGTCGTGTCGCCGTGAAAGGGCCAGGGACTGAGTCAGTCGATCACCGAGCAAAGTGCTGTTGGGCAGGCCGGTCAGTACATCGTATTGCAGCAGATGGGAGACTTTGAGCAGTTCCTGAACGCGGTCTTCGATGGTTCGCTCCAGGCTGAGCATTTTTATCGCGGCGTCCTGGGCCATCTGCCATTTCCAGGTCAGGGCACTGGCCATCTGACGGATTTCCAGGCTGTCGAAAGGCTTTTTCAGCACCAGCAACTGGTCGCCGAACGCCAGGCGTTCGGCCATCGCTTCCCAGGTGTAGTCAGAGAAGGCGGTGCACAAAGCTATTTGCAGGTGCGGGTCGACCTTCCAGAGTCGCTCGATGGTTTCCAGGCCGTCCCAACCCGGTGGCATGCGCATATCGGTAAACGCCAGGGCATAGGGCCTGCCTTCGGCCTGGGCACGTTTTACCAGCTCCAGTGCTTCTTCTCCCTGATAGGCCGAATCGAGGAGAAACGTCGGGCGAACGCGTTGTTCTGTACCGAATAACAGTTCCTCGGTGCCGGCCAGCGACTGCTCGTCCGGCACATCGGGGCTGAGAATCTTGCGAAAGTCCTGATGGATCGAAGGCATGTCATCGATGATCAGGATGCGCCGGTTGGTGGGGGCGAGCGATGGTTTCATCCTCGGTCCTCCGGTGGATAGCACGAGTCTTCGAGCAGCGGGTTTGTTGCGCCGGGGAAGGTCGGCGGCACGATGCTGCCGGCCATCAGCAACGCCGCTGCCTGCTGGCTGCTGACGGCTTTGCTGAAGTAATAGCCCTGAGCGTTCATTGGCGAGCCGGTGGAGATCAGCGAGCTGCGCTGTTCCTGGGTCTCGACACCCTCGGCAATGATGCCGATCCCCACTTCGCGGGCGAAATTGATGATCGCGCGCAAGGTCGTGGCGCTGGCGGGATCACGGGTCGCGGTGTCGATGAAGGCCTGGGCGAGTTTGAGGTGATTGACCCGATAGGTCTTGAGGTAGTCGAACGAGGAGTACTCGGTGCCGAAGTCGTCGATGGCTATTTTCACCCCCAGCTCACGCAAGCGCGGCAGCACATCGTTGTGGGTCCATTTGGTTTGCGCCAGTGTCGCTTCGGTGACGTCGAAGCGCAGGTCCCAGGGGCAGAGGTTCCACAGGGCCGTGGTGCGCAGCACGTCGTAGATCAGGTCCGGACCACTCTTGAGCTGGGCCAGCGAAAGCTTGATTGCAATCACCGGGGGCGCCATGCCTTCGTCGCGCCACTCACGCATTTGCCGACAGGCCCGATCCAGCAACCAGTGCCCGAGCGCGATGATTACACCGGTTTTTTCCGCCGCGGGAAGAAACATATCGGGTTCCAGTATTCCTCGCTCTGGATGACTCCAGCGGACCTGGGCTTCCATGCCGAGGATCTTCCCGGTACTCAGGTCGACTTCGGGCAAGTAATGCAGTTCAAGCTGGTTTTGCTCGATGGCTTGTTTCAAATCGTTGGCAATCGACACCCGGTCGAGTACTTCCTGATTGATCTCCTCGGAGTGGAAGTGGTACTGGTTGCGACCTTTTTCCTTGGAGCGATACAGCGCCATGTCGGCTTGAGCCAACAGGCTTTCGGCACTCAGACTGGTACTGGAGTAAGTGCTGATGCCGATGCTGACCGAAACCCGCACATTGTTGCCATCGAGGGTGTAAGGCATTACCAGTTCATCGCGGACCTTGCCTGCCAGGGCCGCCGACTGTGTCGGGTCGCTGGCGTCGAGCTGCACGATTGCAAACTCGTCACCGCCGAGACGCGCCACAAGGTCGTTTTCGCGGACACAGGCCTTGATGCGTCGGGCGACTTCCTGCAACAGCAAATCCCCGATGGGATGGCCGAGGGTGTCGTTGATGCGTTTGAAATGATCGAGGTCCAGGTAGAACACCGCGAAGGGTGCGCCGCCCCGACGGGCGGCAGCGAATGCCTGGTGCAGGCGTTCGAGGAGCGTTGTTCGATTGGCCAGCCCGGTCAGCCCGTCGGTACGTGCCAGCAGGGCGATCTTCTCTTCGGCCAGCTTGCGTTCAGTGATATCGATGATGATGCCTTCGACTTCCAGCAAGCGTCCGTCCTGGTTACGCACCGGTACGTAGCGGTTTTCGACCCAGCGCCAGTCGCCGGTGCCGGTGCGCAGACGAAACTCGATGGACGCCCCGACAGCGTCCCGGTCGAGTATCCGTGCCATGGCATTGTCGACTTTGCCCTGGTCCTCGGGATGAATCAGCTCCTGAGCCCAGTTTGCCGACGCCACCAATTGCGCGGCCACGTGACCGAACTTGGTAATGTTGTGGGAGATGTACATCAACGGGAACGAGGGTTCGCCGCGCAGCCGGTACAAAATGGTCGGGCTGTTCTGCACGATGATATTGGCGTCGGACAGCTCGCGGGTGCGCTCTTCGACCGCCTGCTCCAGCAGGTTCATCTTCAAGGCGGCTTCTTCGGTCATTTGCCATTTGACGGTCAGGGTGCTGGCCATCTGCCGGATTTCGATGGCATCGAAGGGCTTCTTCAGGATCAGCAAGCGATCGCCGAGCTCCAGCCGTTCTGCGATATCGTCCCAGGAGTAGTCGGAATACGCGGTACACAGCGCGACTTGCAGCTTTGGATCGACCTGCCAGAGCCGTTCGATGGTTTCCAGTCCGTCCCAGCCGGGCGGCATACGCATGTCGATAAAGGCCATCGCATACGGAAGGTCCTTGGCCAGGGCGGCTTCGACCTTGCCCAGGGCTTCCAGGCCCTGAAAGGCGCTGTCGAGCACAAAGCCCAGGTCCGTAGCCACCACTTGCGTGCCGAACAGGGCTTCTTCGGCGCTGCTCAGCGCATCATCGTCGAGCACGTGGGGGCTGAGGATCTTGGCAAAGTCCTGATGGATAGAGGCGGTGTCGTCGACGATCAGGATCCGCCGGTTTTTTCGCGCAAACGGTGTCTTCATTGCAATGCACCGTTGCAAATAAGCCCTCGCAGCGTCGTGTTCATATGGCGTCCCTTCCTGATCGCAGTGTGCTACGGGTGCAGATCTTGGATCCAGGTACCCAGAGCATAGTCTGCGACTCTCAAGTTCGCCGCCTGCCGTGTGGCAAATCTATTGCGAACTGTGCTGAAAAACCGTCTAGCCTGTAGTTCAGGCCCAAGGAGGAGGGGGAGTTCCCTTGGGTGCTCACAAACGACTGGTCTGTTTCAGCTGAGGTAATGCCATGGATGAGCCGCTTAAACCCCGAGTGTTACTGGTTGATGACGAAGAATCGATCCTCAATAGCCTGCGTCGGCTGTTGCGCGGCCAACCCTATGAAGTGCTGCTGGCCACAAGCGGCACCCAGGCGTTGCAGATCATGGAGCAGCAACCGGTCGATCTGGTGATGACCGATGCCCGCATGCCCAACATGGACGGTGCGACCCTGTTGGCGCACATCCACGAACACTATCCCGACACCGTACGCATCCTGCTGACCGGCTATGCCGATCTCTCGATGATCATCAAGGCGATCAACGAGGGGCAGATTCACCGTTACATCAGCAAGCCCTGGAATGACGAGGAAATGCTGCTGACCTTGCGTCAGTCGCTGGCGTATCAGCTCTCCGAGCGCGAGCGGCTGCGTCTGGTGCAGTTGACGTGGGATCAGAACGAGCAGTTGAAGCTGCTCAACGTGTCCCTGGAAAAACGTGTCGCAGCGCGCACCGCGGAGTTGCAGCAAACCGCCGACATGCTCGATCTGGCCTATGAAGAGCTCAAGCACAGCTACGTCACCGGCACCGAAGTGTTTTCGCTGCTGGCCAACTTGCGTCTGCCACCGGCCAAGCAAACCAATCGGCAAATCATCGATCTGGTGCGTATCTACTGCCAGACCCATGGGCTGGATGAGGCCAGCAGCCGAGACCTGACCATGGCTGCGGCGCTTTACAACATCGGCAAGCTGAGCTGGACCGACGGCATGATGACGACGCCTTCGGACCTGCTGCATCACCCCGAACGGGAGCTGTATCGCGGTTATCCGAAACAGAGCGAATCGCTGTTGATGACCCTTGAGCCGATGAAGGATGCCGCACGCCTGATCCTGCACCATCAGGAGCGCTGGGACGGCAGCGGGTTTCCCGATCGCCTCAAGGGGGAGGCAATCCCTTTGGGTTCGCGCCTGCTGAAGCTGGCCGTGGACTTCATCGAATTGCAGTGCGGGCTGATTCTTGAGCGAAACATGAACAGTGATGAAGCGCTGCTGTTCATCCGCAAATACACCGGGCGTTTCTACGACCCGGAGCTGGTGGAAGACTTCGTTCAGGTTTGCGCCACCTACCAGCGTGATATCACCCTCGGCGATCCGACGGTCAAGGTGCTGAGCACCCGCGATCTGGCGGCCGGGATGGTGCTGGCGCGCAACCTCAATGCCGACAACGGCATGCTGCTGCTCAATGCCGGCAAGGTGCTCAATGGCCCGCTGGTGGAAAAACTCATCGCCTTCGAAGCGATGGAAGGCGCCAGGTACAGCGTATTTGTCCACGTGCCCGAGGAGCTGGAAGCGGTGATTTCTGCGTAGATACCGTTGTGAACTTCACCGGGCATCCGTAGGCGCGCGGCTTGCCGGCGATGGCGATTCCACAGACGTCATCACTGGCAAGCCATGCTCCTGCGGGGCGGTGTTTTTCGAGGTGACGCAGCACCTGCACTCATGTGATCCTTGGCTCTTTTGTCCAAGGCCATCGTTGATCCATGACGCTTTCATCCTCTGTTTCACCGCGCATTATCCGCATTGCCGCTGCCCTGCTGATCGGCCCGGACGGTCGAACCCTGCTGGTGCGCAAGCGCGGGACCCAGGCCTTCATGCAACCGGGGGGCAAGATCGAGGCCTCTGAGCAACCGATCGATGCGCTGGCCCGCGAGCTGGAAGAAGAACTGGGTTTGGTCATCGACACCCTTCAAGCGAGTTATCTGGGCAAGTTTTCTGCCCCTGCAGCCAATGAGCCGGGGTTTGTGGTCGAGGCCGAGATTTTTCAGCTGGATATCCAGCAACACGTCACCCCGGCGGCAGAGATCGAAGAAGTGCTGTGGGTTGATCCGCACAATGTCGGTGATTTCATCCTGGCGCCATTGACACAGGACCTGATCCTGCCGTTTTATCGAGCCTCCCTGACGGCTCTGGCCTGACCCCCCCACACAATGACAAGGACTGCGTCATGATTCCAACACATGATCTGTTGATTTTTGCGGCGGCCTCGCTGCTACTGGTGCTGACCCCGGGCCCGAACATGATCTATCTGATCTCCCGTTCGATCTGCCAGGGACGCAAGGCGGGCGTGACCTCGTTGCTTGGGGTTGTTGCAGGTTTTTTCGTGCATCTGTTCGCCGCGGCGGCCGGTTTGACAGCAGTGTTCATGGCGGTGCCGATGGCTTACGAGGCGCTCAAATGGGCCGGCGCCCTGTACCTGCTGTGGATGGCCTGGCAGGCAGTCAAACCGGGTGCGCGCTCGCCCTTTGAGGCGCAGCAACTACCGCCGGATTCTTCTCGAAAACTGATGCTGATGGGCTTTTTCACCAGCGCATTGAACCCGAAAATCGCGGTGTTCTATCTCTCGGTGTTCCCACAGTTCATCAGCCCGGAACACGGTTCGGTGTTTACCCAAAGTATTGCCCTGGGCCTGACCCAGATCAGCGTGAGTTTCACGGTTAACCTGTTTATCGCACTGTTTGCTGCCGGGATTGCCTCGTGGTTCGTCAACAATCCGAGCTGGCTGGCGGTTCAGCGCTATTTCATGGGCTTCGTACTGGCCGGGCTGGCAGTGCGGCTGATGTCTGAACAGCGGCGCATGGCCTGACGCACATGGCAATCCAACGACTCGATGCCAGCCATGCGCTCGCTTACCGGGCGCTGATGCTTGAGGCCTATGACCGTCACCCGCAGGCGTTCACGTCGAGTGTCCGCGAGCGCGCGGTAATGCCGTTGAGCTGGTGGGAGTCACGCTTGACCAGCCCGCTGGACGTGCTGTTCGGCGCATTTGAAGGCGACGAACTGGTGGGCATTGTCGGCCTGGCCTTCGAGGCACGGGAAAAAGCCCGGCACAAGGCAACGCTGTTTGGCATGTATGTGTCAGACGAGGCCAGACAGCGGGGGCTCGGTTATCAGCTGGTTCAGGTGCTTTTCGACGAGGCACGGCGTCGGTCGGGCTTGAAGCTGATTCAACTGACCGTCACCGCTGGCAATGACGCCGCATTGGCGTTGTACCAGCGTTGCGGTTTCGTGCAGTTCGGGCTCGAACCGCTGGCGGTGCGGGTTGGCGAAGAGTACTTCGACAAGATCCATATGTGGCGCGAAGTCCCGGCCTGACGCCGAGTGCTTTTGTGGCGAGGGAGCTTGCTCCCGCTGGGCTGCAAAGCAGTCCCAAGCTCTGCCACCACGCTCTGTCAGGTATACCGCGTTCGCTGACGTTACGACGGCTTCGCCGCCGAGCGCGAGCAAGCTCGCTCGCCACAGGTGTGATACCTGTCAGAGAATGTCAGCGCACCGCGCTAACCCCATCCAGGGTCGAGAACGAGGTGTCCTTGGCCGTCAGCAGGAAGTCGCGCATGTACGGCGCGTCGAGCATGTCGGCGCGGATCCCGGCGTATAGCGTGGCAAACAAACCTTTCTCACCGAGCCGCTTGGCCTTCACATAACCCCGTGAGCTGTATTCATGCAGCGCCCAATGCGGCATGCCGCAGACGCCACGGCCGCTGGCCACCAATTGCATCATCATCACCGTCAGTTCCGAAGTACGGACCTGCGCCGGTTCAATGTCGGCCGGCTCCAGGAAGCGGGTGAAGATGTCCAGCCGATCACGTTCCACCGGGTAGGTGATCAGGGTTTCGCTGAGCAAATCTTCCGGGACGATGTACGGCTTGTTCGCCAACCGATGCTGATTGGCCACCGCGAGCATCGCTTCGTAGGTGAACAACGGCACGTAGGTGATCCCGGCCAGCTCCAGCGGGTCGGACGTTACCACCAGGTCCAGGTCGCCACGGGCCAGGGCCGGCAGCGGGGCGAAGGAGAAACCCGACGCCAGGTCCAGCTCGACTTCCGGCCAGGCGTCACGGAACTGGTCGATGGTCGGCATCAGCCACTGAAAGCAACTGTGGCATTCGATTGCCATGTGCAGCCGTCCGGCAGTGCCTCCGGCCAGGCGCGCAATGTCACGTTCGGCACCGCGCAGCAGCGGCAGGGTGGCATCGGCCAGTTGTAGCAGGCGCAGGCCGGCGCTGGTGAAACGCACCGGTTTGGTTTTGCGCACGAACAGCGGCATGCCCATGCGCTCTTCCAGCTCTTTGAACTGGTGGGACAGGGCGGACTGGGTCAGGTGCAGACGGTCGGCGGCGTCGACCAGACTGTCGGCCTCGCGCAAGGCGTGCAGGGTCTTCAGGTGACGGATTTCGAGCACTGGGGGCTCCATGAGCAAATTTTGTGATCAACACGAAAAGGTTGAGTTTGTCTCATGTTGGGTTGGCTGTCGACAATAGGGCCATCTTTTACTTCGGAGAAACACGCCATGGCCTTGGCCCACACACTCGGTTTTCCACGCATCGGTGCCGACCGCGAGCTGAAAAAAGCCCTCGAATCCTACTGGAAGGGCGACCTCGATCAGGCCGGGTTGCAAAGCGTCGGCCGTGAACTGCGAGCCAGACACTGGCAAGTGCAGAAAGACGCCGGTATCGACCTGCTGCCGGTGGGCGACTTCGCCTGGTACGACCAGGTGCTGACGCACTCGCTGACCTTTGGCGTGATCCCCGAACGCTTCGACAGCGCCAAGGATGCACAGGGCCTGCCGACCCTCGACACCTTGTTCGCAATGGCCCGTGGCGCCAGCGCAAAGTGCTGCGATGGTGAGTCGGCCAAGACGCACCATGCGCAGGAACTGACCAAGTGGTTCGACACCAACTACCACTACCTGGTCCCGGAATTCAGCGCTGACCAGCCGTTCAAATTGAGCTGGGAGCAGCTGTTCGACGAAGTCGACGAAGCCCACGCCCTCGGTCATCGCGTCAAGCCGGTGATCATCGGCCCTTTGACTTACCTCTGGCTGGGTAAAACCAAAGGCAACGACTTCGACAAGCTTGAGCTGCTCGAACGCCTGCTGCCGCTGTACGGCGAAATCCTCAATCGCCTCAAGGCCCAAGGTGTGGAATGGGTGCAGATTGACGAACCGATCCTGACCCTCGACCTGCCGCAAGCCTGGAAAAACGCCTTCGAGCGCGCCTACCACATCCTTCAGTATTCACCGCTGAAGAAACTCGTGGCCACCTACTTCAATGGCCTGGAAGACAATCTCGGGCTGGCGGTGAGCCTGCCGGTGGACGGCCTGCACATCGACGCGGTGCGAGCGCCGGAACAACTGGGTCAGGTACTCGATCGCCTGCCGACTTACAAAGTGCTGTCGGTGGGCCTGGTCAACGGTCGCAATGTCTGGCGTTGCGAGCTGGAACAGGCGCTGGCACAACTGAAACCGGCGCAAGAACGTTACGGCGACAACCTCTGGGTCAGCAGCTCGTGCTCACTGCTGCACAGCCCGGTGGATCTGGACCGTGAAGACACACTCGACGCCGAGCTGAAGAGCTGGCTGGCGTTCGCCGTACAAAAGTGCGCTGAAATCGCCGTGCTGCGGGATGCACTCAACGATCCGCAAGCGCCGAAGGTCCAGGCTGCGCTGGCGCAGAACCGTGCCGTGCAGGCCAGCCGTGCGCAGTCGCCACGCATTCACAAAGCCGAGGTGCAGGCGCGCATCCGGGCCATTCGCGACACCGACAGTCAGCGTCATTCGGTGTTTGCCAAGCGTATCGAGTTGCAACGCGCTCGCCTGAATTTGCCGGCCTTCCCGACCACCACTATCGGCTCGTTCCCGCAGACCGCATCGATCCGTCTGGCGCGTCAGTCGTTCAAACAGGGCAAGCTCTCGGCCAACGATTACACCGACGCGATGCACAGCGAAATCCGCCACGCGGTGCAAATCCAGGAGCGTCTCGGCCTCGACGTGCTGGTGCACGGTGAAGCCGAGCGCAACGACATGGTCGAGTACTTTGCCGAGCAACTCGACGGCTACCTGTTCACCCGTTTCGGCTGGGTTCAGAGCTACGGCTCGCGCTGTGTGAAGCCGGCGATCATCTATGGCGACCTGAGCCGTCCGAAGGCCATGACCGTCGACTGGATCACTTACGCCCAGAGCCTGACCGACAAGGTCATGAAAGGCATGCTGACCGGGCCGGTGACGATGCTGATGTGGTCGTTCCCGCGCGAAGACGTGTCGCGTAAAGTCCAGGCGCAACAGTTGGCGCTGGCCCTGCGCGATGAAGTGGTCGACCTGGAGCAGGCCGGGATCAAAATCGTCCAGATCGACGAAGCGGCGTTCCGCGAGGGCTTGCCGCTGCGCCGGGCGCAGTGGCAGGAATACCTCGACTGGGCGGTGCAAGCGTTCCGCTTGAGCGCGTCCGGCGTGCGCGATGAAACCCAGATCCATACCCACATGTGCTACAGCGAATTCAACGACGTGATCCAGTCCATCGCGGCCATGGACGCTGATGTGATCACCATCGAGACCTCGCGTTCGGACATGGAATTGCTCGAAGCCTTCAAGGCCTTCGACTACCCGAACGACATCGGCCCGGGCGTCTACGACATTCACTCGCCACGGGTGCCGGACACCACCGAGATGGTCAAATTGATGAGTAAGGCGGTGCAACGGATCCCGGCCGAACGGCTGTGGGTCAACCCGGACTGCGGCCTGAAAACCCGCGCCTGGCCCGAAACAGAAGCCGCGTTGGTGAATATGGTCGCCGCGGCGCGCCAACTGCGTAATCAACTGGCCTGACGGAGACCCGTAGGAGCAAAGCTTGCTCGCGATGAACGATGACGCGGTCCTTCAGACAAACCACGTCGCCGGCATCGCGAGCAAGCTTTGCTCCTACAAATAGATTTCGACAACCGACCGTTGAGCACTCTTCATCAAACTGTCACGTAACTGTGGCAGCGCGCTTTAACAAAGTTCATCAGACTCGCTCTCTACTGGGGTTCTGCGTTTCGGTGTTTCTTCATGCGGGTACGATTTTTTTCAACGGCGGTTTTTTTGACCGCTCTGCTGTTCGGCCTACCGTCTTTGGCGGCGTCGCGTTGCGATGTCAATGTTCCGACCGAGCGGGTCGATCTGGCGCAGGTCAGCCTGGCGTACCAGAGCATCGGTCGTGCGTCCGATCCTGCGTTACTGCTGGTGATGGGCTTGGGTGGTCAGTTGATTCACTGGCCGGACGAGGTGGTGGTGGCGCTGTGCGAGCAGGGATTCCGGGTGATTCGCTATGACAACCGTGATGTCGGGCTGTCGACCTGGCGTCAGGCTCCGGCCAACGCCAACCTGACCTTTGAGGTGCTGCGCTACAAGCTCGGATTACCCGTAGCGGCGCCGTACAGCCTGACGGATATGGCGGACGACGCGCTGGGCCTGATGGATGCGCTGCACGTGGAGCAATTCCATGTGCTGGGCGCGAGCATGGGCGGGATGATCGCCCAGCACATGGCGGCCATGGCACCGCAGCGGGTCGAGAGCCTGACGCTGATCATGACCAGTTCCGGCGCAGAAGGGCTGCCGGCGCCGAATGCGGCGCTGGTGCAATTGCTCTCACGGCGCGGTGCGCCGAACCGTGAGGTGGCGCTGGAGCAACAGGCTGATCTGCTGGCCGCGCTGGGCAGTCCGCAAGTGAGCGATGATCGCCAGGCGCTGTTGCATCAGGCCGCGCTGGCGTACGACCGGGCGTTTAATCCTGAAGGCGTGAAACGCCAGATCATGGCGATCCTCGCCGAACCGAGCCGGGTGGCACTGCTCAACCAACTGCGGGTGCCGACGCTGGTGGTGCACGGTACTGCTGATCCGCTGTTGCCGGTGATGCATGGCATTCACCTGGCGGCGCATATCCAGGGCAGTCAGTTGAAGCTGATTCCGGGGCTGGCCCATCGTTTTCAGGAAGCGTTCAAGGCGCCGTTACTGGCGGCAGTGTTGCCGTACCTGAAAACCCATCGTGAGGACACCGCGCATTGGGCACAGATCGATCCGGTGCAGGCACCGAACCTGTTGTAACGCTCAACGCGCCTTTGTGGCGAGGGAGCTTGCTCCTGCCGACCGGTCCGCGTTCGGGCGCAGCAGTCGCAGACTGTTTCTATCTGAACGTACGCGGTGACGGGTTTAGGGCCGCTTCGCCCGAACGCGGACCGGCCCAGCGGGAGCAAGCTCCCTCGCCACAGGGACCGCGCCTAGAGTTTTAGCGGACGATTTTG
This sequence comes from Pseudomonas helvetica, assembly GCF_039908645.1. Taxonomy (NCBI): domain Bacteria; kingdom Pseudomonadati; phylum Pseudomonadota; class Gammaproteobacteria; order Pseudomonadales; family Pseudomonadaceae; genus Pseudomonas; species Pseudomonas helvetica. The sequence goes on from NZ_CP150917.1 coordinate 1,303,174, forward strand.
TCCACATGAATCCCGAGTTTTTTCAGCCGATACCAGAAGCTGCGCTCCGAGATGCCGATCAGTTGCGCAGCGGCCGCTTGCACGCCATTGCTTTGTTGCAGGGCGGCAAGAATGTAGGACTTCTCGACTTCCACCAGCGCGGCGTCGAGGTCCGGCGGCACGCCAGTGCCTACGTTGAGGGGCACGCGGGCACCGTCGACGGTGGGTCTAGAGGCGAACAGGTACGCTGGCAGATCGTCCTCCTCGATCACCGAACCCGAGGCCACGATGGTGGCTCGTTCAACGCAGTTTTGCAGTTCGCGGATATTCCCCGGCCATGAATAATTGGCCATGGCCTGCAAGGCTTCCGGGCTGAAACCGGTGATGCGTTTGCCGGCGGTGGCGCCGAGGGTGTGAGCGAAGTGTCGGGCCAGTGGCGCGATGTCTTCGACCCGTTCACGCAGGGCGGGCAGGGGGATCGGGAACACGTTGAGGCGATAATAAAGGTCTTCGCGAAACTCTTTGTTGGCCACCGCTTCCAGCAGGTTCTTGTTGGTGGCGGCGATCACCCGCACATCGACTTTGCGCTCGCGCGGGTCGCCCACCGGCTCGATCACTCGCTCCTGCAAGGCCCGGAGGATTTTTGCCTGCAAGGCCAGCGGCATGTCGCCGACCTCATCGAGAAACAGCGTGCCCTTGTCGGCCTGCATGAAGCGCCCGACCCGATCCGCTACGGCGCCGGTGAAGGCGCCTTTGCGATGGCCGAACATTTCACTTTCCAGCAACCCTTCGGGGATCGCCGCACAGTTCACGGCGACGAAGGGTTTGTCAGCACGGTTGCCGTGTTTGTGGATGGCCCGGGCGACCATTTCCTTGCCGGTGCCGCTTTCGCCGGTGAGCAGGATGGTCGCGTTGCTTTCGCGTACCGAATCCACTGCTTGCAGCACTCGGCGGAAGGTCGGGCTGTCACCCACCAGGCTGTCGATCTGCTGGTGTTCTTCAAGCTCGGCGCGCATGCGCTGGTTGTCTTTGAGAATGTCGCGAAATTGCAGGGCCTTGTTGACGGTGATGTCCAGCTCATCGATGTCGAACGGTTTGGCAATGTAGTCGAAGGCGCCATTGCGCATCGACTGCACGGCATTTTTAACCGTGCTGTAGGCCGTCATGACGATCACCGGCAGTTGCGGATAGCGCACTTTGATTTCCGCCAGCAACTGCGGCCCGTCCATTCCGGGCATGCGCCAGTCGCTGATCACCAGGTCGATGTCTTCCTGTTCCAGCACCTTGAGCGCGTGCAGGCCATTGCTGGCGGTGAACACCTGGATGTCGTTCTGGCTCAGGGCCGAGGCCAACAAGTCGCAAAGCTTGGGCTCGTCATCGACCACCAGAATGTTATGCGTCATCACTGTCCTCGTCGTCGCTGTCGTCTTCACCATTGGCCGGAATGTACAGGCTGAATGTGGAGCCGGCATCTTTTTCGCTGATGCATTCGACCCGTCCGTCATGGTTTTCCATGATCGAGAAGACTTTTGCCAGCCCCAAGCCTGTACCTGAAGCCTTTGTGGTGACGAACGGTGTAAAAATCCGTTCGAGCATGTCCGGTTCGATGCCCTGGCCGGTGTCGGAAACACTGATGACGGTGTATTCCTTGTCGCTGGTTATGCCCAGGGTCAGGCGACCGCCGTCGGGCATCGCGTCTATGGCATTGATCACCAGGTTCAGGCAGGCCTGTTTGAGCTGTCGTGCGTCGGCATAGATGGTCGCGCCAGGGGCGTTGTCTTCGATTCGGGCGTCGATGTTGTGAGTCGCCAGTTCCGGGGCGCAGAACCCGACCAACTCATCAATCAGCGGTCGCACCGGTTGGGTGGAGCGCATGGGCGCGTTGGGCTTGGCAAAGTCGAGGAACTCGGTGATCAGGTCGTTGATTCGGGTGACCTCGCTGACCACGTATTCCAGATGCCGCTTGTCGGTCTCGGGCAGGTCGGCGCGACGGTGCAGTAATTGGGTCGCGGTCTTGATGATGCCCAGCGGGTTGCGGATTTCATGGGCCAGGCCCATGGCCACTTCACCCAGGGCGTGCAAGCGATCGCGGCGGCGCAGTTGCGACTCCAGGTGCTGCAACTCGCCGAGACGTTCGGTCATGTGGTTGAAGGTGCTGCTCAGTTCGGCCAGTTCGTCGCTGCCATAGACCGGTACTCGCTGACGATAATCGCCGTCGATCACCGCCCGGACGCCTTTGGAGAGAGCGCGCAGGGGCTGGGTCAGGCGTTGTGAGACCAGCCAGCCGACACCCAGCGACAGCGCCGAACTGAGGATGAAAATCAGGATGAACAGGTTGCTCTGGTTCACCAGCCCGACCAGGCTGTTGTGGCGCAGCAGGCCACTGAAGATCACCCCCTGAAGTTCACCGCTGTCATTGAGGATTGGCCGATAGATGCCGCTGTAGTTTTTGGTGAACTGTTCGATCGGTTTTTTCGTGGTGCGCAGGATTTGCTCGATGTCTTCGGGCACCTTCATGGGGTGATCTTCGAAGCGCTGGGTCGCGAAAATTTCCGAGAAGTCATCGGCCTTGGCCAGGTACAACCGCAGGTCAAGGGAATGCACATCGGCGACGCTGGTGAGAAAGCTGCTGTCCAGGTAGTTGGCGAGGACCAACTGATAGTCGACCCCAGCCTGGGTTGTCTGGAAGGTCGAGACCAGGATGCCGGTGGACGCGCCCGTGACCTGAATGGTTTGCAGGACGGCTTTGGGCGCGGTGTTGATTTGCTGGACGATGTCGTCGGCCACGGTACTGAACAGCACTTTGTGATCGCTGGTGCGCACCAGCGCCACGACGTCGATGCCCATGGCTTCGGCAATGTCGGCGCTGAGGCGGTCCTGCCGGGCCGAGAGCTGGTCGTTGATCGGGCGGATGTGGCGCAGCAACAACTGGGCGACCCGCGTGTTTTCGCGGAGGATTTCGCGGACCTCGTCTTCGACGATCTTGGTCGATTCCTGCAACCAGATGCGCACGTTGCTATCGAAGATCTGTGACAGCGTGGTGGCCGCCAGTTCCGCAGCGATCATGGTCGGGATCACGCTGACCAGCCAGAATGCCAATACCAGCTTGCGTTGCAGGCTCCAGCGGGAGATGGCGAAGGGCAGGGCTTTACGGCGTCGGACTTTGGTCATCAGGTTTCGCTTATCGCAGCAGCCATCGCAGGGTCGGATTTATCCGGTCGGATAAACAGTTTCACAAGTTTCAGTAATGTATTGAGCAACCCGCTGCGGTGGTGAAAAAACAGCGTATTGCCTTCAAATTTACAACCGAGCCGCAGCGTACTGGCATAGTCGGGCTGGCCGCACTCATACAGCGGGATTTTATGCTGAATACAATAGTCGACATTGGCCAGCCAGCTTCTGAAGTACAGGTTGTACTCACGGGACTGTTCCAGGTCGTGGGCAAAAAATTTGTCCACCAGTCGATGTTCGTCCAGCAATAGCAGGTTGAACGCCACCAGTTGCTTGTCCACCCAATACAGTACGCACGCGGCACGTTGGTCGAGGTGTTCGAGGATACTGGTGAAATACTCTGCCGACAGTCGTTCGAACGTCAGATCACTGCGCGCCAGAGTGGCTTCATACAAGAGCATCATCTGTGGCAATACATCGTCGACCGAACGTCGCCATTCGATTCGCGGGCCGTGTGCCCGAAGCTTGCGACGCAAGTCCTTGCGGGTGGATTTGCCCAGCGTGCCGAGGTAGGCGTCGAGTGAGCCGAACGCAATCGGCAATACTGCACTGGGTAAAGCGGGCATGGTTTGCAGCCCGGCCTCGCGGCAGACTTCAATCCACTGGTGATCGTGGCTGGGCACATCCTTGACAGCCAGCAGGCCGATCCCGGCCTTGTCGGCATCGTTGCGGGCCAACGCCAGCAACTGACGCAGCAACGCCGGACGCCGGTCGCCAGCGATATGGCTGGCGGTGCCTGCATGGCATTGCTCGGTCACTGGCGATCCGATGGCGTACAAGCGAATTTCCAGCACGCCCGGCAACCATTGGCGCAGGCATTGCGTGATGCGTTTGCCGATGCCCTGCATCGTAGTGTCGAGCGAGCACTGTGTGGTAAATGCCGCGGCTGCGGCTATCAATGTGCTGCCTTCATAGAGTGCAAGGTAGCGCCACTTGAAGTCGGCGACCCCCGCCCGTTCAACCGCCCGGTAATAATCCCAGTCCTCCAGTTCCCCAGGGAAACAGTCATTCCAGGCGCAGCGTTCGATGGCCTCGATGGTTGAAAAGGCTTGGGCGGTAATCACGTCTTGTCCTTAAGCTACGCCAGCTGTCGATACTCTTCACGCTCGCCAGGCTTCATGGAAAGCTGATGGACAAAGTCCGCGCTCAGGTCCACGACGCGGCGGTATTCCAGGTCAACTGTGATCATGTGATAGCAGTTGTCCAGCAGGATCTTGGTGACTGGGCCGCCGAGATGACGTTCGACGTAGTCGGCGTTCCAGCGGCTGGTGATGTCGTCTTCGATGGAGTGCAGCACCAGTGCTGGTGTCTTGATCGACGGCATGCGTTTCTTGACCACGGCATTCATCCGGTGCAATTCGCGCACGGTGACGCCTTCCATGGTCAACAGACCGGCATTGCTGCTTTCGCCGTCCTTCATCTGGCGTTCGACGATCGCCCGCAGGCGCTCGTTCTTGATGCCATAAGGTGGCTTCTCTTCGAAGCTGCAGATGTGCACGCCGAACGGAATCTTCATCAGCAAAGGCGTCAGGAACGCCAGTTTGTGGATGCTCCAGCCGTCGTAGCGCAGGGTGGTCGAATACATCAGCAGGCCGGCGACCTGTCCCGGATGCTCGGACGCGACATACATGGACATGACCGCGCCCATGGACAGACCGCCGACGAACACCTGTTCGTGCTTCTGGCGTATGCCCACGAATGTCTTGCGTACACCTTCGTACCAATCCTGCCAGCCGGTGGCTTGCAGGTCGGCGTTGTCACCGCAGTGCCCGGCCAGGGTTGGCACGTACACCGTGCAACCCGATTTGGCCAAGCCGATGGCAACCCGACGCAACTCCGTCGGGGTGCCGGTGAGGCCGTGGATCAACAACACCGCGACCTCACCACTGCCGAGAACGAAACCGGTGCTACCTTCGCCGAGATCGATCTCTGTTTCGTTCATCGTTTCATGGCCCGGTTCAGCAATTGCTCGAGCAGTTTCAGGCCCAGGTCGATTTCCGCGTAGCTGATTTCCAGCGACGGGGCCAGGGTGATCACGTTCTTGTAGTAGCCGCCCACGTCGAGGATCAGACCCAGTTTCTGACCGTCAACCACCATATCGCCCTTCATGCCTTCCTCGACCATGTAGTCCAGGGTCGCCTTGTCCGGGGTGAAGCCGTCAGTGGTGCAGATTTCGCAGCGCAGGGCCAGGCCCAGGCCGTCGACGTCGCCGATGATCGGGAAGCGTTTCTGCAGCTCTTGCAGGCCTTCGAGGAAGTACTTGCCCTTGGCCATGACCATCGAGCCGTAGTCGACTTCGTGGGTCATCTTGAACATTTCCAGACCGACCGCAGTCCCCAGCGGGTTGGACGCGAAGGTGGAGTGAGTCGAACCTGGCGGGAACACCTTCGGGTTGATCAGCTCTTCGCGAGCCCAGATACCGCCCAGTGGGTTGAGGCCGTTGGTCAGCGCCTTACCGAAGACGATCACGTCCGGTTTGACGTCGAAGTGTTCGATCGACCACAGCTTGCCGGTACGCCAGAAACCCATCTGGATTTCGTCGACGACCATAAGAATGCCGTGCTGATCCAGCACTTGCTTGAGTTCGCTGTAGAAGTTCATCGGCGGGATCACGTAGCCGCCGGTGCCCTGGATCGGCTCGACGTAGAAGGCTGCGTATTCGCTCTGGCCGACTTTAGGGTCCCACACACCGTTGTATTCGGTTTCGAACAGACGGGCGAACTGCTGCACGCAATGGCTGCCGTATTCTTCCTTGGTCATGCCTTTCGGGCCACGGAAGTGGTACGGGAACGGGATGAAGTTGGCACGCTCACCGAAGTGACCGTAGCGGCGACGGTAGCGGTAGCTCGAAGTGATCGACGAGGCGCCGAGGGTACGACCGTGGTAGCCGCCTTCGAAGGCGAACATCAGGCTCTTGCCGTTGGTGGCGTTACGCACGACTTTCAACGAGTCTTCGATGGACTGCGAACCGCCGACGTTGAAGTGCACGCGACCGTCGAGGCCGAACTTGTTCTTGGCGTCGACCGCGATCATTTCCGACAGCTCGATCTTGCCTTTGTGCAGGTACTGGCTGGCGATTTGCGGCAGGGTGTCGATCTGTTGTTTCAGGGCGTTGTTCAGGCGCGGGTTGGCATAGCCGAAGTTGACCGCCGAGTACCACATTTGCAGGTCCAGGTAAGCCTGGTCGCTGGTGTCCCACACGTACGAGCCTTCGCAACGGCTGAAAATACGCGGTGGTTCGATGTAGTGAACGGTGTCGCCGTAGGAGCAGTACTTGGCTTCTTTTTCCAGAAGAATCTGGTCTTCTGCGGTAGCAATTCGGATATCAGACATGGTGGAAGAGTTCCTGATTGTGTAGCGAGAGTTCAGAAGAGGTTTCAAGTGCGAAGTCAGTGGCATTGGCTGCGCTGCCGGCCGGCAGTTTGGCCAGCAAGGCCGGAAGTTCGGCGAAGCTGTCGAAGCGGGCGTAAGCGATGCCATTGCGTTCGCAATGTTCGGCCAGGCGGTCCTTGGCAAATACGAAGTCGGCGGTGGAGGCCACGCACATGTCGGACTGACCGTCACCAATCACCAGCACGCGTTTGCTGCTGGGCGTGGATTTGCATTTGCAGTTGCCGGAAGCCGCGCGGCAGGCCTCGCTCGAATACGGGAAGTCGATGCGCCAGCTGTTGTTGTCGACCTGGCGCAGGCGGTTGGCGAGGATCGGCAGGAGGCTGACGTAGTTGCGCGACAGAATCCGCGCGATACCTTGTTCGATACCGTCACTGACGACTTCGATGGAAGCCCCCAGGCCGACCACATGGTCGACAAAGTCCGGGAAGTCGGCATCGATTTCGACGCTGTCGAAGAACTCGAGCAGTTCATTGGGCGTTGCCTTGACCAGTGAAAGCTGGCGGCTGAGGCATTCACGCGAGCCGATAGCACCGCTCAGCCACTCTTCCTCGATCGCTTCCCAGCTCGGGTCGGCGAAACGTTGGAGAATGCTGTCGATTACGTCGGTCCGGGTGATGGTCCCGTCGAAATCACACACGATATGCCAATCAATCATCTGCATTACCTATTGGGGCAGGGGCGCGCTGATGCGCTTGCAACGGGGTAGAGCAGGGACTGTGCCAAGTTGTTTCAAGCCCAGTGGGCTAGGGCTCTGAGATATGCTGGGCAGGAAATATGTCCGGCTAGCTACAATTTTTGTAGGTTGCTACAAACAACATGAGTGCTTGCGCAGCAAAGTCGACCTGGGAGTTGATGCGCGCCTGTACTGATAAGGAATCGCTTTATGTTCAGGATTACCTCTGCTGTATTCACTGCCTTGCTGGGCCTTGGCGGCTTTTGCGCCACCGCGCAGGCTGCCGGGATAACCGGTGAGGCGGGTCTCGGCATGAGCAATCAGCCCTATGACCCCACGGGTAGCCGTTATGAAACCGTGCCGGTGCCTTACTTCGATCTGGACTGGGGCGATGTCAGCCTCAGCACCGACGACGGTTTGACCTGGAGCGCCTTGAAAGCCAATGGTTTCAGTGCCGGGCCGTTTATCAACTACATTCCGGGTCGTAACTCCAATGGCACGCTGCGAGGCCTGCACAATGTGTCGGCCATGGGCGAGGCCGGCGGCTTCGTTCAGTACAGCCCGGCTGATTTCTGGCGCATTTTTGCTTTCGTCGGCCATACCGTGGGCGCTAATCGCGGCCAGGGTGGTGTGCTCGGTCGGGTGGGCGGGGAAGTGGGTTATCCACTGGGGCTGGGGATCATTGGCAGTAGTGAACTGAGCGCCAATTTTGCCGATCGCCAGCAGACCCAGACATTCTTTGGTGTTTCCGCGAAAGACGCCCGGGATTCGGAGTTCCGTCCGTACAAGGCCAGTGGCGGCTTGCAGAATGTGGCGTTGACCCAGAACTTCGAGTTCCCGCTGGCCGCAAAGTGGTCGCTGGTGACCAGTGCCACCTGGAAGCACCTGACCAATTCGGCGGCGGACAGCACTATCGTCAAACAAGAAGGCCGCGTGAACCAGGGCGAGGTTCAGGCGGCGATCAGCTACAAATTCAATTGACCTGAGCTCAGATCCCCGTAGCAGCCTGCGTTCGGCTCGGTCCGCGCTCGGCTGCGTAGCAGTCGCAATCAAGTAACTCTCGGTATTTCTGGAAGTACCGGATGGCCGGTTTTACGACTGCTGCGTCCGAGCGTGGACCGGCCGGCGGGAGCAAGCTCCCTCGCCACAGGGGGTTGTGGTCAGGCGTGAACGCGGACCCAAACAGAAACCAGCACCGTCGCCGCCATCAGCCACGCAAGCGCAGCCACCGCCAGCGAGGCCTCCAGGCGAAGGCGATCGACCATCACATACAAGGTTGCCAGATAAACGAAGTACGGAATGATCGACCACATGCCAAACACGATGGTGGTCTTCAGATCGTCCAGCGAGCGGCCCTTGCCGACGATGTAATGGGCAATCAGTGCAAAGGTCGGAAACAGCGGCACCAGGCCTGCGATGTAATAGTTTCTGGTTTTGGCGAGGAAGGCGAGGATCACCACCACCGCGGCGCCCAGTGCAGCTTTTAACAGTAGATCCACGAAAACTCTCGCAGTGGGTTAGTGGCTCAAGCCGTATTTTTTAACTTTGTCGAACAGCGTGGTCTTGGCCATTCCCAGTTCCTGGCTGGCCTGGGTCAGGTTGCCGCCGCTGCGCTGCAAGGCATCGTTGAGCAGGTTGCGTTCGAAGGCTTCCACCGCTTCGGAGAACGCCAGGCCTTGGGCGGCGCCACCGCTGCCGGACTTCTTGAAGGCCGGCAAACCCAGGGCAAAACGCTCGGCGACGTTACGCAGCTCGCGCACGTTGCCGGGCCAGTCGTGGCTCATCAGGCTCGACAGGGTCTGGTTGTCCAGTTCAGGCAGCGCACGGTCAAAGCGCAGGGACGATTGCTGCAAGAAGTGTTCGAACAATTGCAGGATGTCTTCGCGACGCTCACGCAGCGGTGGCAGTTCCAGCGTCACAACGTTCAAGCGGTAATACAGGTCGCTGCGAAACTGGCCGGCCTTGCTCAAGTCGTCCAGGTCGGATTTGGTCGCCGCGATCACCCGGCAGTCGACCGCGACACTCTGGTTCGAGCCGAGCCGCTCCAGCGTGCGCTCCTGCAATACCCGCAGCAGTTTGATTTGCAGCGGCAATGGCATGCTTTCTACTTCGTCGAGGAACAACGTGCCGCCGTGGGCATGTTCGATCTTGCCGATCCGGCGTTTTCCGGCACCGGTGAACGCATTCGCTTCATGACCGAAAATCTCACTTTCGAACAGGTTCTCCGGCAGGCCACCGCAGTTCAGCGCGACGAATTGCTGCGACTGACGGCGGCTGAAGTCGTGCAGGCAACGCGCGACCAGCTCTTTGCCGGTGCCGGTCTCGCCTTCGATCAGCACGTTGGCCGACGTATCGGCGACGTTGGCGATCAACTCGCGCAGGTGCTGCATGGCGGGCGAGCGCCCGATGATCCGCCCCTCCAGGGAATCACGCTCGGCCAGTTGCCGGCGCAACGAGGTCACTTCGCGAGCCAGGCTGCGTTGCTCCAGGGCGCGGCGTGCGACGTCGACCAGGCGTTCGGGGGAGAACGGTTTCTCCATGAAGTCGTAGGCGCCTTTTTGCATCGCGCCAACCGCCATCGAGATGTCGCCATGGCCGGTGATCAGCACCACCGGCAGGCTACGGTCACGGGCCTTGAGGCGGTTCAGCAGTTCCAGTCCATCGATGCCCGGCAGGCGAATGTCGCTGATGACGATCCCGGCGAAGTTGTCGCCGACTCGCGCCAGGGCCTCTTCAGCGCTGCCAACGCCTTCGCAGGGGATATCTTCCAGGGCCAGCGCCTGCTGGCAACCGAGCAGGACATGGGGATCGTCTTCGACGATCAGCACACTAAGGTCGTTGTTCATATCGGCTCGGCAGGAACGGGGCTTACCAACGGTAAGCTGAGGACGAAAGCGGTACCACCGCTGGCCGGGTGCTCGACGCCGAGGTGACCGCCGGTGGCGGCCGCCAGGCTCGCCGACAGGGTCAGGCCAAGGCCCAGGCCCTGCTCGCCGGGTTTGGTGGTAAAGAAAGGTTCGAACAAATGCTTGCGGGCTTCGGCGTTGATACCGTGGCCGTTATCGCGGACGCGCAGGCGATATTTGCCGTCGACAATGTCACCTTCCAGCCATAGTTCGGGCAATGGCTGCGCTTGCATGGCGTCCAGGGCGTTGCCGATCAGGTTGACCAGGATCTGTTCCAGGCGGGTCTGGTCGATCTGTACTTGCACGTCGCTGAACTCGCGGTGCAACAGCAAACGAGCGCTTTCAAGGCGTGCGCCGAGCAACTGCAAGGCGGCATCTACCGCTTTACCGAGGCTGGCCTGGCCCTGATCGTCGCCGCGCCGGGCAAAGGAGCGCAGGCTGGCGGTAATCCGGCCCATGCGGTCGATCAGATCGTTGATGGTTTTCAGGTTGGCACTGGCGATGTCCAGCTGACCGCGCTCGAGAAAGCGCACGGTATTGCCGGACAAGGTACGCAACGCGGCCAGCGGCTGGTTCAATTCGTGGGCAATGCTGGTGGACATCTGGCCGATGGCCGCGAGTTTACCGGCCTGTACCAGTTCGTCCTGAGCCCGGCGCAAGGTTTCTTCGGCCTGGCGCCGTTCGCGGATCTGGCTTTTCAGGCGCTCGTTGCTGGCCCGCAGGTCGGTAGTGCGTTCGGTAATCCTGCGTTCGAGCTGATTGTTGGCTTCTTGCAGCGCTTCGCGGGCGGCGAGGCGGGTGGCGATGACTTTGCGCCGTTCGTTCCAGGCAATCAGCAGGAACGCCACCAGCGCGAAGGCCACCGCGACCAGGATGCCCTGGTTGATCGCTTCCCGACGCAAATCCCCGAGCGGTGTGAGCAGGGTGAAATTCCACGGTGTATCGCTCAAGACGCGGGTCTGCGACAGGTAACTGATTTCCTGTTCATCCGAGACCAGCTCGGCGTTGGCCGGGAAGGTGATTTTTTCCACGCCTTCGGACAGCCGTTCGCGGGCCAGCGGTTCCAGTTCGTTGAGCGGGTACCAGTAATATTGCAGGCTGCGGGCCAGGCGTTCCTTGGTGTCGTCGCTGAGCGGGCGAACCGATTTGAGCCGCCGCGCCGGGTCGCTGGACAGAATGATGATGCCATTCTCGTCGCTGACGAAGGCTTCCAGGCGTGCACGCTGCCAGCGTTCTTCCATGGCTTCGAGGCGGACTTTCACCACTGCGACGCCGATGATCTTGCCTTGCTCTTCCAGGCCATGGGCCAGGTAGTAACCGGGCTCGCCGTTGGTGCTGCCAATGCCGTAGAAACGACCGGGCTGACCGCGTACGGCATTCTGGAAATACGCACGGAAGGACAGGTCTTCGCCTAGGTAGCTGTCGACATCGCGCCAGTTACTGGTGGCCAGTACCCGACCGGTGGTATCCATCACGTAGATTGCCCGACTGCGGCTGCGCCGGTTCAGGCCTTCGAGGTAATCGTTGACCGCTTGCCGGTGCTCGGGCGTAGGGTCGCCCAACAGCTCTGAAACACTCGATTCGAGTTCCAGCAGGCTGGGCAGGTAGGTGTATTTGCTGATCTCGCTTTCGACCGCGCGGGCGTGCAGTTCCAGCTGACGTTGACCGTTCTCGCTCAGGCTGCGAATTCCGTAGTGCTCGCTGACCCAGAAGCCGAGGTAACCCAATCCGACCATCAGCAAGATGATCAGCGGTGGCAGGAACAGTTGGCGAATCAGACGAGGTTTCACGGCAAGTGATGGCGGCGCTGCGCGATAGAGAGTGGGGTCGCATTTCATCACAGATGCCTTGGGTCAACCAGTGTGGCGGCGGTCCTGCGCTCGTTTCAGTCGAGCGCAGGACCTGTGGCGAGGGAGCTTGCTCCCGCTGGGTCGCGAAGCGGCCCTAAAACCTGCCAATGCATTTAATCTGACACACCGCACTGACTGGTTTACGACTGCTGTGCCCGAGCGCGGACCGGCCGGCGGGAGCAAGCTCCCTCGCCACAAAGGCAGGCCCGCTCCAACAGGGAGCGGTTGCCGGTTTTAGTGCTGCAGAATCTTGTCGAGGAAGTGCTGCGCGCGGTCCGAGCGGGCGTTGATGTCGCCGAAGAACTCTTCCTTCTTGCAGTCTTCGATGATTTTGCCCTGATCCATGAAGATCACCCGGTCCGCCACTTTACGGGCGAAGCCCATTTCGTGGGTTACGCACATCATGGTCATGCCTTCGTTGGCCAGTTGCACCATCACGTCGAGCACTTCATTGACCATTTCCGGGTCGAGCGCCGAGGTCGGTTCGTCGAACAGCATGACGATCGGGTCCATCGCCAGTGCACGGGCAATCGCCACACGCTGTTGCTGACCACCGGAGAGCTGGCCCGGGTGCTTGTGGGCGTGAGCCGAAAGGCCGACGCGCTCAAGCAGTTGCAGGCCCTTTTTGGTGGCTTCTTCCTTGCTGCGGCCCAACACCTTGATCTGCGCGATGGTCAGGTTTTCGGTGATGGTCAGGTGCGGGAACAGCTCGAAATGCTGGAACACCATGCCAACGCGCGAGCGCAGTTTCGGCAGGTCGGTCTTCGGGTCGGCGATGGAGGTGCCATCGACCACCACGTCGCCTTTCTGGAACGGTTCCAGGGCGTTGACGCATTTGATCAGGGTGGATTTGCCGGAGCCAGACGGTCCGCACACCACAATCACTTCGCCTTTTTTGACCTCGGTGCTGCAATCAGTCAGTACCTGGAAGTCGCCATACCACTTGTTGACATTCTTGATAGAAATCATACGGCAAACCTTTTTTGCAGACGCTTGACCAGCCGTGAGGCGGCAAAGCTGATTGTGAAGTACACGAGACCTGCGATGATCAGGAACTCATTGGCGCGGCCGATGATGTCGCCACTGGCCCGCGTAGCATTGAGGAAGTCCACCAGGCCGACCGTGTAGACCAGCGAGGTATCCTGAAACAGGATGATGCTTTGTTGCAGCAACAGCGGGGTCATCTTGCGAAACGCTTGCGGCAGGATGATCAGGCGCATCATCTGGCCGTAGCCCATGCCCAAGGCCTTGGCTGCGCCCATCTGTCCCTTGGGAATCGACTGCACGCCGGCCCGGACGATTTCGCAGAAATACGCCGCTTCGAACATCATGAAGGCCACGATGCACGAGGTGAATGCACCAATCGGCGTGTCTTCGCCGGTAATCCAGCGCAGCACGAACGGTACCGCCAGGTAGAACCAGGTGATCACCAGCAGCAGCGGGATCGAGCGGAAGTAGTTCACGTAAGCGCCGGCAATGTTCGACAGCAGCTTGCTGTGGGACAGGCGCATCAGCGCCAGGAGAGTGCCGAGGATGATCCCGCCGACGACGCCGAGTACCGTCAGTTGCAGGGTCATGACCATGCCGTTCCACATGCCGGGGACGGCCTGTACGACGCCACTGAAATCGAGATCCATTATTTACCCCCCACGGAAATCAGGCCGGGCACCGCAACTTTCTTCTCGACCATGCGCATCAGCAGCATCAGGCTCATGTTCAGGGTGAAGTAGATCAGGGTCGCCAGGGTGAAGGCTTCGAACAGGTTGGCGGAGAACTCCGCGGTCTGTTTGGTCTGTGCGAGCAGCTCCATCAGGCCGATCAAGGAGGCGACGGAGGAGTTCTTGAAGACGTTGAGAAATTCCGAGGTCAGCGGCGGAATGACGATCCGGTAGGCTTGGGGCAGCAGCACATTCCAGTAGATTTGCGGCAGCTTGAAGCCCATGGCGCGGGCGGCCGATTCCTGGCCACGCGGCAGCGCCTGGATACCCGTGCGCACTTGCTCGCACACTCGGGCGGCGGTGAACAGGCCCAGGCACACGACGACGCTCAGGTAGGCCGAGGTGGTCGGATTCAGGTCCTGCTTGTACCAGTCTTGCAGGTTTTGCGGCAACAGGTCGGGCACCAGGAAGTACCAGATGAACAGCTGAACCAGCAGCGGTACGTTACGAAAGAGTTCCACATAGCAGGTGGCGATGCCCGATACCAGGCGATTCGGCACGGTACGCATGACGCCGAGCACCGAGCCCAGCATCAAGGCGATGATCCAGGCCACGATGGCGATGGCGATGGTCCAGCCCAATCCCGTGATGAACCAGTCGAGATAGGTCTCGCTGCCCACGCCGGTGGACTTGAAGAACACGCCCCAATCCCAGTTGTAATTCATTAGGGTCTCCCCTCAGATCGATCGATGTACAAGTGCCTGCCTGGGGAAACTCCGTTCCCTCTGATCTCGACGATCAGGCACACGCGATCGGCTCGACAACCACCGGTTCGAGTGTTTCCAGAAAGTGCCAGCAGGTAGTGACAGCCTCCTGAAAGGGCGCAGGCCCTGTCAGGAGGTGGGTCAGTCAGAAATCAGGATTTCTTTTCTTCAGCCGCTTTGTCGGTCGGGTTGGCGATCAGGGCCTTGAGCTCGTCGCTCATCGGGAACATCAGGTTCAGGTTTTTTGGCGGGATTGGCTGAGTGAACCACTTTCCGTAGATAGTGTTGATATCGCCGGACTTGTAGGTCGCGACGATGGCGTCGTCTACAGCCTTCTTGAACGGCGCGTCGCCCTTGCGGACCATGCAGCCGTAGATTTCATAGGACTGAGCAGTACCGGTCACGGCCCAGTCATTCGGATTCTTGGCCTTGGCCATTTCACCGGCCAGCAAGGCGTCGTCCATCATGAAGGCGACAGCACGGCCCGATTCCAGCATCTGGAAGGATTCGCCATGGTCTTTGGCGGAGATGACGTTCATGCCCATCTGCTTGTCGGCGTTCATCGACTTCAGAATGCGCTCGGACGTGGTGCCGGCGGTGGTCACGACGTTCTTGCCCTTGAGGTCGGCGAAGTCTTTGTAGGTCGAGTCTTTTTTCGACAGCAGCTTGGTGCCGATTTCGAAGATGCCAACAGAGAAATCAACTTGTTGCTGACGCTCGGTGTTGTTGGTGGTGGAACCGCACTCGACGTCTACAGTGCCGTTTTGAACCAGTGGAATACGGGTTTGCGAGGTGACCAGGTTGTACTTGACCTTCAGGTTTGGCATGTCCAGGTCTTTCTTGATGGCTTCGACGATTTTCAGCTGAATATCGTGGGAGTAGCCGACCGGTACACCGGAAGCATCTGCAATGTAGGAAAACGGAATAGAAGCGTCGCGATGCCCCAGGGTAATGGTGCCGGACTCTTTGATCTTTTTCAGGGTGCCGGTGAGTTCGGCGGCGAAAACTGGCGTGCTGATCAGAGCGGCCGTAATGGCTGCGCCCAGGATATGGGGAACGATGCGCATCAAATTTTCCTCTACATTGTTTTTATATGGAGCCAGTTTGTCGGCTCTTTTGTACTGCTGAATGCCTTGACGGCTCCTGAAGTGTTGGCACATCAGGCATTCGTCCCAAGTTGTAGAGCATGAGTCGTGCCAGTTCAGGATTTATCAATCAACTTATTGATTTTAAAGGATATTAAATTTTTATAGGATTGGATTCAGGACTTGATAGTCCGGTTAACCGAATCGACTGATGGGTCGCGTTCGGAAAACCGAATGCAAAAAATCGCAGCCCGCGGCAGCGCCTACGCTGGAATGCGATCCCCTGTGAGTTGCCGCAGACCGCGATGCCGATGATCTGAATGGCAGCGGAGTTCTTCACCTTCATTGCGGGGTTTCAACGGATGAAAGTCCTCGGCATCCTTTGCCTTCTCCTGACCCTCGGCGGTTGCAGCTCCTTGCTGTTCTACCCCGATCCCGGTCTGCCGTTTACCCCGCAAAGAGCCGGGCTTGAATACCGTGACATCACCTTGACCAGCGCTGACGGCGTGAAACTCAACGGTTGGTGGCTGCCGGCCAAAAAAGGCGTAGCGGTCAAGGGCACGGTGCTGCACTTGCACGGCAATGGCGGAAATCTCGCCGGGCATCTTGGGGCCAGCTGGTGGCTACCGAAGCAGGGTTACCAGGTGCTGCTGGTGGACTATCGCGGCTATGGGCTGTCGCAGGGTAAACCCGGCCTTCCGGCGATCTATCAGGACATCGACGCTGCATTCAAATGGCTGGACCAGGCGCCAGAAGTTCAGGGCAAACCGTTGATCGTCCTGGGTCAGAGCCTTGGCGGTGCGCTGGTCGTGCATTATCTGGCTGAACACCCGGAGCGTCAGCCCCGGCTCAAGGCGCTGGTCCTCGACAGCGTGCCGGCCAGTTACCGGGATGTCGGGCGGTTTGCACTGAGTTCGTCGTGGATGACCTGGCCGTTTCAGGTGCCGTTGTCCTGGCTGGTGCCAGACGCCGACAGCGCGATCTACGCCATGCCGCAGCTCAATCGCGTGCCAAAACTGATCTTCCACAGCATCGACGATCCGCTCGTGCCTCTTTCCAATGGCATCCGACTGTATCAAGCTGCGCCCGCGCCCAAGGTCCTGCAATTGACCCGAGGCGGGCACGTGCAGACCTTCAGCGTCCCGATCTGGCGCACTGTCATGCTGCGTTACCTCGATGACCCGCAGCACTTCAACGGTCTGCGCCGCCTGGGCGAAACGCCCAATTACCCGGCACCCCCGAATTCAAAAGTTGAACCTCCAGAGAGTCCGCAATGAGTGAAGAACGTAACGCCATCCCGCTGATCATCACCGGTATCTGCAGCATCCTCGGCACTGTCGGGACCTTGTGGTTCTACGGTTACCTGCACTTCGCCAAACCGGAAGACGCGCTGCTGCTCAGCGACTTCACCATGCTCAAGACCATACCGGGTGAAGACTACAAAGTCTCCCTGGAGCCGGCCGCGCAAGTCGCCCAGTGCGTCGATGGCGTACTGGTGCTGTTCGACACCGAACAGAAAGGCCTGACGGGTGTGCTGGTCAACAACAAGAAAAAAGCCGTGCGTTGCATGGGGCAAGAGACCCCGCAGCTGGAGCAGTAACGGTTTAGATCGGATTGTCTAGTCCTGAAATAGGTTTACACCTGTTTCACTTCAACGCCCGATGCACCGCATCGGGCGTTTTGTATTTCAAAGACAAGTGCGGTCGCTCGCCGTTATAGATCGATACCGACTCACTCACCATCTTCTTCGCCTGCGTCAAATCCTGCGGTCGCTGGAGCATAAGCTCTGTCTTTAATATCCCGTTGACCCGCTCTGCCAATGCATTTTGGTAGCAGTCATAGCCGTCCGTCATAGAACACCGGATGCCGTGTTTCGCGTGCAGTTCCTGGTACATTCCCGAGCAATACTGGCTGCCTCTATCCGAGTGGTGGACCAGCGACTGCTCCGTTCGACGGCGTTTCACCGCCCGGCGCAGCGCATGCGCTACCGACTCGGCGTGCAGGCTTTCATGGACGTGATAGCCCACGATCTTTCGCGAAAAAGCATCCGTCACAAGGCTTAGATAGGCCACGCCTTCCTGAGTTGGCAAATAGGTGATGTCCGCCACCCAGACTTGTTCCGGGCCGCTTGCAACAACCTGATCAGGACCGGGCTTGAGCAGGTTCGGATGGCGTCGAAAGCGATGATGGCTGTCGGTCGTTTTGTGATAGGCCCGCTTGCGGACCACCAATAAACGCCTTTCGCGCAGAATCGAAAACAGCCGATCTCGACCCACTTGCAGCTCAAGTTGAGGCTGGCAATGCAGCAAGTAATGCAGCTTTCGGGTGCCCAAGCGCGGCTGCCGCTGACGCTTTTGCTGAACGAAGTCGGCAACTTTCTGGTCCAGAACGAGACGAGCAGCATCGGCGCGATTGCGTTTGTAGTAAGCCTGTCGGCTTATCCCCATGAACTGGCAAGCCCTGCTGATACTCAGGTTTTGGACTCGCTTTTGCGCGAGGACTTGCCGGGACGCTTTTTTATGACAGAAAGGCCGTAGTCATTCTTCAAGACATCCACGACAGCTTCGAAAAACTGCGCTTTCTGATTGGACAGAGCTAGCTGCTCTTCAAGCTCTTTGATGCGTTGCTCTGGCGTTAATGGTCGGTTTTTGTCGGGCATAGACCCCATCCTCGGCGAGCCAATGTATGTGCCTGGGCTCCAATCTTGCCGACCGTGCTTGCGTAACCACGTCAGAACGGTCGTTTTGCCTTGAATCCCGTAGCGCTCCTGAGCCTCTTTATAACTCAGCTCGCCTTTTTCGACCTGGTCGACGACCGACAATTTAAAAGTCAGCGTGTAGTCTCGCTGACTACGCCTTTTTGCTGATTCCATTATTCCCTCCTGAAAATAGATCAGAAGGTGTAAACCTTATTCAGGACGGGACAGATAGAAGAAAAAAAGCCCCGCTTCTTTGGCTGGAAGCGGGGCTTTTTCTATTGTTTGGCAACTGATGTGTCGGGTTTTACGGTGACCTTGATCGATGTTCGATCAATGATGCCGCCGTAGTTCTGATTCAAGTTAACTTGGTAGGTTGGACCTGGTTTCATCCCATGATCCCATTCCGATATTCTCCAGTTGCCTGCCCCGTCAACGTTGGGGGGCGCGAGAGTCCAACTGAACAGTGTCGAGAGGTTAATGACCCTTACGCTGAATGACGCGTCGGGTAGTCCGCCCCCGGTGAATTGCACAACTCGGTTGACCACATCTCCATCTTTGGGCGTCGTGAAGGTCGGCTTCTTCAGGGAGGAGCACGCCGGCTGTGTTTCCCCCTTGAGGCCAACAGAAATGGCAGCATTCGACTCCACCAAGGGATCAACTGCGCACACATGTACGGTAATACCTGCTGCTTCATCCTTTAGCGTTCTACCCGCTTTCAAGGTGGCATCTTCTGTTGAGACCGTTTCGGGTGCGCTATCGACTTGTATGTCCTGAACGTATTCAGCCATCTTGGTGTAGCGCACCCCGACACCCTTGGCATAGCCCGTTGGAAACTGACTGTCGAACGGTGGAAAGAGGGTCTGACGAACTTCCAGCGCTATTTGCTTAGGCTGGTTTGGGGCTGTTGTCGGGAGATCAATCAAATAGCTGTTTCCGAGGGCGAGGCGGTAGATGCCCGACGCCTTGATGTGGGTTACCCGGGACTCATCCAACCAGCCCGCATACCAGCGCAAGTGCGTGGGATACAGAACCGACCCGCCGCCTGACACGGGATTACCGTAATCGGGGTAGAAGATGATTTTGCAGTGGTCGGGTGCCGTGATGACATTGCTGCTCAGAGGGCAGCCGGAATAGGTCGGCCCGCTGATAAACCCCAGGTTATTGCCGAACAGGCGAATCCAGAGATGCGAGCTCTCTGGCTGGTTGTAGATCGCCAGCACTCGGCCAGGTGCGTCAGCACTCCCGGTACCAATACCGCAGGAGGCTGCGATGAACAGATAGTCAAAGTCGTCGGGGTTCAGGCCTTGAGCCCTGGCGGCGGCTTCGGCTGGGCCTTTGACTGCGTCGCGAGTGTTACAGATGGCCGGTTTTGGCCCGAGGTCAGCGGTGATCATCGTGCCTTCCAGCGTCAGCTTCCTGCCTGAAACATATGAGATATACCGGCGTAAGGAGCTTTCGCTTTCTGGAGAAAGACTTTGTTTCCAGAGCTCTTCCTTGTCCATCGCAGGCATGCCGGCCCACCGACCGACCACCAGCAACACCTTTTTTGTACCCACGACCGGTCGTTGGTTGACCCCCGGAACGGGCAGGGGCTCACCGGTAAGAATGGCCTCAGGGTCGAGATGGTTGTACCTGGACTCGCCGCTTGTCGACACGCCGACGTTCGAGTCATGGGTGGACTGTGCACACCCTCCCTGGATCAGCGCCGCACACAGCAGCAAAAAAACTGTCAGCAGTCGCATGGTGTTGCTCCTTGATGCCCGTGATCCTGGCCAGGAGCTCACTTTTACTCGCGACGCTGGAGGCTGCCTACTGTCAGAAATAACAGGTGGCGACGAGTGGCAAGAGCGTGCGTATACACAAGAGCCCCGCCTGATCACCTCAGACGGGGTTCTTGCATTGCGGGCACGTCAATGTTTTTGCTTGCCGTTCTGAGCCGATAAATCGTGCAAATGGCGCCGCGACAATTCGAGAAAGCGCGGTGTCGGGCCAACGTCTTCGTAGAGCGGGTCGCCTTCCTCATCGGTTGCGACCACGTGCTGACCCTTGATGTAAGGGAAACTCGCTTCGAGCTCTTCCAGGGCGGCGCCAATCAGTTCGCCCAGCAGTTCTTCGGGGTGGCGTTTGGGGTACATCTCGGTAAGCGCGGCCAACCGCGCCGCGGCTTCGACGTCCAGGTGAATGGTGTAGCCGGTCTTGGTCAAACGGCCTTTGGCGGTTTCTTCCCAATGCTGGGCTAGCTCACGGATTTTCATAATGACCTCAATAGGCACCTGCTGGTGGCAGGGGAGATGAGTGTCCGGCCGTGGCCGGTGGCAAGCCTTTGTACGGCTTATTCTTCAGACTAGCCCCAACCTTCGGGATTTACCGTCGATTTGTCGTCTGACTTGTAAGAACCCGCTGTGGACGGCACTCTTGGAGTCGACCGCCATTCGCTGGAGAACTGCTGATGACTGATATCGATGCACGCTTGCGCGAGGATGTTCACCTGCTGGGTGAGTTGTTGGGCAACACCATTCGCGAGCAGTACGGGGATGGCTTTCTCGACAAGATCGAGCTGATCCGCAAGGGTGCCAAGGCTGACCGTCGTGGCTCGACGGACGCCGAACTGCGCGCCAGCCTCAACCAGTTGACTGAAGATGAACTGCTGCCAGTGGCGCGAGCGTTCAACCAGTTCCTGAACCTTGCGAACATCGCCGAGCAATATCAGTTGATTCACCGCCGCGAAGAGTCCCAACCGGCACCGTTCGAGGCGCGGGTGTTGCCCGAACTGCTCGCCCGCCTGCGGGCTGAAGGGCATGGCAGCGACGCGCTGGCGCGGCAATTGGGACGGTTGGAGATCGAACTGGTGCTGACGGCGCATCCGACTGAAGTCGCCCGCCGGACCTTGATCCAGAAATACGACGCCATCGCCGCGCAACTGGCGGCACAGGATCACCGTGACCTGACCCGCGCCGAGCGCGAGCAGATCAAGTCGACCTTGCAGCGCCTGATCGCCGAAGCCTGGCACACCGAAGAAATTCGCCGCACCCGGCCGACCCCGGTCGATGAAGCCAAGTGGGGCTTTGCGGTGATCGAGCATTCGCTGTGGCAGGCGATTCCCAACTACCTGCGCAAGGCCGACCAGGCGCTGCATGCGGCCACCGGTCTGCGCTTGCCGCTGGAGGCGGCGCCGATTCGCTTCGCCTCGTGGATGGGCGGCGACCGTGATGGCAACCCGAACGTCACGGCGGCGGTGACCCGTGAAGTGCTGCTGTTGGCGCGCTGGATGGCGGCCGACCTTTACCTGCGCGATGTCGATCAACTGGCCGCCGAGTTGTCGATGCAGCAGGCCAGCACCACGTTGCGGGCCAAGGCTGGGGACAGCGCCGAACCTTACCGTGCAGTGCTTAAACAGCTGCGTGAACGCCTGCGTGCGACCCGTAACTGGGCGCAGGCCTCCTTAACCGCGAGCACCCCGGCGCCGGCCGACGTGCTGCAAAACAACCGCGAGCTGCTGGATCCGCTGGAGCTGTGCTATCAGTCGCTGCATGAATGCGGCATGGGCGTAATCGCCGATGGTCCGTTGCTCGATTGCCTGCGTCGGGCGGTGACGTTCGGCCTGTTCCTGGTGCGACTGGACGTGCGCCAGGACTCGTCGAGGCATGCGTCGGCGATGACCGAAATCACCGACTACCTCGGGCTCGGTCGCTATGAAGACTGGGACGAGGACGCGCGCATCAGCTTCCTGATGGGCGAGCTGAACAATCGTCGGCCACTCCTGCCGACCTATTTCAAACCTTCGGCCGACACCGCCGAAGTCCTGGCGACGTGTCGCGAAATCGCCGCGGCGCCGGCGGCGTCGCTCGGCTCGTATGTGATCTCCATGGCGGGTGCTGCTTCGGACGTGCTCGCCGTGCAGCTTCTGCTTAAAGAGTCTGGCGTGCTGCGGCCGATGCGCGTCGTGCCGTTGTTCGAAACCCTCGCCGACCTCGACAACGCTGGCCCGGTGATCGAGAAACTGTTGCTGCTGCCGGGTTACCGCTCGCGGTTGCAGGGCCCACAGGAAGTGATGATCGGTTATTCCGACTCGGCCAAGGACGCCGGCACCACGGCGGCGGCCTGGGCTCAGTACCGGGCGCAGGAACGCTTGGTGGATATCTGCCGCGAGCAACAAGTTGAACTGCTGTTGTTCCATGGTCGCGGCGGCACCGTGGGCCGTGGCGGTGGCCCGGCGCACGCGGCGATTCTGTCGCAGCCGCCGGGGTCGGTGGCCGGGCGTTTCCGTACCACCGAGCAAGGGGAAATGATTCGGTTCAAGTTCGGCTTGCCGGACATCGCCGAGCAAAACCTCAACCTGTATCTGGCGGCGGTGCTCGAAGCAACGCTGTTGCCGCCGCCACCGCCGGAACCCGCATGGCGCGGCCTGATGGACGAATTGGCGGCCGATGGCGTCAGCGCTTATCGCGCCGTGGTGCGGGAGAATCCGCAGTTTGTCGAGTATTTCCGTCAATCCACGCCCGAGCAGGAGCTGGGGCGCCTGCCGCTCGGCAGCCGTCCGGCCAAGCGTCGTGCTGGCGGGATCGAAAGCCTGCGGGCGATCCCGTGGATCTTCGGTTGGACCCAGACCCGCCTGATGCTGCCGGCCTGGCTTGGCTGGGAAGCGGCGTTGAGCAACGCCTTGGCGCGCGGTGAGGGCGAGTTGCTGGCGCAGATGCGTGAGCAGTGGCCGTTCTTCCGCACACGCATCGACATGCTGGAGATGGTGCTGGCCAAGGCTGACGCGGACATTGCCCAGTCCTACGACGAGCGATTGGTTGCGCCGGAATTGTTACCTTTGGGTGTGCATTTACGCGACCTATTGTCGCAGGCATGTGCCGTGGTCCTTGGCCTGACCGGTCAGTCGCAGCTGCTGGCCCATAGCCCTGACACCCTGGAGTTCATCCGTTTGCGCAACACCTACCTCGATCCGCTACATCTATTGCAGGCTGAACTGTTGGCGCGCTCGCGACAGCCGGATGTGGTGCAGGGCAGCCCGGTGGAGCAGGCGTTGCTGGTGTCTGTGGCAGGGATTGCCGCCGGTTTGCGCAATACCGGCTAAGGTCTTTTGCGGGGTGTCGCAGGCAATTTTACTGCGACAAACGACCGGTCCGCGGGGGCCGGTCGCGCTTGTCAGGCGACACTTTGTTATGGGGTTGCGACTTGGATCGCCTCCTCGCCAGGGCATAACAGGCACGGGTTGCTCCGACTTTCGGCGGCTTGTGTGGTCAGGGCCTGCTGTGTATCTTGATCAGCCTTTGGCCGTTTGGGCGGCCCACGACCCTATTTTTGAGATTGGCCCCACGCGGCAAATCCGATCGTTATCTAAATAAGAAATTGAGGAGCACATCGATGCGCGTCATTCTGCTGGGAGCTCCCGGGGCCGGTAAAGGTACTCAGGCTAAGTTCATCACTGAAAAATTCGCTATTCCACAGATCTCCACCGGCGACATGCTGCGTGCTGCCGTCAAGGCCGGCACCGAACTGGGCATTAAAGCCAAGAGCATCATGGACGCAGGCGGCCTGGTCTCCGACGACCTGATCATCGCATTGGTCAAGGATCGTATCGCTCAGCCCGATTGCGCCAATGGCTTCCTGTTCGACGGTTTCCCGCGCACCATTCCTCAGGCTGAAGCCCTGGTCGATGCCGGTGTAGAACTGGATCACGTGGTTGAAATCGCCGTTGATGACGAAGAAATCGTCCAGCGTATCGCCGGTCGTCGTGTACACGAAGCCAGCGGTCGCGTTTACCACACCGTCTACAACCCGCCGAAAGTCGCGGGCCAGGACGACGTCACCGGCGAAGCGCTGGTGCAGCGTAAAGACGACACTGAAGAAACCGTGCGTCATCGTCTGTCGGTCTACCATTCCCAGACCAAACCACTGGTGGATTTCTACCAGCAACTGTCGGCTGCCCAAGGCAAGCCGAAGTACAGCCACATCGCAGGCGTCGGTTCGGTCGAAGCGATCACCGGCAAGGTGCTTGAAGCGCTGAGCTGAGAAAGCTGATTTGCTTTACCTACAACGGCCCGCTTGCGGGCCGTTGTTGTTTATACTGGCGGACTTTTTCCAACTCTCTTTACGGAAACATCGATGAGCACCTTGCTGGCCCTGGACACCGCGACTGAAGCTTGCTCCGTTGCCTTGCTGCATGACGGCAAGGTCACGAGTCATTACGAGGTGATCCCGCGCCTGCATGCGCAGAAGTTGTTGCCGATGATCCAGCAGTTGCTGGCGGATGCGGGCACCACCTTGCAAGCGGTCGATGCGATTGCCTTTGGTCGCGGCCCAGGTGCGTTCACTGGCGTGCGAATCGCCATTGGCGTGGTTCAGGGCCTGGCATTTGCGCTGGATCGTCCAGTGTTGCCGGTGTCCAACCTGGCGGTACTGGCGCAGCGCGCATTGCGCGAGCACGGTGCACATCAGGTTGCGGCGGCCATCGATGCCCGGATGGATGAAGTCTATTGGGGCTGCTACCGCGAAACCGCGGGCGAAATGCGTCTGGTGGGGGCTGAAGCGGTGTTGCCGCCAGAAGTCGCGGCATTGCCGGCAGAGGCCACGGGCGACTGGTTCGGCGCGGGCACCGGCTGGGGCTATGGCGAGCGCATCGCGGTCAACCTGATCGGTCAGGATGCTGGCATGTTGCCTCACGCCGAAGACTTGCTGACCCTGGCCCGTTTCGCCTGGGAACGCGGCGAAGGCATCCCCGCCGACGACGCACAACCGGTTTACCTGCGCGACAAAGTGGCAACCCCCAAAGCCAAGTGAATCCGAGTGCCTTTGTGGCGAGGGAGCTTGCTCCCGCTGGGGTGCGAAGCGCCCCCAAAATCCGCAGCCTCATTTCGTCAGATGTACCGCGTCGGTTAATCTGCGGGCGCTTCGCCCCCGAGCGGGAGCAAGCTCCCTCGCCACAGGGGCGCAGCCAATTGTCAGTTTCTGCCGCGCGCTTTTAAACCTTTTCCGGTTTCTGTGCTCTAGTTATCACTTGGGAGTTTGCGCACACTGGTAAGTGCCGCTAAATTGCCATCATCGATAGCGAGTTTGTACCTATGCGCATAGACGGCTTTGCCTCTCAGTCCTACCCCATCAAGCGCAAGCCACGCAAAGGCAATGTGTCGGTGGACGAGTCCCTCGAGGATATCGATGGCGAGCAGGAGTTTCCTTCTGAGGAGCAACTCGCCGCCCGCGCCGCCAAGGCCTCTGCGCAACGCCTGAGCAATCTTCCCGCTCGTCAGCAGGACATGATCTACCATCGCGCCATGAGCAAAAGCGTGGCGATGGCCCTGGCCAGCTACCTGAGCACCGCGGCTTTCGTCGATTGGGATATGGAAGTGCTGGGTCTCGACCTGCACATCTGATGCGGTTGCCTTATTACCTCGGTTGCCCGTCCTGGAGCGAAAACGCCTGGCGCGAATACCTGTATCCGCAAAACGCCCGCCCCAATGAATTTCTCGACCTGTACTCGCAGGTGTTCAACGCCGTTGAAGGCAACACCACGTTCTACGCACGCCCTGCGCCGGCGACGGTGGAGCGCTGGGCGCAGACGATGCCGGAACATTTTCGCTTCACCGCCAAATTCCCCGGCGACATCAGCCACGGCGGCGACCTGCGCGAGCAACTGAGCGCCGCCGAAACCTTCGTGCAATTGCTCAGCCCGCTCGGTGAGCGGGTTTCACCGCTCTGGCTGCAACTGTCGGCAGCCTTTACCCCGCAACGGCTGGGCGAGCTGGCCGGGTTCATCGATGGGGTGCAGCGGCCGTTGGCCGTTGAAGTGCGGCATCGGGACTTCTTCGCCAAAGGCGATGCCGAGCGCAGGCTCAATCGGCTGTTGCTGGATCGTGGCGTGGAGCGCATTTGCCTCGATCCACGGGCGCTGTTCAGTTGCACGTCGACTGAACCTTCGGTACTTCACGCTCAATCGAAAAAGCCCAAGGTGCCACCGCGCCCGGCGGCTTTTACTCAATTCCCGCAGGTGCGTTTCATCGGCCATCCGCTGCTTGAAGCCAACGATACGTTCCTGACGCCATGGGTCGAGAAAATCGCCCAATGGATCGAAGAGGGCCGCACGCCGTACATCTTCCTGCACACCGCCGACAACCTGCTGGCCGCCGCTTTGGCACAACGCTTTCATACTCGGTTGATGACGCGTTTGCCTGGCTTGCCGGCGCTGCCTGAGCTATATAGAGAACCCGCCGCCGAGCAGCTTGGGTTGCTCTGACGACGGGTTTTCCCTTCTGCAGGAGTGAGCCAATGGATGCGCAAACCCTTAAAGCTCAGGCCTTCAAGGCCTTACACGAAGGTGCCGGAGCTTTTGTGATTCCCAATCCGTGGGACGCCGGTTCGGCAAAAATGCTTGCCGGCCTGGGTTACCAGGCGCTGGCGACGACCAGTGCCGGTTATGCTTTTTCGCTGGGCCGCCCGGATGGCGCGGTCAAACTCGAAGAGACACTGGCCAACGTTCGGGCGATTGTCGGCGCGAGCGATCTGCCAGTGGCGGTGGACCTGGAAAACGGTTTTGCCGACAGCCCGCAGGAATCCGCCGAGAGCTTGCTACGCGCCGCCGCTGCTGGCGCGGTCGGTGGTTCGATCGAAGACGCTACCGGCCGTGAAGACGGCCCGATTTACTGCTTTGAACACGCCGTAGCACGAATCGAAGCGGCGGTCGCGGCCGCTCGCAGTTTGCCATTTCCGTTCACCCTGACCGCGCGCGCCGAGAATTACCTGCACGGGAATCCGGACCTGGCCGACACCATTCGCCGTTTGCAGGCCTTTGCCGAAGCGGGCGCCGATGTGCTGTATGCGCCGGGCCTGCGCAACGCTGAAGAGATACTGGCGGTGGTCCGTGCGGTGGCGCCGAAACCGGTCAATGTGCTGATGTCCGGCGGTCTCAAGTTGAGCGTCGCGCAGCTCAGTGAAATGGGCGTCAAACGGATCAGCGTCGGCTCGGCCATGGCCCGTGCGGCCTACGGTGCGTTCTATCAGGCCGCGCAGGAAATTCAGTCGCACGGCACCTTCGATTTCGCCGACCGCGCGCTGCCGTTTGGGCAGATCAATCAGTTGTTCAAAGGCTGACCTACAGGGAGTTGTCGTGCGGTTTCTGAAAGTGCTGTTGGCGGTGATGCTGGTGATGGGCGGCTTGCTGGTGGGTGTCTGGCGCGGTTGGCTGCCGTTGCCAGCGGCCTGGAACCCTTGGGCGCCGCTGGATGTCCGGGCGACGCCGAACCTGCTGACGCGCTTCAAATTGATCAGGCTGCGCGATAACCCTCAGCTCTGCGATCAGGTGCTCAGCGGTGCCGGGTTGAAGTTCACCCGCCAGGCCGACAGCAACCCGGACGTCGATTGCCCGCTCAACAACACCCTGCGCGTGCAGGGCGGCGAGGTGGCGCTGAGCAGCAGCTTTCTCGCCAGTTGCCCGCTGGCAGTGGCGTTTGTGCTGTTCGAGCGGCATGCCCTGCAACCGGCTGCGCAGGCCACGTATGGGCAGGCGGTGGCGCGGGTCGATCACCTCGGCAGTTTTGCCTGCCGCAATATGTACAACCTCGAAAACGGCTCGCGCAGCCAGCACGCGACGGCCGATGCACTGGATATCGCCGGCTTTCGCCTGGCGGACGGGCGCAGTATCAGCGTGCTGCGCGATTGGCCGAAGGACAATGACGATGCGCGCTTTCTACGCAAGGTTCGCGATGGCGCGTGTGACATGTTCAGCGTGGTATTGAGCCCGGACTACAACGCCGCTCATCGCAACCATTTTCATCTGGATGTCGGGCCGTGGTGGGTGTGTCGCTGAGGCTGAAGTTGAGGCTCAGGCGGCGATGCGCAGGTTTTGCAGGACGATCGGGCGGGCCCAGCCGTTATCGAAGTCGAATTGCTTCTGTTGCTCGACCAGCTCTTCATGCGGATAAGGGGTTGCCGGTTTATCCAGCAGGTCGAGTTCGAACTCGGCAATCGGCAGGTGCAACGGACGCGGTTGCGGTGTCGGACCTGGCGCAGGCAATGGCTGGCCGGCAGCGAGGACGATCGGGCGCACCCAAGCGCTTTCGAAGTCTTGTTGCTTCTGTTGCGCGAGAATTTCTTGCGGCGGGAACGGCGGAAACGGTTTGTCCGCCAGGTCCATTTCGAATTCGGCAATCGGCAGGAACAGCGGCTCAGGCGGGCGGACTTCGGTGTCTTTCACGTCGCAGGTGCGCTGCGTGACGATGTGTTCGAGCAGTTCCGCGCCAACGGTCGGCTCGATCGGGCCGTCGATGGCGACAGGGGTGTAACTGCCAGGAACCGGTGCAGCATCACCCAAATGATCGGACAGCGCCTGGGCAAAAAAATCCTGCCACAGGTGACTGACACCGCTCAGTGCTTGGGAGTTGCGCAGGCCATAATCGCCGTGGGGCGAGATGTAGCCTACTGATGTGCGTTGAATGTCTGACATTTCTCTCGGTCGACGCTCAGCTCTGGCAAAATGCTCGATAGTTTTGTTATCGGCCGTTTTTGCCGATCATTAATTTTTTGAGTGTGTTTTCTGATGAGTGAGCAACCCGCGGCCAGCCGCATCAAAGTCCAGGCCCTGGCCGAAGCGTTTCAGGCACGTGCCGAGCACTGGGCCGAGCGATTGAACTTGCCGTTGTTGCTGGACGATGCCGAGTTTGCGTTGCAAGTGGGTGAGCACGGCTTGCAGTTGCAACAGCTCGGCCCGGATGCGCCGGGACCGGTGCGGGTGGACTTCGTCGAGGGCGGCGCGGCCCATCGCCGGTTGTACGGTGGCGGCAGCGGCCAGATGATCGCCAAGGCTGTCGGCGTCGCTCAAGGCGTGCGGCCGAAGGTGCTGGATGCCACGGCGGGGCTGGGCAAGGATGGTTTTGTGCTGGCAAGCCTGGGCTGCGAAATGAGCCTGATCGAGCGTCAGCCGTTGATTGGCGCGTTGCTGGAAGACGGTTTGGCCCGCGCGGCGGAAGATTTTGAGGTGGCGCCGATTGTCGCGCGGATGACCTTGCTCAAGGGCAACTCGATCGAGTTGATGCGCAATTGGGAGGGTGAGCCGCCGCAGGTGATCTACCTCGACCCGATGTTCCCGCATCGTGAGAAAACCGCGTTGGTGAAGAAGGAAATGCGCCTGTTTCGCCCGTTGGTCGGCGATGACCCGGATGCGCCGGCACTCCTCGCGGCCGCACTTGCACTGGCCAGCCACCGGGTGGTGGTCAAACGCCCGCGCAAGGCGCCCTGCATCGAAGGGCCGAAGCCGAGCCATGCGCTGGACGGCAAGTCCAGCCGCTACGACATCTATCCCAAGAAAGCGCTCAAGTCTTAGGACCGTGTCGCCCCCATCGCGGGCAAGCCTTGCTCCTACAGAATTGTCTGACCTCTAGGAGCAAGGCTTGCCCGCGATAGCGTCCACCCAGACGCTACCTATCTATCAGGCCGAATCCGGCCGATACGCCCGCATAAACAACCCCACCACTTCCTGTATGTGAGCCTCGGCCGCGTCCCCGGTCAGGGGTTCGCCGCAGCCGTAGAGCAAGCGAAAATTTGCTGCGCCTTTGAGCATGCAGAAAAAGTGCTCGGCGGCATTCAGTGGCTTGTCGATGCTCAAGGCGCCGATCTGGTCGATCTTCGTCAGCAAGCGCTCCATGCCCTGCAACATCCGCTGCGGACCTGCCTCGAAGAAGATCAGCGAGAGTTTTGGGTCCTGACTCCCCAGCGTCATGATCAGGCGATTCAGGTTCACCGATTCATCGCTGTTGATCAGCAGATGAAAGCGTCGGGCGATGTTCAACAGCACGTTCTCGATCGGCATGCCGTCGGGCAGTTCGAAGAACAGTATGGGCAATTGCTCTTCGCATTTGGCCATCACGGCAGAGGAGAACAGCGTCTCCTTGTCGTTGAAGTGACTGTAAACGGTCAACTTTGATACTCCGGCCTCAGCCGCCACCGCGTCCATGCTGGTGCTTGCGTAACCATTGCTTAGAAAAAGACGCTTCGCCGCCTCAAGGATCGCCTCGCGCTTGGCGAGATCCTTCGGGCGGCCGGGGCCGTTGGGTGCAGGAAGATTGTTGGACATTTTTCGCTTTAATACTGGACTGGTGAGTTTGCTATTAATAACATACCGGCCAGTATAAATATTCCGAGCTCCATTAGCGAAAGGTCGTTCACCATGTTCCGCTATGCCTTGCCAGTCAGCCTGGCGTTCTTGTTGTCTGCGTGCGGCCACGAAGAGCCGGCGCAAGTCACCGTGCGTCCGGCCATGGTGGTTCAGCCAGAGCCTTCCGCGCAGGCGATGGACAGCTATCCCGGCGAAGTTCGCGCGCGTTACGAGCCAGACCTGGCCTTCCGTATTGGCGGCAAAGTCAGCCGACGACTGGTCGAGGAAGGGGAGAGGGTCAAGGCCAACCAGCCGCTGGCAGAACTCGATCCCCAGGACGTACGCCTGCAACTGGAAGCGACTCGCGCGCAGGTTGCTGCCGCTGAGGCCAACCTGAACCTGGTGCGTGCCGAGCGTGATCGCTACAAGACCCTGATGGACCGTCAGATGGTCAGCCGCTCGCAGTACGACAATTCTGAAAATCTCTACCGCTCCGGCGAAGCGCGACTCAAGCAGATCAAGGCCGAATTCGATGTGGCCAGCAACCAGGCCAGCTACGCCGTGCTGCGTGCGCCACATGACGGTGTCGTGGCCAAGCGCGCCGTGGAAGTCGGGCAAGTGGTGGCCGCCGGGCAAACCGCCTTCACCCTGGCTACCGACGGCGAGCGTGAAGTGCTGATCAGCCTGCCGGAGCAAAACTTCGGCCGTTTCAAGGTTGGCCAGCCGGTCACCGTTGAACTGTGGACCCAGCAAGGCCAGCGGTTCGCCGGGAGCATTCGTGAGCTGTCGCCGGCCGCCGATCCAAAATCGCGGACCTTTGCCGCGCGCATCACCTTTAGTGCTGGCAAGGTGCCGGCCGAGCTCGGCCAAAGCGCCCGGGTATTCATTCAGCTGGCTGACGTGGTGCCGCTGTCGGTGCCGCTCTCGGCGCTCACCGCAGAAAACGGCGCAACGTACGTCTGGGTCGTCGGTGCCAACAACACCCTGAAAAAGGCCCCGGTTCGTGTCGGCGCCTTCGGTGAGAAAAGCGTGCCGGTGCTTGACGGCCTCAACCCCAGCGACTGGGTGGTAGCCGCTGGCGTTCATGTGCTCCACGAGGGCCAGCAAGTGCGGCCGGTGGATCGCTCCAACCGCGTGGTCAATCTGGCGGTCAAGGAGTAATCCCCGATGCGTTTCAACCTTTCCGAATGGGCGCTGCATAACCGCCAGATCGTACTGTTCCTGATGATTTTGCTGGCGGTCGTCGGCGCGTTGTCCTACACCAAGCTGGGCCAGAGCGAAGACCCGCCGTTCACCTTCAAGGCCATGGTGATCAGGACCAGTTGGCCGGGGGCGACGGCCCAGGAAGTCTCGCGGCAAGTCACCGAGCGCATTGAAAAGAAGCTGATGGAAACCGGTGAGTATGAGCGGATTGTCTCGTTCTCTCGCCCCGGTGAATCCCAGGTGACCTTCATGGCCCGGGACTCGATGCATTCGGCGCAGATCCCCGAGCTCTGGTATCAGGTGCGCAAGAAGATCAGCGACATCCGCCAGACCTTGCCGCCGGGGATTCAGGGACCGTTCTTCAACGATGAATTCGGCACTACCTTTGGCAATATCTATGCGCTGACCGGCGAGGGTTTCGATTACGCGGTGCTCAAGGATTACGCCGACCGTATCCAGATCCAGCTGCAACGGGTCAAGGATGTGGGCAAGGTCGACTTGCTCGGGCTGCAGGACGAGAAGATCTGGATCGAACTGTCCAACGTCAAACTCGCCACCCTGGGATTGCCGTTGGCCACGGTGCAGCAAGCGCTGGAAGAACAGAACGCGATGTCCAACGCCGGGTTCTTTGAAACCTCCAGTGAGCGTTTGCAGCTGCGGGTGACGGGCAATTTCCAGACGGTCGAGCAGATCAGGGATTTTCCGATCCGTGTCGGCGACCGGACCTTCCGTATCGGCGATGTGGCTGATGTGCACCGTGGCTTCAACGATCCACCGGCACCGCGCATGCGCTTCATGGGCGAGGACGCAATCGGCCTGGCCGTGGCGATGAAGGATGGCGGCGACATTCTGGTGCTCGGCAAGGCGCTGGAGCTGGAGTTCGAGCGTATCCAGAAAAACCTGCCGGCCGGTATGCAACTGCGCAAGGTCTCCGACCAGCCGGCCGCGGTGAAAAGCAGCGTCGGCGAGTTCGTCCAGGTGCTGGTAGAAGCGTTGGCGATTGTCTTGCTGGTGAGCTTCTTCTCCCTCGGTGTGCGCACTGGCATGGTGGTCGCCCTGGCGATTCCGCTGGTGCTGGCAATGACGTTTGCCTGCATGTATTACCTCGGAATCGGCCTGCACAAAATCTCTCTCGGCGCGTTGGTGCTGGCCTTGGGATTGCTGGTGGACGACGCGATCATCGCCGTGGAAATGATGGCGATCAAAATGGAGCAGGGCTACGACCGGCTCAAGGCTGCCAGCTTTGCCTGGACCAGCACCGCGTTCCCGATGCTTACCGGGACGTTGATTACCGCGGCCGGTTTCCTGCCGATTGCCACCGCGCAATCCGGCACCGGTGAATACACCCGCTCGATCTTCCAGGTGGTGACCATCGCGTTGCTGGCCTCGTGGGTCGCTGCGGTGATGTTTGTGCCTTATCTGGGTGAAAAGCTCCTGCCGGACCTGGCGAAAATTCACGCTGCCAAACACGGTGCCGGTCAGCCGGACCCTTACGGTACACCGTTCTATCAACGCGTTCGGCGTCTGGTGGAGTGGTGCGTGCGCCGCCGCAAAACCGTGATCGCGTTGACCATCCTGCTGTTCGTGGCCTCGGTGCTGTTGTTCCGTTTTGTGCCGCAACAGTTCTTCCCGGCTTCTGGGCGCCTGGAACTGATGGTTGATCTGAAACTGGCCGAAGGCGCCTCGTTGAGCAACACCAACGAGGAGGTCAAGCGCCTGGAAGCGATGCTCAAGGAGCGCGCGGGCATCGACAACTATGTCGCGTATGTCGGCACCGGTTCGCCGCGTTTTTACCTGCCGCTGGACCAGCAATTGCCGGCAGCGAGCTTCGCGCAATTTGTGGTCCTGGCAAAAACCATCGAGGAGCGCGAAAGCCTGCGCACCTGGCTGATCGAAACCCTGAACGAACAATTCCCGGCCTTGCGCTCGCGGGTCACGCGCCTGGAAAACGGTCCGCCAGTGGGGTATCCGGTGCAGTTCCGGGTTACCGGTGAACACATTGAAGAAGTCCGCGCGCTGGCACGTAAAGTCGCGGCCAAGGTGCGTGAGAACCCGCATGTGGTCAACGTGCACCTGGACTGGGAAGAGCCGAGCAAAGTGGTGTACCTGAACGTCGATCAGGACCGCGCGCGAGCCTTGGGCGTGAGCACGGCAAACCTGTCGAGGTTCTTGCAAAGCTCACTGACAGGTTCCAGCGTCAGCCAGTACCGTGAAGACAACGAGTTGATCGAGATCCTCTTGCGCGGCACCTTGCACGAACGCACCGAACTGTCGCGGCTGTCGAGCCTGGCGGTGCCGACCGACAACGGCAAAAGTGTCGCGCTGTCGCAGGTGGCGACCCTGGAATACGGCTTTGAAGAAGGCATTATCTGGCACCGCAACCGCTTGCCAAACGTGACGATTCGCGCCGACATCTATGACAAGGAGCAGCCGGCAACCCTGGTTAAGCAGATCCTTCCGACACTCGAGCCGATTCGCGCCGAATTGCCTGACGGCTATTTGCTGGACGTCGGCGGCACGGTAGAAGACTCGACCCGTGGCCAGGATTCGGTGAATGCCGGTGTGCCGTTGTTCATCGTGGTTGTACTGACCTTGCTGATGCTGCAACTGCGCAGCTTCTCACGCACGGCGATGGTGTTTCTGACAGCGCCGTTGGGATTGATCGGTGTCACCTTGTTCCTGATGGTGTTCCGTCAGCCGTTCGGTTTCGTGGCCATGCTCGGGACCATCGCGCTGTCGGGGATGATCATGCGTAACTCGGTGATCCTGGTCGACCAGATCGAACAGGACATCCTCGCCGGGCTCAAACCCTGGCAAGCGATCATCGAAGCCACGGTGCGGCGCTTCCGGCCTATCGTGCTGACTGCACTGGCCGCCGTGCTGGCGATGATTCCGCTGTCACGCAGCGTGTTCTTCGGCCCGATGGCGGTAGCGATCATGGGTGGCTTGATCGTCGCGACGGCGCTGACCTTGCTGTTCCTGCCGGCGCTGTATGCGGCGTGGTTCAGGGTCAAGAAAGAACCGGTTTGACACAGGAACCGTAGGAGCAAAGCTTGCTCGCGATGGCATCAACGCGGTCATCAGGTCGACCGCGTCGCCTGCATCGCGAGCAAGCATTGCTCCTACAGATATCTCAGTTTTGGCTGATATTGAGACATGGGCGTCGTTATGTTGTACTCATAACTCAGTTTCTCGAGTTTTTGAGACAGCGATGATAAAAAGCCCTCCAGCCATAGACCCGAGTCTTTTCGACGCACTCGGCCAATCGCCTCACAAGGAAAAGCTGGTCGACTATCTGGCACTGCTCAAGCCGCTGGATGATCAGGGGCGTTACTTGCCGTTCGATGATCTGCGTTTTCGCTGGCCGCCCGGTCTTGATCCGACCTTATGCTGGGCCTTGGTGAAAAAGGCCCGCGTGGCGCAATACGTGCGTTTGTTGCCGCTGGGCGAGCCGAGCCAATGGGGCCAGTTCGTCCTGACACCGCTGGCACAGAAAACCCTCTCGACGGTTGATCGTCAGGCCACGACCGCCGCGCTGGAATACATGACTCATCATATCGGTGAGACGGCGCATTTCAGTTACCTGCTCAATGACCTGATCGAAGACGAAGCGATCAGCAGCAGCCAGCTCGAGGGCGCCGCGACCACCGCGCTGGTGGCCAAGGACATGCTCAAGCGCAATCGCCTGCCGCGTACCCCGGACGAGCGAATGGTTATCGGCAACTACAAAATGATGATCTTCGCCTGGGAAAAACGTCACGAGCCATTGAGTGTCGAACTGATCCGGCAACTGCATCGTGTCGGCGTCGAAGGCATTGATGACGCGCTGTATTCGCCGGGACTTTTTCGCAGCAATGATCAAGTGGTGGTGCAGGATGGCGAAGGCAATACCGTTCATACACCGCCGCCATCCACGGGCATCAGCGCTCGGCTCGATGGATTGGCGAGCTGGATCAACCAGCCCCACGACGACCCTCTACGCGTTGATTATGTGCACCCGATGATCAAGGCCATCGCCCTGCATTTTGCCCTGGGCTACGAGCATCCGTTTCGCGATGGCAATGGCCGGGTGGCGCGGGCGTTGTTTTACTGGTTCATGTTCAAGAATGACTTCTCGGCATTTCGCTACATCGCGATCAGCATTCTGCTGCGCAATGCGCCGGTGAAGTACGGTCGGTCTTATGTGCATACCGAGAGCGACGCGCTGGACCTGACGTACTTCATCGATTACCAGTGTTCGGTGATTTTGCGGGCCGTGACCGGGTTCACGGCGGCTTATCAAAAAAGCCTGGTTGATGCCGAAGGTTTTGATCGCTGGCTGGAGGAATCCGGGCTTTTCGAGCAGTTGACCGAGAAGCAGCGCACGCTGTTTCAGATTGCCAAGAGCGGCAGGGCCAAGGAATTCACCGCGGTCAATGTGAAGGACAACCTGAACTGCTCCTACAACACGGCGGCCACGACCTTGAACGGTTTGGTTGAGTTGAAGCTGTTCGAGAAGAAAAAGATGGGCCGTGAGTGGGTGTTCTTTTTGCGCGAGTCATCACACATCAAAACAGACTGGTCGTAGGCTGCGATCCAAACATCAAAAGATCGCAGCCTGCGGCAGCTCCTACGCGGTGGTGCTGTTAAGTCTCTGGCTGATCAATGTTATCCAGCGCGCGGTTTACCGCCAGTTCCGCCAGGGCCACCATCTGCTGAATCGCCAGTGCGCTGTTGCGCTTGGGGCCGTCGAGTTCAAACGCCAGGTCGCTGGCCATGACATTGGCCGAGGCCAGGGTTTCGCAGGCGTGGGCCAGCAGGGTTTCGCTGTCGACCTCTGGGGCGATGACGAAGATGCAGCTGGGGCGGCGGTCGGTCAGCAACTTCTTGGTTTCAGGTAACAGCAGGTAATGATCGAGCGCCCGGTGGGCGGCGGCGTGGAGTTCTTTCGAGTCGAGGGACGCGTAGGGGGAGACGCTTTCGGCGTCGGCTTCGGGGGGATTGGGTGTGGGCTTGAACATGATGAAACTCCTAGTACGTAAGTAAGGAGCCGACACCATCGCTACCAAACGATTAGGGTGGCGGCCATACGCAGGTTGGTAGACCGGTGTACTAGGAACCCGGCGCACCCGAAGGCGCCCTGCGCATGGCCACCATTTAGCAGAGGCCAAAATATGGCTCCGCAGAAGTGACGCTTTGCGCCTAGTACCACCGGGCTACCAAACCCGATCGCTGATTTTCAGCGACCCGGAGACGATAGAGCCCAGTGCCCAAGCGCACAAGCCGGCGGATTCTGGCGTAGGTGTAGGGCGCAACGCAAGACGCTGTGGCTTGTGACGAACGCAGTCGCCATGCAATTAAACACCACCAAACTGATGTGGGGGCGGGCAAGCCCTAATCCCCATAGTCAAGCCGTTACGCGACCCTGTAGCAGCTGGCGAAGCCTGCGTTCGAGTGCGAAGCGCTCGCAAAATGGCAAACTTCGTCCTTTCAGGGACACCGCATATCGCCTATTTGCGACCGCTTCGTCCGGATGCGGCCCAGACCTAACGCAGGCTGCGCCAGCTGCTACAGGGAATGTGCCGAGGCTGACATTCTTTGACTTACAGGCATTAAGGCAAGCCCGCTTGTATTGATCGTTCCCGCGCGTGGGAACGATCAGCGGGGGGAGGGTTACAGCGCGCCGAAGACTTTCTTCGCCAGGCTGGTCGCGGCTTCCGCCGGGTTGGCGCGGATGCCTTCTTCTTTCTGGGCGATCATCTTGAACAGGCCGTCCAGGGCCTTTTCCGTCACGTAGCCTTCAACGTTGGCACTCTTGGCATCGAGCACGCCGAAGGTTGCCGCCTGGCTGGCGAACGAGTTGTACTGCTTGGCCAGGCCCACCTGGTCAGTGGCTTGTTTGACGATCGGCAGGAACTTGGCGCGGATTTGTTCGCGGCTGGTCTTGTCCAGGTATTGGGTGGCCGAATCCTTGCCGCCGGTGAGGATGCCCTTGGCATCGGTCACGGTCATCTTTTTCACCGCATCCACCAGCAGCGCCTGGGCCTGCGGCATGGCCGCTTCCGCCGCCTTGTTCATGCTGGTTTCCAGTTGATCGACCTGGTCCCCCATGCCGAACTGTTTCATCTTGCTGGCGACCTTGCCCAGTTTGCCCGGCAGTTCGATCTTCACTTCAGGGTTGTTGCTGAAACCGCCCGGTTTGCCGAGCGTGGTAACGGCCGCTACGGCCCCTTGGGCCAGGGCGTCCTTGAGACCGCCCGAGGCTTCGCCCTGGGAAAGACTGCCCAGCGACAGGGCCAGCGCGTTGGCGGAGATCAGCAGGCCAGCACAGAGGCTGGCGAAGCGAAAGGTAGAGCGGAGCATGGCAGTTTCCTTATTCGATAAAAGCAATTAACGGACCGCGGACGGCTTTAAATCATTTAGTCGGTTTGCAGCGCAGGTGCGGGTTGATCCGCCGCATCTTCGCTGCGATGCAGCGCCACTTGACGGATCGACAAGCGAATCTCCGCCGGCAACACGCGTTTGGCCGCGCCTTCAGCCAGTTCGCCGAGCAGTTCGTGGTGGCTCAGCTTGCCGGCTTCGTCGCGCTTGAGCACGTCGAGGTTCAGCAGGGTCTGGATGAAGTGGCGGAACAGGCTCTTGTCGAAGAACTCCGGGGCGTTCAGGCCATGCAGGATCGACAGGCGCTGGGCCATGACCGTGCACAGGTCTTCCAGTTCTTCGGCGCTGAGGGTGTTCTGGCCGCTGTTGAGCAGCAGGGAAACGGTCATGTAGAAGCGCTGCAAGGTCTGCGCGATGCTCTTGGACAGCAAGGTCAGCAGCACGAAATGCCGGGAGCTTGGCGCCGGGCGCAAGTACACGTTGTTCTCGAAACGCAGCAGGCCTTGTTCGACAAAGGCTTCGAGCCATTGGTCGATCACCGCATCCAGTTCGTCCAGCGACCAGCGAATGAACAGCTCCGATTGCAGGTACGGATACAGCGCGCGCGCGTAGCGCAGGATTTGTTCGCGGCTCATGCGCGAGGCGCTCTGGAAGAAGCTCGCGAGCAACGCCGGCAGGGCGAAAATGTGCAGCACGTTGTTGCGGTAGTAGGTCATCAGGACGGCGTTTTGCTCGTCCAGGTAAAGAATCTTGCCCAGCGCATCGCTTTGCTCAGAGAGCAGGTCCATGTCCTTGACGTGTTCGATCAACGCCCGGCCGTCACCTTCCGGCAGCGTGGTGTGTGGCGAGTAAGGCACTTTGCGCAGCAAGGCCAGATACAAATCGAGCACTCGCGCCATGGCGCGGTCGTCCAGCGCCAGACGGCTGGTGGAGAGCAGAGCCAGCGCCACCAGGTTCACCGGGTTGATCGCGGCGGCTTCGTTCAAATGCCGCGCCACGCGCTCGCCGAGGCGGTTGGTGGTTGCGTTGAGCCAGGCCGGCTTGAACTGTGGGCCAAGCTCCTGGGTGCGCCAATCCGGTTGCTCGCTGTCGAGGAACTCCGCCAGTTTGATCGGCTCGCCGAAGTTCACCGCCACCTGGCCGAAGCGCTGCTTGAGCGCGCCGATGACTTTGAAAATGTCGAAGATCGACTCTTTCTTCTTGCTTGCGCCACGCAGTTCACCGAGGTAGGTCCGGCCTTCGAGCACTCGCTCGTAACCGATGTACACCGGGATGAAGACGATCGGCATGCGCGACGAGCGCAGGAAGCTGCGCAGGGTGATCGCCAGCATCCCGGTTTTCGGTTGCAGCATGCGCCCGGTGCGCGAACGGCCGCCCTCGACGAAGTACTCCACCGGGAAGCCTTTGGTGAACAGCGTGTGCAGGTATTCGTTGAACACCGAGGTGTAGAGCGGATTGCCCTTGAAGGTGCGGCGCATGAAGAACGCCCCGCCGCGCCGCAGCAGGCTGCCGATCACCGGCATGTTGAGGTTGATCCCGGCGGCGACGTGCGGCGGCGTCAGGCCGTTGCGAAACAGCAGGTAGGAGAGCAGCAGGTAATCGATGTGGCTGCGATGGCACGGCACGTAGATCACTTCGTGACCTTGGGCGACTTTCTGCACGCCTTCGATGTGGTTGACCTTGATCCCGTCGTAGATCTTGTTCCAGAACCAGCTCAGCACCACTTCCAGAAAACGGATCGCGGTGTAGGTGTAGTCCGAGGCAATTTCGTTGCCGTAACGCAGAGCCTGCGCCTTGGCTTTCTCGGGCGAAATGTTTTCGCGCTCGGCTTCGTCGAGGATCGCCTGTTTGACCAATGGCTGATTCAGCAGGCCTTTGACCAGGTTGCGCCGGTGGGAAATGTCTGGGCCGATGACCGCGGCTTTGAGGTTGCGAAAGTGCACCCGCAAAATGCGTTGGGCCATGCGCACGGTGCGTTCATGGCCCTTGTTGTGCTCGATCAACTCGCGCAGGTGGATCGGCGCGGAGAATTGCACGCGGGTCTTGCGCCCCAGGATCATAATGCTCAGCAGTCGGCGCAGACGTCCGGTCACCGCCCAGCTATCAGCGAAGAGCAGTTTCCACGGGCTCGATTCGCTGTCCGGCGACTGGCCCCAGAACACGCTGACCGGGATGATCTGCGCGTCTTCGGCGCCATTCTGGCTCAGGGCGCTGACCAGCCGGGTCAGGGTGGGCGGTGCGCCGCGCTTGTCCTGGCGGCCGAGCCAGTCGGGCTCAGGCGTCAGGTAGAAAAACGCCGCAGGCTCCAGCAGATTGCCCACTGATGTCGGCAGCACCGGACGCGGCAGTCCGGCCTTGCTGCATTCGGTATCGACCACGGCAAGATCAGTCAGCGAAGGATTTTGCAGGACGTAGAACACCGGACGACTGCGGTCGAGGTTGAGGGTGAAGGACGACTGATTGATCGTCTCCGAGCGAACCCAGAGGTACAACAGTCGGCGCAAGGCGCCAAACACCAGACGGCGGAACGGGGAGCGGGTCATACGGCTTCTGCTTTAGTTGAAAAAACCGAGCAAGCGCTCGGGGCCGGTAGTGTGCCGTATTCGTCGAAAGTCGGCAAAAAAGCGCCGAAGTAATCTTGAGTTGAGAGTTTTTACCACTGTCATATACTCGGCCAGTCGTTTGCCACTATCGGCGCTGTTTCTTACAGTCAACCGAGCGCTGGCAAACGTTCACAAGGCGTGTTCATGAGCACGCCGACCAATAATAAAAATAGGGGGATTGATTGATGGCAACGCGCGAGACCGGCAACGTGAAGTGGTTCAACGACGCCAAGGGCTACGGCTTCATTCAGCGTGAGGACGGGGCAGACGTGTTCGTGCATTACCGCGCGATCCGTGGCGAAGGCCACCGCTCGTTGGCCGAAGGCCAGCAGGTTGAATACGCCGTGGTCGATGGGCAGAAAGGTTTGCAGGCTGAGGATGTAGTCGGCCTGTAACCCACGGACTGCGAAATCACCATCATTCCCTGTGGCGAGCGGGCTTGCCCGCGTTGGGTCGCGAAGCGGCCCCAAATTCAGCAAACGCAGTGTTTCAGGAAGTACGCGTTCGCTGGTTTTACGGCTGCTGCGCAGTCGAACGGGGGCAAGCCCCCTCGCCACACGGCTGTCTAGCAGGGTTAAGCGGTTTTCCAGGTGATCTCTTCTTCACCGTCGACGCTGATCCGAATCCAGCGATCCGCCGTCTCTTCACCTTCTTCCTCGACCCAGGTCCCTGGCGCGCAGCGCACTTCGACATTCAGTGCGGCAAAGGCGGCGCGGGCGCAGGCGATGTCGTCGTCCCACGGCGTCTGGTCGCTTTCCAGGTACAGGCTGTTCCACTTGCCCACGGCTTTTGGTAGCCAGGTCACAGGCACGTTGCCGGCCTTGCACTTGTAGGTCTGACCTTTCTGAACCCAGTCGGTGCAAGGGCCCAGCGCCGCGCCGAGCCAGGTGGCGATGGCCTTGTAGTCGACGTCGGCGTCTTTCAGGTAAATCTCGATATCGGGTTGGCGCATGGATGTTCCTCACTGCGGGTTTCGAAAAATCCATTCGCGGATTTAGCCGGTCTCAAGCCACTGCTCAAGACCAAAAGTTTAAGGGGTGCTCTGAAATAATTACTGCAGAACGAAGTAATCGTAGCGCATCGACACACTGACCTCGAACGGCTCGGCCTGTTCGATGACGGCCGCCCGGCGTTCGGCACTGGCGCGCCAGCCGTGAGGCGTCATGGCCAGCAGGTTGGCGCGGTCCTGGCCGCTGACCAGGTTCAGTTTGAATTCGAGGATTTCGCTGTGTTGCAGCGTCATGCCTTCCGGCACCAGGGCCAGGTGCTTGTCATCAGTGTATTCGCGCACTTCGTCATACAGACGCTCACGCAGTTCCATCAGATGGCCGCTGGTCGGTCCGACTTTCATCAAGCCGCCACCCGGGCTGAGCAGGCGTTTGGCTTCCTGCCAGTCGAGCGGGCTGAACACGCTGGCGAGGAACTGGCAGCTGGCATCGGCCAACGGCACCCGGGCCATGCTGGCGATCAACCAGGTCAGCTGCGGGTTACGTTTGCAGGCGCGTTTGACCGCTTCGCGGGAAATATCCAGCGCGTAGCCATCGGCGTTTGGCAGCGCGTCGGCGATTTGCGCGGTGTAGTAACCCTCGCCACAACCGATGTCCAGCCAGCGCTGTGGCGCACGTTCCGCCGCCAGTTCGGCGAGACGCTTGGCCACCGGCGCGTAGTGCCCAGCGTTCAAGAAGTCGCGACGGGCTTCGACCATCGCCTGGTTGTCGCCGGGGTCACGGCTGTTCTTGTGCTGCACCGGCAGCAGGTTCAGGTAACCCTGGCGGGCGCGGTCGAAGCGATGCCCGGCCGGGCACGCGACGCCGTTGTCGACCGCGTTCAGCGGCGCGCTGCAGATAGGACAGGCAAGCATCAGGCGAGCAACTTGATCAGGGTCTGGTAGTAGATTTCGGTCAGCAGATCGAGGTCGCTGGCCAGCACGCGCTCGTTGACCTGGTGAATCGTCGCGTTGACCGGGCCAAGCTCGACCACTTGCGTACCCATGGTGGCGATGAAGCGCCCGTCCGACGTACCACCGCTGGTGGATGCCTTGGTTTCGCGTCCGGTGATGGTCTTGATGCTTGCCGACACCGCATCGAGCAGGGCGCCCGGCTCGGTGAGGAACGGCAAGCCGGACAGCGCCCAGTCGATGTGCCAGTCCAGGCCATGTTTGTCGAGGATGTCGGCTACCCGCTGTTGCAGGCCTTCGACGGTCGATTCGGTGGAAAAACGGAAGTTGAACACCGCCACCAGATCACCGGGGATCACGTTGGTCGCGCCGGTACCAGAGTTGACGTTGGAAATCTGGAAACTGGTCGGCGGGAAGAAATCGTTGCCGTGGTCCCAGTGCTCGGCGGCCAGTTCGGCCAGGGCCGGGGCGGCGAGGTGGATCGGGTTCTTCGCCAGGTGCGGGTAGGCCACGTGACCTTGCACACCGCGCACGGTGAGCTTGGCGCCAAGGGAGCCGCGACGGCCGTTCTTGACCACGTCACCGACCAGGGTGGTGCTCGACGGTTCGCCGACGATGCACCAGTCCAGACGCTCTTTGCGCGCTGCGAGGCGTTCGATCACTGCTTTAGTGCCGTGATGCGCCGGGCCTTCTTCGTCGCTGGTGATCAGGAAGGCGACCTTGCCCTTGTGGTCCGGGTAGTCGGCGACAAAACGTTCGGCCGCCACGGTCATGGAGGCCAGGCTGCCTTTCATGTCTGCCGCGCCACGGCCGCAGAGCATGCCGTGTTCGTCGATCACCGCGTCGAACGGATCGATCTGCCAGGCCTGCACCGGGCCGGTCGGCACCACGTCG
Source organism: Pseudomonas helvetica (assembly GCF_039908645.1). Classification (NCBI taxonomy): domain Bacteria; kingdom Pseudomonadati; phylum Pseudomonadota; class Gammaproteobacteria; order Pseudomonadales; family Pseudomonadaceae; genus Pseudomonas; species Pseudomonas helvetica. Next base: position 1,346,456 of record NZ_CP150917.1, read on the forward strand.
GTATGACCGGCGAAGCACAGCACCGGACCGTCGTGTTTGCCGTGGGTGGCCCAGAAGTTATCCACATCCTCGATGCGCATCGGCTCAAGCGCAAAACCGGCATCGCCCAGGCGCTGCATCATCTGCTTCTGGCAATCGGCGTCGACCGGCGTCACGGACGGACGACGGATCAGGTCGATGGCGAGTTGGAGGGTCGGCGAAAGGTCGGCGTGGGCCGTCATGGGAGAACTCCGGAAGCTTATTGTGTAGGAGCAAAGCTTGCTCGCGATGAACGATTATGAGGACTTTCTGTTACACCGAGTCGCGTAATCGCGAGCAAGCTTTGCTCCTACAGGAATTGGGGCTGACCCCACAAAATGGCAGATATCTTAAAGCAAAACGGCGGCCAGAGGCCGCCGTTTAGTGGTTTGCGCAGATTTAAGCGGCAGGTGCCGGCTCGGTTTCTGGCGCAGGTTTTGGCAGCGAAGACAGGAAGGCCATGATCAGCGCGGCCAGATACGGCAGCGACTGCACCAGCAACATGGTCACCCAGAAGCGCATGTCGTTGCTCGGGATGCCCTGCACCAGGTAAATCCCCAGTGCCGCGCCCCACAACAGCAGCATGATGAACAGCTCTTCGCGCGCTTCCGAAATCGCTACCCAGAAGCCGTGGTTATCGGCATTTTTCGGGGTGCGGAAAAACGGAATGCTGCTGGTGAAGAAACCGTACAGCACCGCTTTGGCGATGGTGTGCGACAACGCCAGGCCGGCCAATGCCGCGCAGAATGCATCCTTCAGGTTGACCCCGACCGCACGGCGGTAGAGGAAAATGATCTTGCCGACCTTGAACACAAACAGCGCCAGGGGCGGGATTGCGAAGATCAGCAGCGGTGGATCGACCCGTTGCGGCACGATGATCATCGCCGCCGACCAGAGCAGGGCGCCGACGGTGAAGAAGATGTTCATGCCATCCGCGACCCACGGCAACCAGCCCGCGAGGAAGTGGTAACGCTGGCCACGGGTCAGTTCGGTGTCCTTGCCACGCAACAGGCTGGCGGTGTGCCGCTTGATGATCTGAATCGCTCCGTAGGCCCAGCGGAAACGCTGTTTTTTGAAGTCGATAAAGGTATCGGGCATCAGGCCCTTGCCATAGCTGTCGTGGTAGTACGCCGCCGACAGACCTTTTTCAAACACCCGCAGACCCAACTCGGCGTCTTCGCAGATGCACCAGTCAGCCCAGCCGAGCTCTTCGAGTACAGAACGGCGGGTCATGGTCATGGTGCCGTGCTGAATGATCGCGTCACGGTCGTTACGGGTGACCATACCGATATGGAAGAAGCCTTTGTATTCCGCGTAGCAGAGCTTCTTGAAAGTGCTTTCGTTCTGGTCGCGATAATCCTGTGGCGACTGCACCACGGCGATTTTCGGATCGGCGAAGTGCGGCACCATGTGCTTGAGCCAGTTCGGGTCGACGCAGTAGTCCGAGTCGATCACCGCGATGACTTCGGCATCCTTGGCAGTGTGCGGGATCAGGTAGTTCAGCGCACCGCCCTTGAAACCGGCCAATGGCGAGACGTGGAAGAACTTGAAGCGCGGGCCGAGGGTTTCGCAATAGGCCTGCACCGGTTCCCAGACGGCCGGGTCCTTGGTGTTGTTGTCGATGATCAGGACTTCGAAGTCCGGATAGTCGAGGTTGGCCAGGGCGTTGAGGGTCTGTTTGACCATCTCCGGCGGCTCGTTGTAGCACGGCACATGGATCGAGACTTTCGGACGGTAGTCCGAGTCGCCCACCACCGGCAGGAATTCACGCCGACGTTTGTGGGTCCAGACGGTCTCGGCCAGTTCGTGGGCTTCGGTCAGCAGTACGATAAATACCCCGAGCGCACCGAGGGCGAGCAGAAAGCCCACCGTCAGGCTGAACCAGGTGCTGTATTGCTGGCTGTAGTCGTAACCGATCCACACCAGTGCCGAACCGCCGAGGAACGCGGTGAAGGTCAGGAAGGTCCGACCGCGCTGGCGCAGTGCCGAGCCGTCGATCATCAGCAGGGTCAGGGACAACAACGCCAGGACCACGGAGCCGACCGCCAGTACTCGCCATTGCGGAATCGCTACGACCGGGCCTTCGAAGTTGAATTTCTGCTGACGCGCAGCGTTGAACACGCCCCAATAGGCGCCTACCGAACCTTCGTCGCTGGCTTTCCATGGCTGGTCAAACGCTTCGATCACGAAGTAGTTGAAGCCCTGGCGGTTGAGCTTGTTCACCAGCGTACGCAGGTAAATCGCCTGGTCAGCCGGGGTCGCATCAGCACCACCGCGCATGCGGCCATTGCTCGGCCAGCCCACTTCGGACAGCAGCAGCGGTTTTTTCGGGAAGAGTTTTTTCAGGTCGCGGGCACGGTCCAGAACAAACTGGCCGGCCTGGTCCACCGGAATGAATTCCCAATACGGCAGGATGTGAGCCGCGATCAGGTCGACGTGCTTGGCCAGCATCGGGTTTTCTTCCCAGACGTGCCACTGCTCGGACGTGGTCACCGGGACCTTTACCGCTGCGCGCACGCGATCGAGGATCACGCTCAATTGCTCGGCGGTGATTTCCTTACGGAAGATCGCTTCGTTACCGACCACCACGCGCACGACGCTGCGCGAGCTGTTGGCCAGTTCGATGGCGCGCTGGATCTCGCGCTCGTTACGCTCAAGGTCCGGGCTGATCCAGATCCCGAGCGTTACGCGCAGGCCGAATTCTTCCGCCAGTTTCGGGATGTCCTCCAGCGTACCGTCGACGGAGTAAGTCCGGATGTTGTCGGTCAGCTTGCTCATGATCTCCAGGTCGCGACGCATTTCATCGTCGGACGGGAACTGGTTTTTCTGTGGGAACTGGCCTTGCTGGAACGGCGAGTAAGAAAAACCGGAGATCTGCTCAGGCCAGTTGGGGGTCGTGACGGGGCGGTTGATCAGCGCCCAGAAACCGGTGAACAGCGCGGCAATCGCCAGCACTACCACCAGATTGAGTCCAAATTTACGCGATGACATAGCTATATCGGGTTCCAAAAGGTGTGGAACGAGGGGACGGTTGGCACGCGCCAATCGGCGCGCATCCTACACTGGCGTTCAACTGAGCGTACAGCAGACAGAAAAAAGCCGGACATTGGGCAAGCCATCTTCGCTTAAGTTCTTTTGTGTGACAAAAAATGTACATATGCCGGCACAAATAAAGCACGACCTGCTGCCGTTTATAGCGCAAAGATGTTCTTGGCACGTATCGGCCCTATAATGCGCGCCGGTTTTTAGGGTAGTGGTCATGAGTACAGAAGATCCGCGGTTTGCTGGCATTGCCCGGTTGTATGGCATCGAAGGCCTGGCGCGTTTGCGCGCGGCCCATGTGGCAATTGTTGGCGTCGGTGGCGTCGGTTCCTGGGCGGCGGAAGCCATGGCCCGTTGCGGTGTCGGCGAAATCTCGCTGTTCGACCTCGATGACGTGTGCGTCAGCAACGTCAATCGCCAGTTGCATGCACTGGACAGTACTGTCGGCAAACCCAAGGTCGAGGTGATGGCCGAGCGCCTGCGCGGGATCAACCCGGAGTGCACCGTGCACGCGGTGGCGGATTTCGTCACCCGCGAAACCATGGCCGAGTACATCACGCCAAATATCGACTGCGTGATCGACTGCATCGACAGCGTCAACGCCAAGGCTGCGCTGATCGCCTGGTGCAAACGTCGCAAGATCCAGATCATCACCACGGGCGGTGCGGGCGGGCAGATCGATCCGACGCTGATCCAGGTGTGTGACCTGAACCGTACCTTCAATGACCCGCTGGCCTCGAAAGTGCGCTCCACGTTGCGTCGCGATTATGGTTTCTCGCGCACTGTGACCCGTCACTACAGCGTGCCGTGCGTGTTCTCCACCGAGCAACTGCGCTATCCGAAACCCGATGGCAGCATTTGCTTGCAGAAGAGCTTTGTCGGCGATGGGGTGAAACTCGACTGCGCAGGTGGTTTTGGCGCGGTGATGATGGTGACCGCGACTTTTGGCATGGTCGCCGCGACCAAGGCTGTGGATAAGATTGTGGCGGGTGTGCGGCGCCCGGCAGACAAGATCAAACCGGCGCAATAATCCTGCTGTTGTGGCGAGGGAGCTTGCTCCCGCTGGGTCGCGAAGCGACCCAAAAATCGAGCGCCGCAGGTTGTCAGACACACCGTATTCATCGATTTACGACTGCTGCGCCCGAACGCGGACCGGCCGACGGGAGCAAGCTCCCTCGCCACTGGTGTCAGGCGGCCAACTCATTCATCCGCTGCAACACCGCATTGAGGCCATTGCTGCGCGACGACGACAGTTGTCGCGATAACCCCAGTTGATTGAACCAATCGGGCAAATCCACCTGTTGCAACTCGGCGGCAGTCAAGCCGTTGACCCGCGCCAGCAGCAACGCCACCAACCCGCGAATCAATCGTGCATCGCTGCTGGCAGCAAACTGCCAATGGCCGTCCTGCAACGCGCCCACCAGCCACACCTGACTTTCGCAGCCGTGTACGCGATTGGCCTCGGTCTTGTCTGCATCGCTCAATGCCGGAAGCCGTTCGCCCCATTGCATCAGCAAGCGAGCGCGTTGTTCCCAGCCGGCAGCGGCCTGAAAGGTTTCCAGTGCCGTAATGGCATCCGCCGGCAGGCTCATCGCAACAACTCCAGCGCTTGATCAAGGGCTTCGAAAAAGTGCTCAAGGTCTTCCGAGTCGTTGTACAGCGCCAACGAAACCCGAATCGCTCCCGCCAGTTCAAAGCTTTTCAGCAACGGCATCGCGCAGTGGTGTCCGGCGCGTACGGCGATGCCCTGTTCGGTGAGCAGATGCGCCAAATCGGCGTTGTGCACGCCTTCGACGACAAAACTGGCCAGCGCCAGTTGTGGTTTGCCCAACAGGCGAATGCCATTGCGCGCCTGCAAGCCCTTCAACAGGTAATCATGCAGCGCGGCTTCGTGGGCGCACACGGCGTCCTGGTCGAGACCGGCGAGATAGTCGAGGGTCGCGCCCAGGCCAATCACGCTGGCAATCGGCGGTGTGCCGGCTTCAAAGCCCAGCGGGGCTGGGCGGAAGCGTGCGTCGTGGTAGTTGGCGTCCAGCACCATCTCGCCGCCGAACTGCCATGGGCGCAACTGCTGCAAGGCTTCGTTGCGGCCATACAGCACGCCGAGACCGTCCGGGCCATAGAGTTTGTGGCTGGAAAAAACGTAAAAGTCGCAACCCAGTGCCTGCACGTCATGGCGGCCATGGACCACGCCTTGGGCGCCATCGACCACGGTCAAGGCGTTCTGCGCCTTGGCCAGCGCCAGTAACGGCGCTAACGGCTGCCATGCGCCGAGCACGTTGGACAACTGGCTGACCGCCAGCAATCGCGTGCGCGGGCCGATCAACCGGGTGGCGGCGTCGAGATCGATCAGGCCGTCCGCGTCCAGTGGCAACACCACCAATTTCAGCTCGCGACGGTGCGCCAATTGCTGCCATGGCAACAGGTTGGCGTGGTGTTCCAGGGCGCTGATGACAACCTCATCGCCCGGATTGAACAGGTGTTCCAGGCCGTAGGCCAGGAGGTTCAGCGCAGAGGTTGCGCCGTGGGTAAAGATGATTTGCCCGCTGTTGCCGGCATTGAGCCAATGCGCGACTTTGCTGCGGCTGCCTTCGAACGCCTGCGTGGCATGGGCGCCGGGCAGGTGTTGCGCACGATGAACGTTGGCCGCGCCGTTGGCGTAGTAGTGCGCCAGCGCATCGAGCAGGGCTTGGGGTTTCTGGGTGGTGGCGGCGTTGTCCAGATAGGTCTGGTCTTGCCGTTGCAGAGCGGCGATGGCCGGAAAATCGGCGCGCCAGGGAGAAGGAATCATCATGCCATCGGGCCCTGATAAACATGGGCGGGTGTACGCCTGGCCCTGTAGGAGCAGAACTTGCTCGCGATGCTTTTGGCGGCCTCAAGGGCCCCATCGCGAGCAAGAGCTAGGCGCCCCCTGCTCCTACAGAGATCGTTTGGTGCACTGCTTAGTTGTGAGCGTGCAGCGCTTCGTTCAGTTCGATGGCCGATTTGTGGGTTTTGCATTCCACGGCACCGGTCTCCGAATTGCGGCGGAACAACAGGTCAGGCTGGCCGGCCAGTTCGCGGGCCTTGAGTACTTTGACCAGTTTGTTGTTCTCGTCCAGCAGTGCCACTTTGGTGCCAGCGGTCACGTACAGGCCCGACTCAACAGTGTTGCGGTCGCCCAATGGAATGCCGATACCGGCGTTGGCGCCGATCAGGCAGCCTTCGCCGACCTTGATCACGATGTTGCCGCCGCCCGACAGGGTGCCCATGGTCGAGCAACCGCCGCCCAGGTCCGAACCCTTGCCGACGAACACGCCCGCAGAGACGCGGCCTTCGATCATGCCAGGGCCTTCGGTGCCGGCGTTGAAGTTGACGAAACCTTCGTGCATCACAGTGGTGCCTTCGCCCACGTAGGCACCCAGACGAATACGTGCCGCGTCAGCGATACGCACGCCAGCCGGTACGACGTAATCGGTCATTTTCGGGAACTTGTCGACCGAGAACACTTCCAGCAGCTCGCCACGCAGACGGGCTTCCAGTTGATGTTCGGCCAGCTCGTTCAGGTCGATTGCGCCCTGGCTGGTCCAGGCCACGTTCGGCAGCAACGGGAAGATCCCGGCCAGGTTCAGGCCGTGTGGCTTGACCAGGCGATGGGACAGCAGGTGCAGCTTGAGGTAGGCCTCAGGGGTGGAGCTCAGTTGTGCGTCTTCGGCCAGCAGGGTGGCGACCAGCGGCTTGTGGCTTTCGGCCAGGCGGGTCAGCAACGCCGCTTGAGCAGCGTCGGCACCTTTCAGGGCTTCAGCCAGTTGCGCGGCCTGGGCGGTAGTGAAAGCGATAGCCTGATTGCCTTCGGTGTAGCCCAGAATCGGCGCGATAGCGGCGACCAGCTCAGCCGATGGCTTGAGTACCGGAGCTGCGTAAAACACTTCCAGCCATGCACCTTGACGGTTTTGAGTGCCGACACCAAAGGCCAGGCTGAACAGGGTAGTGGACATGTTTATACCTCTAACAAAATTGAACGGGCTGGCTTACTTGAGCGCTGCCGCGTAAATGTCTGGCTTGAAGCCAATCAGGGTTCGGTCACCGAGATCGAGCACCGGGCGCTTGATCATCGAAGGTTGTGCGAGCATCAATTCGATAGCTTTCGCCTGGTCGAGATCGGCTTTACGTTCGTCGTCGAGTTTGCGAAAGGTCGTGCCTGCACGGTTGAGCACCACTTGCCAGCCGTGCTCGTTGCACCACTGGGTCAGGTGTTCACGGTCGATTCCGGCCGTTTTGTAATCATGAAAGTCAAAATGCACAGCGTTTTCATCGAGCCAGGTGCGCGCCTTTTTCATGGTGTCGCAGGCTTTGATGCCGAAAAGGTGCAACGTTTTGCTTGAAGCGGTCAAGGAATTGCCCCCCTTTGGAGGTGCTGGAAATAAAAGATCAAGGATTATGCCATGAGCGAGCGGGTTCGGCGTCGGCCATGACCGGGCTTTGTCGCATTGCCGATGGCAGCTGTCAGCGGGCAGCTTAAGCGACCAATATGGCACTTCAACGGCGATTGATCGGGAACTCTGGTCGGATTTCATGCAGGAGCTGCCTGCGGCAACTCCTGCGGGCGATGTAACAGTTATCGACGGCGCAGAATGAAGTCGCGAATCCGTTCTGCCGCTTCAACGCATTCCGCCAAAGGCGCGACCAATGCCAGGCGCACTCGGCCAGCCCCCGGATTGAAACCGTCAACCTCGCGGGACAGGTATGAGCCTGGCACCACCGTCACGTGTTCTTCGACAAACAGATCACGGCAGAAGGCGGCATCATCGCCTTCGACGTTCGGCCACAGGTAGAAACCGCCGTCCGGGCGCTGTACGTCCATCACCGGGCTGAGGATTTCCAGTACCGCATCGTACTTCTCGCGGTACAGCGCACGGTTGGCCCGCACATGCACTTCGTCATTCCACGCGGCAACGCTGGCGAGTTGGGTCTGAACCGGCATGGCGCAGCCATGGTAGGTGCGATACAGCAGGAAGCCCTTGAGAATCTCGGCATCGCCGGCGACGAAACCCGAGCGCAGGCCCGGCAGGTTGGAACGCTTGGACAGGCTGTGGAACACCACGCAGCGTTTGAAATCCTTGCGACCCAGTTCCACGCAGGCGCTGAGCAGGCCTGGCGGTGGGGTCTGTTCGTTGAAGTAGAGCTCGCTGTAGCACTCGTCGGCAGCGATCACGAAGTCGTGTTCATCGGCCAGGGCGATCAGTTTCTTCAGGGTTTCGACCGGGATCAGCGCCCCCGTCGGGTTGCCCGGCGAGCACAGGAAGAGGATCTGGCAGCGCTTCCAGATATCGTCCGATACGGCGTCGAAGTCCGGGTTGAAGCCGTTTTCATCCAGGCACGGCAGGTAATGCGGCTTGGCGCCTGCGAGGAACGCTGCGCCTTCATAGATCTGGTAGAACGGGTTCGGGCTGACGATCAGTGCATCGTCGCCGCGATTGACCACGGTCTGGGTGAAGGCGAACAGCGCTTCGCGAGTGCCGTTGACCGGCAGCACGTTGCGCGCCGGATCGATCCAGCCACTCGGCACGCCAAAGCGCCGCTCGCACCAGCCGGCAATGGCTTCCCGCAGGGCCGGGATGCCAAGCGTGGTCGGGTACACCGCCATCTGATCCAGATTGCTCGCCAGCGCTTCAGCGACAAAGCTTGGCGAACGGTGCTTCGGTTCGCCGATGGACAACGCAATCGGGCGCTTGTCCGGGTTTGGCGTCACCGCACCGAGCAGGGCGCGCAGTTTCTCGAACGGGTAAGGCTGGAGCTGGTTCAGAGCGTTGTTCATCGGTGCGGGGTCTCACTCAAAAGCAGTTAAATCATGGCGCGCATTCAGATGCTGATGCGCGACAGTTCGATAGAGGGTTCGGGGCTGACGCTCAGTTGTTCGACGATCGCATCCTGCAAGCGACTGCACAGTTGCGGGTCGGACAACGGGTGATTGCTCGCGTCGGTGATGAAGAACACGTCTTCGACCCGCTCGCCGAGGGTGGCAATCTTGGCATTCTGCAGCGACAGGTCGAATTCGAGAAAGATTGTTCCGATCCGTGCCAACAGACCCGGACGGTCGGGGGCGCTGAGTTCCAGCACCGTCACCTGACGCTGGGCGTCGTTGTGGATCGTCACTTGCGGTGCGAACGCAAAGTGCTTGAGCTGACGCGGCACCCGACGCTGGATGATGGTCGGGTAGTTGTCCGGGTTGCGCAGGGCCTCGGTCAGGCCGTCGCGGATCTGTTTGACCCGCGCCGGGTTGTCGCCAATCGAGTCGCCGTCGGTGTCGAGCACGATATAGGTGTCGAGGGTGAACTGGCTGGTCGAGGTGATCACCCGGGCGTCGTGAATGTTCAGGTTGAGCTGGTCCATCGCCGCCACGGTCACGGCGAAGAAGTCGTGCTGGTCCGGCGCATAGATGAAGATCTGCGTGCCGCCCTCGAACTCGCGCTGGGTGGTTTCCTTGATCAGTACCAGTGGCCCGCCGTCGGCTGGCTGCTGGAGGATCGCCTCAGTGTGCCAGGCCACGTCGCCAGCGGTGTGACGCAGGAAATAGTCGTCGCCCAGTTGCGACCAGAGCTGTTCGACATCATCCGGGTCAGTGCCGCCGCGTACCAGAATATCCAGGGCGGCGCGTTGGGTCTGGCGGATCTGTTCTTCACGATCGACCGGGTTTTCCAGGCCACGGCGCAAGGCGCGCTTGGTTTCGGTGTAGAGCTGGCGCAACAGACTGGCGCGCCAGGAGTTCCACAGCGTCGGGTTGGTAGCGTTGATGTCCGAAACGGTCAGCACGTACAGGTAGTCGAGGCGGGTTTCGTCGCCGACGATCTGCGCGAAGTCGTGGATCACTTGCGGGTCGGACAGGTCTTTGCGCTGGGCGGTGGTCGACATCACCAGGTGGTTTTGCACCAGCCAGACAATCAGTCGGCTGTCCCACAGAGGCAGTTGATGGCGTTGGCAAAACGCTTCGGCGTCGACCGCCCCGATATCCGAGTGATCGCCATGCCGGCCCTTGCCAATGTCGTGGTACAGCCCGGCAAGGTAGATCAGCTCCGGCTTGGGCAGTTTGCCCATGAGCTTGCTGGCCAGCGGGAATTTCTCGGACACCTGGGTGTACTGCAGCTTACGCAGGTGTTTGATCAGGTTCAGGGTGTGGGCGTCGACCGTATAAATATGGAACAGGTCGTGCTGCATCTGCCCGACGATAAAACCGAACTCTGGCAGGTAGCGCCCGAGAATGCCGTAACGGTTCATCCGTCGCAGGTTGCGGTGGATGCCGATCTTGCATTTGAACAGTTCGATGAACAGGCTGGTATTGCGAATGTCGTTGCGGAAGTCGTCATCGATCAGGTGCCGGTGTTCGCGCAGCAGGCGAATGGTGTCAGCCCGCACGCCCTTGATTTCCGGCTGTTGGGCCATCAGCACGAAAATTTCCAGCATGGCAAACGGTGTGCGTCTGAACACGTTGGTGTTGATCGCCTCGATGTAGCCGTCATGCAACTGGAAGCGCGAGTTGATCGGTTGCGGCGGCGCTTCATCTTCCGGCGCGAGGATGACTTCCTCGAAATGCTGGATGATCAGGTCGCTGAGCTGGGCAATGCTCATCACCACCCGGTAGTACTGCTGCATGAAGTTTTCGATGGCGTGCTTGGCGTCATCGCCTTCAAAGCCCAGCAGCCCGGCGATCGAGCGTTGGTGATCGAACAGCAAGCGGTCTTCGGCGCGGCCAGCAAGCATGTGCAGGGCGTAACGAACCTTCCACAAAAACTCCTGGGACGAGGCGAGAAGGGCGTTTTCGCTTTCGACCAGGAAGCCTTCGCCCGCCAGTGCGCGCAGGTTCAGCGTGCCGTATTGGCGGCGTGCCACCCACAGAATCGTCTGAATATCCCGTAGGCCGCCAGGCGAGCCTTTGACGTTGGGTTCCAGGTTGTATTCGGTGTCGTTGTATTTGTGGTGACGTGCCTTCTGTTCAGCACGTTTGGCCAGGAAAAAATCCTTGGCCGGCCACATGTGCTCAGTGCTGGTGACATCGAGCATGCGCTGGCGCAAGTGCTCGGGGCCGGCAATGGTGCGGCTCTCCATCAGGTTGGTGATGATGGTCAGGTCGGCGCGGGCTTGTTCGGCGCATTCGTCCACCGAGCGTACGCTTTGGCCAACTTCCAGGCCGATGTCCCATAGCAGCGTCAGAAAACGCTCGATGGAGTCGCGGAAAACTTCGTGATCGGCGTTATCCAGCAGAATCAGCAAATCGATGTCGGAGTAGGGGTGCAGTTCGCCGCGACCGTAGCCGCCGACCGCGACCAGCGCGATGTCGGCGTCTTCACTCCAATTGAACTGCTCCCAGGCCTGTTGCAGGATGTTGTCGACGAACCAGGCGCGATCTTCTATCAGCCGGCGAATATCCCGTCCGCTGCGAAATCGCGCGTCGAGCACCTCTTGTGCCTGGCGGATGGCCTTCTTGAAGGCCGCGATCGGGCTTGCCTTCAGGGCCAGTTCTGCCTGGAACTGGCCGCGGTCGAAGAGTTCGGGATCCACCTGCGGCATCGATTGGCTTTCCTTCTATAGGCTGGGTGCAGAACTTGTCGGATCAGGCCGAAACGCGAGGGATGGTGTCATCGCTGCGCAGGGTGAAGATCTCGTAGCCGGTTTCGGTCACCAGCAGGGTATGTTCCCACTGGGCCGACAGCTTGCGATCCTTGGTGATCGCGGTCCAGCCATCGCCGAGGACCTTGGTGTCGGCACGGCCCTGATTGATCATCGGCTCGATGGTGAAGGTCATGCCGGCTTTCAGTTCCATGCCGGTACCGGCGCGGCCGTAATGCAGGATTTGCGGTTCTTCGTGGAACACCTTGCCGATGCCATGGCCGCAGAACTCGCGAACCACCGAGAAGCCGTTCTTTTCAGCGTGCTTCTGGATGACTTCGCCGATATCGCCGAGGCGGCAGCCGGGCTTGACCAGTTCGATGGCCTTGTACATGCATTCCTGGGTGACCTGCGACAGGCGCTCGGCCCAGACCGGCACGGTGCCGACGTGGAACATGCGGCTGGTGTCGCCGTGATAGCCATCCTTGATCACGGTGACGTCGATGTTCAGCGTGTCGCCGTCTTTCAGTGGCTTCTCGTTCGGGATGCCGTGGCAGACCACGTGGTTGATCGAGGTGCAGATCGACTTCGGAAAGCCTTTGTAGTTGAGCGGGGCAGGGATGGCTTTCTGCTCGTTGACGATGTAGTCGTGGCAGATGCGGTCCAGCTCTTCGGTCGTGACGCCCGGCTTGACGTATTCGGCAATCATTTCCAGCACGTCGGCGGCAAGCTTGCCGGCGATCCGCATTTTTGCGATGTCCTCTGGGGTTTTGAGGGTGACGGTCATACAGGTTCTCTCTACGCTCAGTGGCGCTTTCTATACGGAATGGGCCTGCGTGATGCTGCTCGCAGCCCTGAAAAACACGATTCTAACAGACGATCACGGCGAATCCGCGCCTCTGTGCATCGCTTCTCTCTATAGAATGGCGCATTCTGGGGGGATTCCAAGGGCCGGAACCAAAGCACTGATCAGGTTTTAAGAATCCGGGTTTCGTTTTCGCCCTCCTTGTGATATAAAATGCGCCGCTTTCCGGGTATACCCCGAAAAGCTTAAATCCACACACGTGTCGACACGATGACCTGGGTGCCTTCAGCTGATGCTGCTGGTTGGTCATTGGGATACGTGGAGGCCAAACCCGACTTATTAAGGAACTATCATGTCCCAAGTCAACATGCGCGATATGCTGAAGGCCGGTGTGCACTTCGGTCACCAGACCCGTTACTGGAACCCGAAAATGGGTAAGTACATTTTCGGCGCGCGTAACAAGATCCACATCATCAACCTTGAAAAAACCCTGCCAATGTTCAACGAAGCTCTGACTTTCGTAGAGCGTCTGGCCCAGGGCAAAAACAAGATTCTGTTCGTCGGCACCAAGCGTTCCGCTGGCAAGATCGTTGCTGAAGAAGCAGCACGTTGCGGTTCGCCGTACGTCGATCACCGCTGGTTGGGCGGCATGCTGACCAACTTCAAAACCATCCGTGCTTCCATCAAGCGTCTGCGTGACCTTGAAGTGCAAGCCGAAGACGGTACTTTCGCCAAGCTGACCAAGAAAGAGGCGCTGATGCGCACTCGCGACCTGGAAAAGCTCGATCGTTCCCTGGGTGGTATCAAGGACATGGGCGGTCTGCCTGACGCACTGTTCGTTATCGACGTTGATCACGAGCGCATCGCGATCACCGAAGCCAACAAACTGGGCATCCCGGTTATCGGCGTAGTCGATACCAACAGCAGCCCGGAAGGCGTTGACTACATCATCCCAGGCAACGATGACGCAATCCGCGCTATCCAGCTGTACATGGGTTCGATGGCTGACGCTGTAATCCGCGGTCGCAACCACGTTGCTGGCGGCACCGAGCAGTTCGTTGAAGAAGCTCCGGTAGCAGCAGCTGAGTAATTGACGCCTTGGCGTTGACTCAGTAAGCAAAAAGGGGGCTTGGCCCCCTTTTTGCCACCTCGAAAACCATTTGTTGGCGCCTGTTTTCAGGATGCCGCTACTGCATCTGTAATGTGCAGCAGCTAACAAGGGTGGTTCGGGAAGAATTGAACGCCCGTTCGATCGGGTGGAATGGTTGATAACCTATCCAAGAGGAATTTTGAAATGGCAGAGATTACTGCAGCGTTGGTCAAAGAACTGCGCGAGCGTACTGGCGAAGGCATGATGGACTGCAAGAAAGCCTTGACCAAGGCTGGCGGCGACATCGAGAAAGCCATTGATGACATGCGTGCTTCGGGCGCCATCAAGGCCGCCAAAAAAGCAGGCAACGTTGCTGCTGAAGGCGCGATCGCTCTGAAAGAAGACGGTAAATCCGCAGTCCTGCTGGAAGTGAACTCGCAGACTGACTTCCTGGCTCTGCAGGACGACTTCAAGGTATTTGTTGCTGCTAGCGTTGAAAAAGCGTTCGCCGACAAGATGACTACCGTTGAGCCTCTGATCGAAGCTCAAGAAGCTGCTCGCCTGGTATTGGTCGGCAAGGTTGGCGAAAACGTCAACATCCGTCGCCTGACTCGCGTTGAAGGTGATGTTGTTGGTGGTTACCTGCACGGCAACAAGATCGGTGTAGCTGTTGTTCTGAAGGGCGGCGACGTTGAGCTGGCCAAAGACATCGCTATGCACGTAGCGGCTACCAACCCTGAATTCCTGCTGCCGTCGGAAGTTTCCGCTGAAGCGATCGAGCGCGAGAAAGGCGTGTTCCTGACCCTCAACGCTGACAAAATCGCCGGCAAGCCAGAAAACATCGTTGAAAACATGGTCAAAGGCCGTATCAGCAAGTTCCTGGCTGAAGCGAGCCTGGTTGAGCAGGCGTTCGTCAAGAACCCTGAAATCAAGGTTGGCGAACTGGCCAAGAAAGCCGGTGCTGAAATCGTTTCTTTCACTTACTTCAAAGTAGGCGAAGGCATCGAGAAGCCAGTCGACAACTTCGCTGAAGAAGTTGCTGCTCAACTGGCTGCTGCCAAGCAGTAAGACGGTTTTTTAACTGTCGCCCTGAAGAGGCTGCCCGCTTACGCGCGCAGCCTCTTTTCAGATGGGGAAGCCAATTTATTTGGTTTTCCGTCGGAACTGGCTTACAAAGCCGTGTTCCGATGGCGCTGTGACAGCGTCACGTTAGAGTAAACGCAGGCTGCAAACAGCCCGCAAAGAATTTTTTAAAATACGCCGCAGGAGAGATTCGCAATGGCTCAGCAGGGCAGTGGTTATCAGGCTCGCTATAAACGCATTCTACTCAAGCTTAGCGGCGAGGCCTTGATGGGCTCCGAAGAGTTCGGGATCGACCCCAAGGTTCTGGATCGCATGGCACTGGAAGTCGGCCAACTGGTCGGTATCGGTGTTCAGGTCGGTCTGGTGATTGGTGGTGGTAATCTGTTCCGCGGCGCGGCACTGAGTGCGGCCGGCATGGATCGGGTGACTGGCGACCACATGGGCATGCTTGCCACTGTGATGAACGCCCTGGCCATGCGTGATGCGCTGGAACGTGCGAATATCTCGGCCATCGTGATGTCGGCTATTTCGATGGTGGGCGTGACCGATCACTACGATCGCCGCAAAGCCATGCGTCACCTGAACTCCAAGGAAGTGGTCATTTTCGCTGCCGGTACCGGCAACCCGTTCTTCACCACCGACTCGGCAGCCTGCTTGCGTGCGATCGAGATCGATGCTGACGTTGTGTTGAAGGCGACCAAGGTTGATGGTGTTTACACCGCTGACCCATTCAAAGACCCGCATGCCGAGAAGTTCGATCATCTGACCTACGATGAAGTACTGGATCGCAAGCTGGGTGTGATGGATCTGACGGCTATTTGCCTGTGCCGCGACCACAAGATGCCGCTGCGCGTATTTAATATGAACAAGCCCGGCGCCCTGCTGAACATCGTACATGGCGGCGCTGAAGGAACCCTGATCGAGGAAGGCGAGCAATGATCAACGAAATCAAGAAAGACGCTCAAGAGCGCATGACCAAATCCCTGGAGTCCCTGGCCCACGCTTTTGGTCAGATTCGTACAGGCAAGGCGCACCCAAGCATCCTGGGCAGCGTGATGGTGCCTTACTACGGTTCGGATACTCCTTTGAGCAGTGTGGCCAACGTCACCGTGAAGGACTCCCGGACCCTGCAAGTCGTGGCTTTCGAGCGCAACATGCTCGCCGCGGTCGACAAGGCGATCCAGAGTGCTGGCCTGAACCTCAACCCGACGAACCTGGGTGAGTTGCTGCTGATCTCCATGCCGGCCTTGACCGAGGAGACCCGCAAGGGCTTCACCAAGCAAGCGCGCAGCGCAGCCGAAGATGCTCGTGTCGCGGTGCGTAATATTCGCCGTGATGCACTGGGCGACCTGAAGAAGCTGGTCAAGGATAAGGAAATCAGCGAAGACGAAGAGCGTCGCGCGAGTGCCGATATCGACAAGTTGATCAAAGACTTCGAGGCTCAGATCAACAAGCTCACTGAAGACAAAGAAAAGGACCTGATGGCCGTATAAGGGGTCAGGACGCCTTCATGGAAAAGACCAAGCAGCCAGTGCTGTCCTCGGTGCCGCGCCACGTCGCGATCATCATGGACGGTAATAATCGCTGGGCTAAAAAACGTTTCTTGCCCGGTGTTGCCGGGCACAAGGCTGGCGTCGATGCTGTGCGCGCGGTTATTGAGGTGTGCGCTGAGGCCGGGGTTGAAGTACTGACCCTGTTCGCCTTCTCCAGTGAAAACTGGCAGCGTCCGGCCGATGAAGTCAGCGCCTTGATGGATTTGTTTTTCAAGGCGTTGCGTCGCGAGGCCAAGCGCCTCAACGACAACAACATCACGTTGCGTATTATCGGCGATCGTTCGCGCTTTCATCCCGAGCTTCAGGCCGCCATGCGTGAGGCGGAGGCAATGACCGTCGGCGCCAATCGTTTTGTCCTGCAGATCGCGGCCAACTACGGCGGCCAATGGGATATCGCCCAGGCAGCCCAACGTCTGGCGCGAGAGGTTCAGGCCGGGCATTTACGTCCGGACGACATTACTCCGCAATTGCTGCAGACCTGTCTGGCTACCGGTGATCTGCCGTTGCCGGATTTGTGCATTCGTACCGGTGGCGAGCATCGCATCAGCAACTTCCTGCTGTGGCAATTGGCGTACTCCGAGCTGTATTTCTCCGACCTGTTCTGGCCGGACTTCAAACACGAAGCCATGCGTAACGCATTGGCCGATTTCGCTTCTCGCCAGCGTCGCTTCGGTAAAACGAGTGAGCAGGTCGAGGCTGGAGCCCGGGTTTAATGCTTAAACAACGAATCATCACTGCGCTGATCCTGCTGCCGATCGCCCTGTGCGGATTTTTTCTGCTCGAGGGCTCCGGTTTTGCGCTGTTTATCGGCCTGGTCGTGACTCTTGGTGCCTGGGAATGGGCGCGTCTGGCAGGTTTCACTGCTCAACCAATGCGTGTCGCTTATGCCGCGTTGGTCGCGGCGATGCTGTTTGTCATGCATGTGCTGCCGGGGCTTTCGCCCTGGGTGCTGGGTGCTGCCGTGCTCTGGTGGGCGGTGGCAACCTACCTGGTGCTGACCTACCCCAAGACCAGTGAGCATTGGGCCAGTGCGGCCTGCAAGCTGGTTATCGGCCTGCTGATCCTGTTGCCGGCCTGGCAAGGTTTGATCCTGATCAAGCAAGAGCCGCTGGGTAACTGGTTGATCATGGCGGTGATGGTATTGGTCTGGGGTGCAGATATTGGCGCTTACTTTTCCGGTCGGGCATTCGGCAAGCGCAAGCTTGCTCCGCAGGTCAGTCCTGGCAAGAGCTGGGAAGGCGTGTACGGCGGCTTGCTGCTGAGCCTGGTGATCACCGCCATCGTTGGTCTGGTGCGTGACTGGACGGTCGGCGAGATGCTGAAAGGGTTGATCGGCGCGGCGATTATCGTGTTTATCTCGGTGGTCGGCGATTTGACCGAAAGTATGTTCAAGCGCCAGTCGGGTATCAAGGACAGCAGTAATCTGCTGCCGGGTCATGGCGGCATTCTGGATCGTATCGACAGTCTCACTGCGGCGATTCCGGTGTTTGCGGTATTGCTGTGGATGGCAGCATCGTGAGCCGCCCACAACAGATCACTGTCCTGGGGGCGACCGGTTCTATTGGCCTGAGCACCCTTGATGTCATCGCGCGTCATCCTGAGCGCTACCAAGTCTTTGCCTTGAGCGGCTTCTCTCGCCTGAGTGAGCTGTTGGCCTTGTGCGTCCGCCATGTGCCGCGCTTTGCTGTTGTGCCGGAGCTCGTGGCTGCCCGGCGTCTGCAAGACGATTTGCGGGCTGCGGGCCTTTCTACGCGCGTGCTGGTGGGGGAGGAGGGTCTGTGTCAGGTCGCTTCCGACGCTGAAGTCGATGCGGTGATGGCGGCGATTGTCGGTGCGGCGGGGTTGCGTCCGACGCTGGCGGCGGTGGAGGCGGGCAAGAAGATTCTGCTGGCCAACAAGGAGGCGCTGGTGATGTCCGGCGCCCTGTTCATGCAGGCCGTGCACAAGAGCGGGTCGGTGCTGCTGCCGATCGACAGCGAGCACAATGCGATCTTTCAGTGCATGCCCGCAGATTTTTCTCGTGGACTCGGCGCTGTAGGCGTTCGACGGATTTTGCTGACAGCGTCTGGCGGTCCGTTCCGGCAGACATCCATGGCTGAGTTGGCGCATGTTACGCCAGAGCAGGCATGTGCCCATCCCAATTGGTCGATGGGGCGCAAGATTTCGGTCGATTCGGCCAGCATGATGAACAAAGGCCTGGAGCTGATCGAGGCCTGTTGGCTGTTTGATGCCAAGCCGTCACAGGTTGAGGTGGTGATTCATCCGCAAAGCGTGATTCATTCGCTGGTCGACTATGTTGATGGTTCGGTATTGGCGCAGTTGGGCAATCCGGATATGCGGACGCCGATCGCTAATGCACTGGCATGGCCTGAGCGCATCGATTCCGGGGTTGCGCCGCTGGACCTGTTTGCAATCGCGCGTCTGGACTTCCAGGCGCCTGACGAAGAACGTTTCCCGTGCTTGCGTCTGGCGCGCCAGGCGGCAGAGGCCGGGAACAGTGTTCCGGCCATGCTGAACGCCGCGAATGAGGTGGCTGTTGCGGCCTTTCTCGATGGACGTGTCCGTTACCTGGAAATCGCGAGTATCATCGAAGAGGTGTTAAACCTCGAACCTGTGGTTTCGGTCGATGATCTCGATGCGGTTTTCACTGCGGACGCGAAAGCGCGTGTCCTGGCCGAGCGTTGGTTGAGTCGTCACGGGCGATAGGTGTTGCGGCGGGTTTGCCCACAGCAGCACTGAATAGGATTGCGGAGAAAGTAGATGAGCGCGCTCTATATGATTGTCGGCACCCTGGTGGCTTTGGGCGTGCTGGTCACCTTCCATGAATTTGGCCATTTCTGGGTCGCGCGTCGCTGTGGCGTCAAGGTTCTGCGTTTCTCCGTGGGCTTCGGCCTGCCATTGCTGCGCTGGCATGACCGGCGTGGCACCGAGTTCGTGATCGCTGCCATCCCTTTGGGTGGTTACGTGAAGATGCTTGATGAGCGTGAAGGCGAAGTTCCGGCTGAGCAGCTTGATCAGGCCTTCAATCGCAAATCCGTTCGTCAGCGCATCGCCATCGTAGCTGCCGGGCCTATCGCCAACTTTTTGTTGGCACTGGCGTTTTTCTGGGTGCTGGCGATGCTTGGCACCGAGCAGGTGCGTCCTGTCATCGGCGCCGTTGAAGTCGGCAGCATGGCCGCCAAGGCCGGTTTGAGTCCGGGGCAGGAAATCGTCGCCATCGATGGTGAGCCGACTTCGGGTTGGGCAGCGGTGAATCTGCAGCTGGTCCGGCGTCTTGGTGAAAGTGGTTCGTTGCAATTGCTGGTGCGCGAACAGGGCTCTACCGCCGATTCGCCGCGCGAGCTGGTCCTGGATCACTGGCTCAAGGGGGCTGATGAGCCGGACCCGATTCGTTCGTTGGGTATCCGTCCTTGGCGTCCGGCATTGCCGCCTGTGTTGGCAGAGTTGGACCCTAAGGGCCCGGCGCAGGCAGCAGGCCTGAAGACCGGTGACCGTCTGCTGGCGCTCGATGGCCAGGCGCTGACCGATTGGCAGCAAGTGGTCGATTGGGTGCGTGTGCGTCCTGATACCAAAATTGTGCTGCATATCGAGCGTGACGGTGCTCAAATCGACGTCCCGGTTACCTTGGCAACTCGCGACAAGGCGAAAGTAGCCAGTGGTTATCTGGGTGCCGGGGTGAAGGCCATCGATTGGCCACCAGAGATGATTCGCGAGGTCAGCTACGGTCCCGTGGCCGCGATTGGCGAAGGTGCTCGACGCACCTGGACCATGAGTGTGCTGACCCTTGATTCACTAAAGAAAATGTTGTTCGGCGAGCTCTCGGTAAAAAACTTGAGTGGACCGATAACCATTGCTAAAGTGGCGGGCGCTTCTGCCCAGTCGGGTGTCGCTGATTTCCTGAATTTCCTGGCTTATCTGAGTATTAGCTTGGGTGTTCTGAATTTGCTGCCCATTCCTGTACTGGATGGGGGGCATCTGTTGTTTTATCTGATCGAGTGGGCGCGTGGTCGTCCCTTGTCGGATCGGGTGCAGAGTTGGGGGATACAGATCGGTATCAGTTTGGTGATCGGGGTGATGTTGCTTGCTCTGGTCAACGATCTGGGTCGACTGTAACGCTTCGCTGAATTGCGAATCTGCCGCATTTTGCGGCAGTTTGTTTATTGCCAGTTGGAATAAGAAAGGACTTCATGAAACGTCTGCTGCTAACTGCGGTTCTCACCGTATTGATGATCGCCGAAGTTCACGCCGAGTCCTTCACTATCTCCGATATTCGTATCAATGGCCTCCAGCGGGTATCCGCGGGTAGCGTCTTTGGTGCCTTGCCGTTGAACGTCGGTGAACAGGCGGATGATCGTCGCCTGGTGGAATCCACTCGTGCGCTGTTCAAAACCGGTTTCTTTCAAGATATCCAGCTGGGCCGCGATGGCAATGTCCTGGTCATTACTGTAGTCGAGCGCCCGTCGGTCGCCAGTATCGAGATCGAAGGCAACAAGGCGATCTCCACTGAAGACCTGATGAAAGGCCTTAAACAATCCGGTCTGGCCGAAGGCGAGATCTTCCAGCGTGCGACGCTTGAAGGCGTGCGTAACGAGCTGCAGCGCCAGTACGTCGCTCAAGGTCGCTACTCGGCCACCGTTGACACTGAAGTTGTTCCTCAGCCGCGCAACCGCGTTGGCTTGAAGGTCAATATCAACGAAGGCACTGTCGCGGCTATCCAGCACATCAACGTGGTGGGTAACACGGTTTTTCCTGACGAAGACCTGATCGACCTGTTCGAACTCAAGACCAGCAACTGGTTGTCGTTCTTCAAGAACGATGACAAGTATGCTCGTGAAAAACTTTCCGGTGACCTGGAACGTCTGCGTTCCTACTACCTGGACCGTGGCTATATCAACATGGATATCGCTTCGACCCAGGTGTCGATCACTCCGGACAAAAAGCACGTCTATATCACCGTCAACATCAACGAAGGTCAGAAGTACAACGTTCGTGACGTGAAGCTCAGCGGAGACCTGAAGGTCCCTGAAGACCAGGTCAAGGCGCTGCTGCTGGTGCAAAAAGGTCAGGTGTTCTCGCGCAAGCTGATGACCACGACTTCCGAGTTGATCACCCGTCGCCTGGGTAACGAGGGCTACACCTTCGCCAACGTCAACGGCGTACCGACTCCGCATGACGACGATCACACCGTTGATATCACCTTTGTGGTCGATCCGGGCAAGCGTGCCTACGTAAACCGTATCAACTTCCGCGGCAACACCAAGTCGGAAGACGAAGTGCTCCGTCGTGAAATGCGCCAGATGGAAGGTGGCTGGGCTTCGACCTACCTGATCGACCAGTCCAAGACCCGTCTGGAACGTCTGGGCTTCTTCAAGGAGGTCAACGTCGAGACTCCGGCTGTACCGGGTGTCGATGACCAGGTTGACGTGAACTACGCCGTTGAAGAGCAACCTTCCGGTTCGATTACTGCCAGCGTTGGTTTTGCTCAGAGCGCCGGTTTGATCCTGGGTGGTTCGATTACCCAGAACAACTTCCTGGGTACCGGTAACAAGGTCAGCATCGGCTTGACCCGTAGCCAATACCAGAGCCGTTATAACTTCGGTTATGTCGACCCGTACTGGACAGCCGATGGCGTGAGCCTGGGTTACAACGCTTTCTATCGCACCACTGACTACAAAAACCTCGACGTCAACGTATCGAGCTATGCGGTAGACAGCTTGGGCGCAGGTGTCAACGTCGGTTATCCGATCAGCGAGACTTCGCGTCTGACCTTTGGTCTGACGGCGCAGCAAGACAAGATCAAGACCGGTCAGTACACCGTTGACGAGATTTTCAACTTTGTTAACACGCAAGGCGACCAGTACCTGAACTTCAAGGCTTCGGCCGGTTGGTCTGAATCGACCCTGAACAAAGGCGTGCTGGCGACCCGTGGTCACTCGCAAAACCTGACACTGGAAGCCACTACCCCGGGCAGCGATCTGTCCTTCTTCAAGCTCGACTACCGTGGTCAGTTGTTCCAGCCATTGTCTGAGAACTACACCATGCGCCTGCACACCGAACTGGGTTACGGTGATGGTTATGGTTCTACGAACGGGCTGCCGTTCTACGAGAACTATTATGCTGGTGGTTTCAACTCGGTACGCGGTTTCAAGGACAGTACATTGGGGCCTCGTAGTACGCCGAGTCGGGGTGCTGGGACAACCGGGAATCAGGGCACACTCGCCGACCCGGACCAGGATCCGCTGCCATTTGGTGGTAACGTCCTGATTCAAGGTGGTGTAGAAGTTCTCTTCCCATTGCCTTTCGTCAAGGACCAGCGATCCCTGCGTACCTCTGTGTTCTGGGACGTCGGTAACGTGTTCGACTCCAAGTGCGACCAGGTCAAGAATACCAATGGCACTCCTTCCAATACGCAGTGCAACGACATCAGCCTGAGCAATATGGCCAGTTCGGTGGGTGTAGGTGTGACATGGGTTACCGCCCTTGGTCCGTTGAGCTTTGCCTTGGCAATGCCGGTCAAGAAACCGGACAGCAATGCGGAGACTCAGGTGTTCCAATTCTCCCTCGGTCAGACTTTCTAATAGCCTGATCCAAGATAACGACAATGGATTTTGTAGGAGTGCATCGTGCGTAAGTTGACTCAATTGGTTCTCCTGGCAACTGTCCTGGTAGCAACCCCGGCATTTGCCGAAATGAAAATCGCGGTACTGAACTATCAAATGGCTCTGCTGGAATCTGACGCGGCGAAGAAGTACGCCGTGGATGCCGAGAAGAAGTTCGGGCCACAGCTGACCAAGCTGAAAACCCTGGAAAGCAGTGCCAAAGGCATTCAGGATCGTCTGGTAAGCGGTGGCGACAAGATGGCCCAGGGCGAGCGTGAGCGTCTTGAGCTTGAATTCAAGCAAAAGGCCCGTGACTTCCAGTTCCAGTCCAAAGAACTGAACGAAGCCAAAGCCGTTGCTGACCGTGAAATGCTGAAGCAGCTCAAGCCGAAACTGGACAGCGCTGTGGAAGAAGTCATCAAGAAAGGTGCTTTTGACCTGGTCTTCGAGCGTGGCGCAGTGATTGATGTCAAGCCTCAGTACGACATCACTCGCCAGGTTATCGAGCGCATGAATCAGCTGAAGTAATCCATGACAGCGACTATAAAGCTCGGTCAATTGGCCGAGTTCCTCGGGGCCACTCTCCGTGGCTCCGCGGAGAAAGAAATCACTGGGCTAGCCACCTTGCAGGAGGCTGGCCCAGCTCAGTTGAGCTTTCTGGCAAACCCCCAATACCGTAAATATCTGGCTGACAGCCAGGCCGCAGCCGTGTTGCTGAAGGCCGCTGACGCAGAAGGTTTTGCCGGTGATGCGCTGGTTGTGCCTGATCCGTATGCGGCGTACGCCCGGGTTTCCCATCTGTTCGACCCCAAGCCCAAGGCTGCTGCCGGTATCCATCCGACAGCGGTGGTGGCAGCGGACGCAGTGGTTGATCCGGCTGCGAGCATTGGCGCGTTTGCCGTGATCGAAAGTGCTGCGCGAATTGCCGCCGGCGTGACGGTCGGTGCCCACTGCTTCATCGGTGCGCGCAGCGAGATCGGTGAGGGCGGCTGGTTGGCCCCGCGTGTGACGCTGTACCACGACGTACGCATCGGCAAGCGCGTGGTGATTCAGTCCGGTGCCGTGCTCGGTGGTGAAGGCTTTGGTTTTGCCAACGAAAAAGGCATCTGGCAGAAGATCGCCCAGGTGGGTGGGGTATTGATCGGTGACGATGTGGAGATTGGCGTGAATACCGCCATCGACCGCGGTGCGTTGGCTGACACCATCATCGGCAATGGCGTGAAGCTCGATAACCAGATTCAGATCGCCCACAACGTGCAAGTCGGTGATCACACCGCCATGGCGGCGTGCGTGGGGATTTCCGGCAGCACCAAAATCGGCAAGCACTGCATGCTGGCAGGTGGTGTGGGGCTGGTCGGACACATTGATATTTGCGACAACGTATTCCTGACCGGGATGACCATGGTGACTCACTCGATTACCGAGCCGGGTTCCTATTCCTCCGGGACAGCTATGCAACCGGCTGCCGAGTGGCGCAAAAGCGCCGCACGTATCCGTCAACTCGATGATATCGCGCGACGTCTGCGACAGCTGGAAAAGCGTGTTGGGGACGTGACCCCTGACGGCAATGCTTCATCAGATGGCTGATACCATTTCCATATCAAGTGTGCACAGCCGTTAGACTGCCTCCTTGATTTGCTAGAGGAGTGTGCGTCAGTCGCGCGCTCCCAATCTTTACATAGGCTTCCCCCCGAAATGATGGACATCAACGAGATTCGCGAATACCTGCCTCACCGTTACCCGTTCCTGTTGGTGGACCGGGTAGTGGAGCTGGATGTTGAGGGCAAGCGCATTCGCGCCTACAAGAATGTCAGCATCAACGAGCCGTTCTTCAATGGTCACTTCCCGGCGCATCCAATCATGCCAGGCGTATTGATCATTGAAGCGATGGCTCAGGCTGCCGGGATCCTTGGTTTCAAAATGCTCGACGTCAAGCCGGCCGATGGCACGCTTTACTACTTCGTCGGCTCCGACAAGCTGCGTTTCCGCCAGCCGGTTCTGCCGGGCGATCAGTTGATTCTTGAAGCCAAGTTCATCAGTTGCAAGCGTCAGATCTGGAAGTTCGAATGCCAGGCTTCGGTCGATGGCAAGCCAGTCTGCTCTGCTGAAATCATCTGTGCGGAACGCAAGCTATGAGTTTGATTGACCCTCGCGCAATCATCGATCCGACGGCCATTCTGGCCGACGACGTCGAGGTCGGCCCATGGTCGATCGTCGGCGCTGGTGTGGAAATCGGCGAGGGAACAGTGATTGGCCCGCACGTGATTCTCAAAGGGCCGACGCGTATTGGTAAGCACAACCGCATTTACCAGTTTTCCTCGGTAGGTGAGGACACGCCCGATTTGAAGTACAAGGGTGAAGAAACCCGTCTGGTGATCGGTGACCACAATGTGATCCGTGAAGGCGTGACGATTCACCGTGGCACCGTTCAGGATCGTTCCGAAACGACCCTGGGCGACCACAACCTGATCATGGCCTATGCCCACATTGGTCATGACAGCGTTATCGGCAATAACTGCATCCTGGTCAACAACACCGCGTTGGCTGGTCATGTGCATGTCGATGACTGGGCGATCCTGTCAGGCTTTACCCTGGTTCATCAGTATTGCCATATTGGCGCCCACAGCTTTTCCGGTATGGGCACAGCCATTGGCAAGGATGTTCCAGCCTATGTCACGGTGTTCGGCAACCCTGCCGAAGCCCGCAGCATGAACTTCGAAGGCATGCGTCGCCGTGGTTTCAGCGAAGAGGCGATCCACGCATTACGCCGTGCCTACAAAGTGGTTTATCGCCAGGGTTTGACAGTCGAACAAGCGCTTGCCGAGTTGGCCGAGCCGTCGGAAGAGTTTCCGGAAGTCGCGATATTCCGTGACTCCATTCAGTCTTCGACTCGCGGCATCACCCGTTAATCATGGCCAGTCTGCGTGTTGCACTGGTGGCGGGCGAAGCCTCCGGCGATATTCTGGGCGCAGGTCTGATGCGGGCGCTCAAGGCACAGCATCCTGCGGTTGAGTTTATCGGTGTCGGCGGTCCGCTGATGCAGGCTGAAGGTCTGACGTCTTACTTCCCGATGGAGCGTCTGGCGGTCATGGGCCTGGTCGAGGTGCTCGGCCGCTTGCGTGAGCTGTTGGCTCGTCGCAAAAAACTGATCGCGACCCTCATCGCCGAAAAGCCAGATGTTTTCATCGGCATCGACGCTCCGGATTTCACCCTTAACATCGAACTCAAACTGCGTCAGGCCGGGATCAAGACCGTGCATTACGTCAGCCCATCGGTTTGGGCATGGCGTCAAAAGCGCGTGCTGAAGATTCGCGAAGGCTGCGATCTGATGCTCACGCTGTTCCCGTTTGAAGCCAAATTCTATGAAGAGAAAGGCGTGCCGGTGCGGTTTGTCGGTCACTCCCTGGCCGATGCGATTCCTCTTGAGGCTGACCGCTCGGCTGCGCGCGCCGAACTGGGATTGCCAGAAGACGCCCCGTTGGTTGCGCTGATGCCAGGCAGTCGGGGTGGGGAGGTTGGGCGCCTGGGGGCCTTGTTCCTCGACACCGCCGAGCGTTTGCGGGCCATGCGGCCGGGTGTGCGGTTCGTCATGCCGTGCGCCAGCCCCGAGCGCCGTGTGCAGCTCGAAGAACTGTTGGCGGGCCGCGATTTGCCGGTGACCTTGCTCGATGGCCGTTCCCATCAGGCGCTGGCCGCTTGCGACGCGGTGCTGATTGCTTCGGGAACCGCCACGCTGGAAGCGCTGTTGTACAAGCGGCCGATGGTCGTGGCGTACCGCTTGGCGCCGCTGACGTTCTGGATTCTCAAGCGCATGGTGAAAAGCCCTTACATCTCCTTGCCGAATTTGCTGGCCCAGCGTCTGCTGGTGCCCGAATTGCTGCAAGACGATGCGACCCCCGAGGCATTGGCGCTGACGCTGTCGCCATTGATCGATGGTGGTGAAGAGCAAACCACCGGTTTTGACCAGATTCACCGGACCTTGCGTCGCGACGCCTCGAACCAGGCCGCAGATGCCGTCCTCAATCTGATCGGCAAATCTCAGTGAGTAACGTAAAGATGCAAATGGGTCTGGATTTTACCCTCGTCGCAGACGTCGAAGATCTGGTCGCCGGTGTCGATGAGGTGGGTCGTGGCCCGCTTTGCGGCGCTGTGGTGACGGCGGCGGTGATCCTCGATCCGAACCGGCCGATTCTCGGGCTCAATGACTCGAAAAAACTCACCGAAGCACGCCGTGAAAAGCTCTACGACGAAATCTGCGAGAAAGCCCTGAGCTGGTGCATCGCACGTGCCGAAGTCGAAGAAATCGATGAGCTGAATATTCTGCACGCCACCATGCTGGCCATGCAGCGTGCCGTCGAAGGTCTGCACATCACGCCGAAGCTGGCGATGATCGACGGCAACCGCTGCCCGAAGCTGGCCATGCCGGCTGAAGCGGTGGTCAAAGGCGATAGCAAGGTTCCGGCCATCGCAGCGGCATCGATTCTGGCGAAAGTCAGCCGTGATCGCGAAATGGCGGCATTCGAATTGGTTTACCCGGGTTATGGTATCGGCGGCCACAAAGGCTACCCGACGCCCGTTCATCTGGAAGCCTTGGCCCGACTGGGGCCGACACCAATTCACCGGCGTTCGTTCGCGCCGGTGCGCCTTGCTTATGAGGCCCGCGAGGGTTTGATCGAGAGCTAGTCACAAGGCTGATGTTTTTGCCAAGGCCCGGTACAATCCGGGCCTTGTTGTCTTCACGTTTTCAGACAGGATCACTATGCCGGCTTCATTCGTTCACCTACGCCTGCACACTGAATACTCCCTGGTCGACGGTCTGGTGCGGATCAAACCGCTGGTCAAGACCCTGGTCGGCATGAACATGCCTGCCGTGGCGGTCACCGACCAGAACAACATGTGTTCCCTGGTCAAGTTCTACAAAAACGCCATGGGCGCCGGGATCAAGCCGATCTGTGGCGCTGACCTGTGGCTGTCGAACAAGGATCCTGACAATCCGCTGAGCCGGATCAGCTTCCTGGCGATGAACGCCGTTGGCTACCGCAACCTCACCGAGTTGATTTCGCGTGGCTTTATCGATGGCCAGCGCAATGGCCAGGTCATCATCGAGCGCGAGTGGGTGGCCGAGGCCAACGAAGGCTTGATCATGTTGTCGGCGGCCAAGGAGGGCGAGATTGGTATCGCCTTGCTCGGTGGCAATCCTGATGAGGCCGAGACTCTGGCCCGGGAGTGGATGGCCGTATTCCCGGATCGCTTCTATCTGGAAATCCAGCGCACCAATCGCCCCAACGACGAAGAACAGTTGCACGCCGCCGTGGCCCTGGCTGACAAGATCGGCGCACCGCTGGTGGCCACCAACGACGTGCGCTTCATCAAGCAGGAAGACTTCGCCGCTCACGAAACCCGCGTATGCATCGGTGAAGGGCGGGCGCTCGACGATCCGCGCCGCTCGAAGAACTACAGTGACCAGCAATACCTCAAAAGCGCCGAGGAAATGGCCGAGTTGTTCAGCGACTTGCCCGAAGCGCTGGAAAACACCGTCGAGATTGCCAAGCGCTGCAATATCGATGTGAAGCTCGGCAAGCACTTCCTGCCCAACTTCCCGATTCCCGATGGCATGACCATCGACGAGTATTTCCGCAAAGTCTCCTTTGACGGCCTGGAAGAGCGCTTGAGCGTTCTGCTGCCCAAGGACACCACCGAAGATTACGAGGCCAAGCGTCAGGTCTATGTCGACCGGTTGAATTTCGAGCTGGATATCATCATCCAGATGGGCTTCCCCGGTTACTTCCTGATCGTTATGGACTTTATCCAGTGGGCCAAGAACAACGGCGTACCGGTAGGTCCTGGCCGTGGGTCGGGTGCCGGGTCGCTGGTGGCCTATGTGCAGAAGATCACCGACCTCGACCCGCTGGAATATGACCTGCTGTTCGAACGTTTCCTGAACCCGGAACGGGTATCCATGCCCGACTTCGACGTCGACTTCTGCATGGACGGTCGTGACCGGGTGATCGACTACGTGGCCGAGAAATACGGCCGCAACGCGGTAAGCCAGATCATCACCTTCGGTTCCATGGCAGCCAAGGCTGTGGTCCGTGACGTGGCGCGGGTGCAGGGCAAGTCCTACGGTTTGGCGGATCGTCTGTCGAAGATGATCCCCTTCGAAGTCGGCATGACCCTGGAAAAAGCCTACGAGCAGGAAGAAATCCTCCGCGACTTCATCAAGGTCGATGAAGAGGCCGCGGAAATCTGGGAGATGGCGCGCAAGCTTGAAGGCGTTGTGCGTAACGTCGGCAAGCACGCCGGTGGTGTGGTGATCGCACCGACCAAGCTGACCGACTTCTCGCCGATCTATTGCGACGAAGAAGGTGGTGGCCTGGTAACCCAGTTCGACAAGGATGACGTCGAGGCGGCCGGTCTGGTGAAGTTCGACTTCCTGGGGCTGCGAACCCTGACCATCATCGATTGGGCGCTGAAAACCATCAACCGCGACCGCGCCAAGGTCAATGAGCCGCCGCTGGATATTGCGTTTATCCCGCTGGACGACAAGCCGACCTATACGCTGCTGCAAAAAGCTGAAACCACCGCGGTATTCCAGCTCGAGTCGCGCGGCATGAAAGAGCTGATCAAAAAGCTCAAGCCCGACTGCCTGGAAGACTTGATCGCACTCGTGGCGTTGTTCCGTCCAGGCCCGTTGCAATCGGGCATGGTGGATGACTTCATCAACCGTAAGCACGGTCGCGCCGAGCTGGCGTACCCGCACTCGGATTACCAGTACGAAGGCCTCAAGCCAGTATTGGCGCCGACCTACGGCATCATCCTGTATCAGGAACAGGTGATGCAGATCGCTCAGGTCATGGCCGGTTACACCCTCGGTGGTGCGGACATGCTGCGTCGGGCCATGGGTAAGAAAAAGCCCGAAGAAATGGCCAAGCAGCGGGGCGGCTTCATTGAAGGTTGCGCGACCAATAATATCGATGCTGACCTTGCCGGTAACATTTTCGACCTGGTGGAGAAATTCGCCGGTTACGGCTTCAACAAATCCCACTCTGCCGCCTACGGCCTGGTGTCGTACCAGACTGCCTGGCTGAAAGCCCACTACCCGGCGCCGTTCATGGCGGCGGTACTCTCGGCGGATATGCACAACACCGACAAGGTCGTGACCTTGATCGAAGAAGTGCGGACCATGAAGCTGCGCCTCGACGCGCCGGACGTGAACACCTCGGAGTTCAAGTTCACGGTGAACGACGAAGGCCGGATCATTTACGGTCTGGGGGCGATCAAGGGGGTCGGTGAGGGGCCGGTTGAAGCGATTACCGAAGCGCGTCAGGAAGGGCCGTTCAAGGATCTGTTCGATTTCTGCGCTCGTGTCGACCTCAAGCGCATTAACAAGCGGACCCTCGACGGGTTGATCCGCAGTGGTGCGCTGGACCGGCTCGGCCCGTACTTCCACGACGAACCGAAAGCCTATCAGGCCAACATCGACCGCAATCGCGCAGTCTTGCTGACGGCCATGGAAGAAGCGATCAAGGCGGCCGAGCAGACCGCACGGACCCACGACAGTGGCCACGCCGACCTGTTTGGCGGTCTGTTTGTCGAGGAAGACGCCGACGTCTACGCCAATCACCGCAAGGCCAAGGAACTGACGCTCAAGGAGCGCCTGAAGGGGGAGAAAGATACCCTGGGGCTGTACCTGACCGGTCACCCGATTGACGAATACGAAGGTGAAATCCGCCGCTTTGCCCGTCAACGCATCATCGATTTGAAACCGGCGCGTGATACACAGACGGTCGCGGGCATGATCATCGCCTTGCGGGTAATGAAGAACAAGAAGGGCGACAAGATGGGGTTCATCACCCTCGACGACCGCTCGGGGCGGATCGAAGCGTCGCTGTTTGCCGAGGCGTTCCATTCCGCGCAGTCGCTGTTGCAGACTGACGCGATGGTGGTGGTCGAAGGCGAAGTCAGCAATGACGACTTCTCCGGTGGCCTGCGCTTGCGGGTCAAGCGGGTGATGAGCATGGAGGACGCACGCACCAACCTGGCCGAAAGCCTGCGCTTGAAGGTCCAGACCCAAGACCTCAAAGGCGATCAGCTACGCTGGCTGGGTGAGTTGTTCAAGCGTCATCGTGGTGCGTGTCCGATTACCATGGAGTACACCAGTCCTGACGCCAAGGCCTTGTTGCAGTTCAGCGAGACCTGGCGAATCGATCCGGCGGATGCCTTGATTCAAGCCCTGCGTGACCAGTTCGGGCGAGACAACGTCTTCCTCCAATACCGTTGACGGTCAGGTGCCATTCTTTACCTTTGAAAGCTTGGCCTTGACCTTGACCCAATTTTTAATCTCGACCTGAACGCGCCTGTCCCTTAAGGTAAGGCGCGAATAGACAACCGGCCGGCCCAAGCTCTCTTGGACGTCGACCCAAGACGGACGCCTATGAACCCGAATTTTCTTGATTTCGAACAGCCGATCGCCGACCTGCAAGCCAAGATCGAAGAGTTGCGCTTGGTCGGTAATGACAATTCGCTGAATATCGGCGATGAAATCTCCCGCTTGCAGGACAAGAGCAGCACGCTCACCGAAGACATCTTCGGCAAGTTGACCAGCTGGCAGATCGCGCGTCTGGCGCGTCACCCACGTCGCCCGTACACCCTGGACTACATTGAACACATTTTCACCGAGTTCGATGAATTGCACGGTGACCGTCACTTCTCCGACGACGCTGCGATTGTCGGCGGTGTTGCCCGTCTGGACGACCAGCCGGTGATGATCATCGGCCACCAGAAAGGCCGCGAAGTGCGCGAGAAGGTTCGCCGCAACTTCGGCATGCCGCGCCCTGAGGGCTACCGCAAGGCCTGCCGTCTGATGGAAATGGCCGAGCGTTTCAAAATGCCGATCCTGACGTTCATCGACACCCCGGGTGCATACCCTGGTATCGACGCTGAAGAGCGTAACCAGAGCGAAGCGATTGCCTGGAACCTGCGTGTCATGGCCCGCCTGAAAACCCCAATCATCGCCACCGTGATCGGTGAGGGTGGTTCCGGCGGTGCGCTGGCGATCGGCGTTTGCGACCAGCTGAACATGCTGCAGTACTCGACCTACGCGGTGATCTCGCCGGAAGGTTGCGCCTCGATCCTGTGGAAAACCGCCGAGAAAGCCCCGGATGCCGCTGAAGCCATGGGCATCACCGCCGAGCGCCTGAAAGGCCTGGGTATCGTTGATAAAGTGATCAGCGAGCCGCTGGGTGGCGCGCACCGTGATCCGGCCGCTGCTGCTGCCTCGATCCGTGCGGAACTGAGCTCGCAACTGGCGATGCTGAAGAAGTTCGACAACGACGCGCTGCTGGCCCGCCGTTATGAGCGCCTGATGAGCTACGGTCTCTGATCGAGCACAGCTCTCTGTAGGAGCGAGTCTTGTTGTGGTGAGGGGGCTTGCCCCCGTTGGACTACGAAGTAGTCCCAAATACAGTCGATGCGATCGAACGAATCGACCTTTTTGCGACGGCTACGCCGCCGAACGGGGGGCAAGCCTCCTCACCACAAGTTCATCGCGTGCAAGCTTTGCTCCTGCAGGTTTGGGGATGTTCATGAGCCTTTCAGCTGCACTTCTCAAACGCCTGGCTCCCTGGCACACCGCGCCGACCTGGCGTGTCGCTTTCTCCGGTGGTCTCGACTCCACCGTTCTGCTGCACCTTCTTGCGCAACTCGCAAAAAAACACTCCCTGCCTGAACTCAAAGCCATTCACATCCATCACGGTCTCCAGGCTGCGGCTGATGCGTGGCCGGGGCATTGTCAGACGGTGTGTGACGCCCTGGGGGTGCCATTGGAGGTTATTCACGTTCAGGTTCAGCCTGGGGCGAGCCTGGAGCGCGCGGCGCGCGAGGCGCGGTATGGCGCCTTTGTCGAGGCGACTCAAGCCAATGAGCTGCTACTCACGGCGCAACACCAGAACGATCAGGCGGAAACCCTCTTGTTCCGCCTGTTGCGCGGGGCAGGGGTGAGAGGTTTGTCGGCGATCCCGTCACAGCGTCCTTTGGGCCGTGGTTTTTTGCTGCGACCGTTGCTTGAGGTGTCGCGGGCTGAACTCGAAGCCTATGCCGTCGAGCATCAGTTGAGCTGGATCGAGGATCCGTCGAACGCCGATCAACAGTTTTCTCGTAATTACCTTCGCCAGCAGATTTTTCCAGCGCTCACTCAGCGTTGGCCACAGGCCGTGGCCACCATCGCCCGCAGCGCCGCGCATTTGAGTGAAGCGCAGGGTTTGCTCGATGATTTGGCCGAGATGGATCTGGCGCCCGCCGCAACGGTCAGCGAATTCGATTGGCTGGGCGTGCCGTCGTTGGAAATGGCTGCGCTTGAAACGCTTTCCGCCGCCCGCCAGCGCAATGCTCTCAGCCACTGGCTGGCGCCGTTGACGCGGATGCCGGACAGCGACCATTGGTCGGGTTGGGAAAATTTGCGCGATGCAGCGACGGATGCTCGGCCGATCTGGCGCCTGGCGGACGGTGAGTTGCATCGTGCGAACGGGCGAATCTGGTGGTTGTCCGGCCATTGGCTGAACCGCCCCGAGCCGGCTCCGCTTTGGCCTGATCCGTCGCTGGCACTGCTGCTGCCGAACAACGGCCGGTTGACCTTCTGCGGGACCATCCCTGCCGGCGTATTAAGCGTGCGCTACCGGCAGGGCGGTGAAATCATGCATTTGCCGGGGCGCGGGCATCGCGACCTCAAGCGTTTGCTCAATGAAAGCGGCCTGCCGCTGTTTGCCCGTGGCAGATTGCCGCTGCTCTTCTGCAATGAACAATTGCTCGCGGTGGCAAACCTGCGTGGGCTCGACGGTAGTGCGGGGGGAAACGGTCTTTTGCGGTGGCAGCCAGCGATCAACGATCAAGGTTTGAGCTGAAAGGGGCTTTCCGGTAGACTACGCTCCCTTCTTGATACAACTTCTGTGGATTCAGCTGAATTGCAGGAGTTGCCGATTACCAAGCAGTCTTTGCTGGGCGATTCCAAAAAATGTGTAGCGAGCAACGTACCGGTGATTCTTCTTCCGGTCTGTCCCAACGCGGCGGTTTTTTTGAAAGATGCACTGTAATTAATGCAGGTGATCGGGGGCTTCGGCCTTCCTTCGCTTTCCCCGGCGGCTCGGACCGCTTTAACGCAGACTTCTAGGGTTTTTCATGACGCGCTACATATTCGTCACGGGCGGTGTTGTTTCTTCATTGGGGAAAGGCATTGCATCGGCTTCATTGGCGGCCATCCTGGAGGCGCGGGGACTTAAGGTCACCATGCTCAAGCTGGACCCGTACATCAACGTTGACCCGGGCACCATGAGCCCGTTCCAGCACGGTGAAGTGTTCGTCACTCACGACGGCGCCGAGACCGACCTGGACCTGGGCCACTACGAGCGGTTCATCCGCACGACCATGACCCAGAACAACAACTTCACCACCGGCCGTGTCTACGAGCACGTCCTGCGCAAAGAGCGCCGTGGTGATTACCTGGGCGCAACCATCCAGGTGATTCCGCACATCACCGACGAAATCAAGCGCCGCATCATCAAGGGTGCAGGCGATGCCGACGTGGCGATGGTCGAGATCGGTGGCACCGTGGGTGACATCGAATCCCAGCCGTTCCTCGAAGCCATCCGTCAATTGCGTTTCGAAGTCGGCGCCAAGCGCGCGATGCTGATGCACCTGACACTGGTGCCGTACATCGCCACTGCCGGCGAAACCAAAACCAAGCCAACTCAGCACTCGGTCAAGGAACTGCGTTCCATCGGCCTGCAGCCAGACGTGCTGGTGTGCCGTTCCGACCACCCGATCGATATCTCTTCGCGTCGCAAGATCGCGCAGTTCACCAACGTTGAAGAACGTGCGGTCATCGCGCTGGAAGACGCCGACACCATCTACAAGATCCCGGGCATCCTGCATTCCCAGGGCCTGGATGATTTCGTCGTCGAGCGTTTCGGCCTGCAATGTGGCGGCGCCGATCTGTCCGAGTGGGAAGCCGTGGTCGATGCCAAGCTCAACCCTGAGCACGAAGTCACCATCGCCATGGTCGGCAAGTACATGGAACTGCTGGACGCCTACAAGTCGCTGATCGAAGCGATGAGTCATGCCGGCATCAGCAACCGTACCAAGGTCAACCTGCGTTACATCGACTCCGAAGACATCGAGAACCAGGGCACCGCGCTGCTGGAAGGCGCTGATGCGATTCTGGTGCCAGGCGGCTTCGGTTTGCGTGGCGTGGAAGGCAAGATCACCGCCGTTCAATACGCTCGCGAAAACAAGGTTCCATATCTGGGTATCTGCCTGGGCATGCAAGTCGCCGTGATCGAGTTCGCCCGTAACGTGCTGGGCTGGAAAGACGCCAACTCCACCGAATTCGATCGCACCAGCGGTCACCCGGTCGTGGGTCTGATCACCGAGTGGGAAGATGCCACCGGTGCCGTTGAAACCCGTTCCGAATCGTCCGATCTGGGCGGCACCATGCGTCTGGGTGCTCAGGAATGCCTGCTGGAAGCCGGCTCCCTGGTTCACGATTGCTACGCCAAGGACGTGATCGTCGAGCGTCATCGTCATCGCTATGAAGTGAACAACAAGCTGCTGCCGCAACTGATCGAAGCCGGTCTGAAAATCTCCGGTCGTTCCGGTGACGGTGCGCTGGTTGAAGTGGTTGAAGCGCCGAACCACCCATGGTTCGTTGCTTGCCAGTTCCACCCGGAGTTCACCTCGACTCCGCGCGACGGCCACCCGTTGTTCAGCGGTTTCGTCAAAGCAGCTTTGGCTCAACACCAGAAGAAGGCTTGAACCTGATGGCTCAGAAGATCATCCGCGTAGGCAACATCGAAATCGCCAACGACAAACCGATGGTGCTGTTCGGTGGCATGAACGTGCTGGAAAGCCGTGACATGGCGATGCAGGTCTGTGAAGAGTACGTAAAGGTCACCGAGAAACTCGGTATCCCTTACGTGTTCAAGGCCAGCTTCGACAAGGCCAATCGTTCGTCGGTAACCTCCTATCGGGGCCCCGGCCTCGAGGAAGGCATGCGGATTTTCCAGGACATCAAGCAAGCCTTTGGCGTGCCGATCATCACCGATGTCCATGAGCCTGAGCAGGCTGCAGTTGTCGCTGAAGTCTGCGAGATCATCCAGTTGCCGGCCTTCCTGTCGCGCCAGACCGATCTGGTCGTCGCGATGGCCAAGACCGGCGCTGTGATCAACATCAAGAAAGCCCAGTTCCTCGCCCCTCAGGAAATGAAACACATCCTGAGCAAATGCGAAGAGGCCGGTAACGATCAGTTGATCCTCTGCGAGCGTGGTTCGAGCTTCGGCTATAACAACCTGGTCGTGGACATGCTCGGCTTCGGCATCATGAAACAGTTCGAATACCCGGTGTTCTTCGACGTGACCCACGCGCTGCAAATGCCGGGTGGTCGCTCGGATTCTGCCGGCGGACGCCGTGCGCAGGTCACCGACCTGGCCAAGGCGGGCATGAGCCAGTCGCTGGCCGGCCTGTTCCTGGAAGCGCATCCGGATCCGGACAACGCCAAATGTGACGGCCCTTGCGCCTTGCGTCTGGACAAACTGGAGCCATTCCTGGCTCAGCTCAAGGCTCTGGACGAGTTGGTGAAGAGTTTTCCGACGGTAGAAACCGCGTAATCCTCAATTCTCCGGTAAAGTACCGCTCGATTTATCGCTCTGGCCCGCTGGCCGCACTGCTCTTGTAGGAGCAGGGCTTGCCAGCGATGGCGTCCTTGAGGGCCCCATCGCCGGCAAGCCGTGCTCCTACAGCGTTTTCGTCAACTTTGGAGTGTTTACAACAATGGCAAAAATCGTCGACATCAAAGGTCGTGAAGTTCTCGACTCCCGTGGCAATCCCACCGTCGAAGCGGACGTGCTTCTCGATAACGGCATCATCGGCAGCGCTTGCGCGCCGTCCGGTGCTTCCACCGGTTCGCGCGAAGCGCTCGAGCTGCGTGATGGCGACAAGAGCCGTTACCTGGGCAAGGGTGTACTGAAAGCTGTAGCCAACATCAATGGCCCGATTCGCACCGCGCTGCTGGGTAAAGACCCGGTTGACCAGAAAGCCCTCGACCGCATCATGATCGAGCTGGACGGTACCGAGAACAAGGGCAGCCTGGGCGCCAACGCAATCCTCGCCGTGTCGCTGGCTGCTGCCAAGGCTGCTGCCCACGACCAGGACCTGCCGCTGTACGCACACATCGCCAACCTGAACGGTACTCCGGGTGTTTACTCGATGCCGGTTCCGATGATGAACATCATCAACGGTGGCGAGCACGCCGATAACAACGTCGACATCCAGGAGTTCATGGTTCAGCCAGTGGGCGCCAAGACTTTCTCGGAAGGTCTGCGCATGGGCACCGAGATTTTCCATCACCTCAAAGCTGTACTGAAGGCTCGTGGCCTGAGCACTGCGGTGGGCGACGAAGGTGGTTTCGCACCGAACCTGGCGTCCAACGAAGATGCACTGAAAGTAATCTCCGAAGCCGTGGCCAACGCTGGCTACAAACTGGGCACCGACGTGACCCTGGCTCTGGACTGCGCGGCCAGCGAATTCTACGAAGACGGCAAGTACAACCTGTCCGGTGAAGGCCAGGTGTTCACCGCCGAAGGTTTTGCCGACTACCTCAAAGGCCTGACCGAACGTTACCCGATCATCTCCATTGAAGATGGCCTGGACGAGTCCGACTGGGCTGGCTGGAAAATCCTCACCGACAAAATCGGCGAAAAAACCCAGCTGGTGGGCGACGACCTGTTCGTGACCAACACCAAGATCCTGAAAGAAGGCATCGACAAGAAGATCGCCAACTCGATCCTGATCAAGTTCAACCAGATCGGCACCCTGACCGAAACCCTGGAAGCGATCCAGATGGCCAAGGCCGCTGGTTACACTGCCGTGATCTCGCACCGTTCCGGTGAAACCGAAGATTCGACCATTGCCGACCTGGCTGTGGGCACTTCGGCTGGCCAGATCAAAACCGGTTCGCTGTGCCGTTCCGACCGCGTTTCCAAGTACAACCAACT
Source organism: Pseudomonas helvetica (assembly GCF_039908645.1). NCBI lineage: Bacteria > Pseudomonadati > Pseudomonadota > Gammaproteobacteria > Pseudomonadales > Pseudomonadaceae > Pseudomonas > Pseudomonas helvetica. The sequence goes on from NZ_CP150917.1 coordinate 1,384,270, forward strand.
GCTGCGCATCGAAGAGCAATTGGGCGGCAAAGCCAAGTACAACGGTCGTGGCGAATTCCGCGGCTAAGCTTGGGTAGTTAAAAAGACACCGGATTGTGTCGAAAAAATCGCAGCATCAGTCCCTGTAAAAACGTAGCGAGCGCAGAAAAGACAAGGCAAAAACAGGCGAGGACGCGGAGTTTACGTGTTGTAAATGAACAGTCCGAGCCTGTTTTTAACGCAGTATTTTCAAACGCAGTAGTTTTTACAGTGACTGATCGGGATTTTTGCCACTAATCTGATGCCTTATAAGTACGAGCCTGGTTCTTCCAGGCTTCGTGCTATCAGAAGCTTTAAAGTTGGCATGGCTGTCTTTTTTCACTGGATACCTGATATTCGATGCGCAGTCCTTACTGGTTGTTTCTTGTCTTGCTCTTGCTGCTGGCTGGTTTGCAATACCGCCTGTGGGTGGGTAATGGCAGTCTGGCGCAAGTGGCCGAGTTGACTCAGCAAATTGCTGATCAGCATGCTGAGAACGAGTCGTTGCTGGAGCGCAATCGGGTCATGGACGCCGAGGTCAGTGAGTTGAAAAAAGGCATGGAGACCGTTGAAGAACGGGCTCGCCATGAGTTGGGCATGGTCAAGGATGGTGAAACCCTTTACCAGTTGGCCCAATGATGAATACGTTACCGGCCTTCTGGGCCGTGATTCCTGCCGCGGGCGTCGGTGCCCGTATGGCCGCGGACCGTCCCAAGCAATATCTGCAACTGGGCGGACGCACTATTCTCGAACACAGCCTTGGCTGTTTCCTCGATCATCCAGCCTTGAAAGGCCTGGTGGTCAGTCTTGCCGTTGATGATCCTTATTGGCCAACCCTGGCGTGTGCCACCGACCCGCGTATCCAGCGGGTGGACGGTGGTGAAGAGCGCTCGGGTTCGGTGCTGAACGCGTTGCTGCATTTGCACGCGCAAGGCGCTGCCGATGAAGACTGGGTGTTGGTCCACGACGCTGCGCGACCGAACCTGGCTCGCGACGATCTCGACAAGTTGTTGTCGGAATTGGCTGACGATCCTGTCGGCGGGTTACTGGCTGTGCCTGCGCGTGACACGCTCAAGCGTGTGGACAAGCATGGTCGGGTCCTTGAAACGGTTGATCGCAGTTTGATCTGGCAGGCGTATACGCCGCAGATGTTTCGTTTGGGGGCTTTGCATCGGGCGTTGGCGGACAGTCTGGTGGCTGATGTGACCATTACTGATGAGGCGTCTGCGATGGAGTGGTCGGGTCAGGCGCCACGCTTGATCGAGGGGCGGGCGGATAATCTCAAGGTTACTCGGCCTGAAGACCTTGAATGGCTGCGGCTGCGTTGGGCTAATCGCCGCTGATTCCTCTGTCGCTCCGCTCAACTGATGTGGGGGGGCCGGGCTTGCCCGCGATGGCGGCCGGACAGCCGACCAATCTCCCGCAGATGTACATAGATCTCCTGTGGGAGCCGAGCTTGCTCGCGATGGCGGCCTGACAGCCGACCAATCTCCCGCAGATGTACATAGATCTACTGTGGGAGCTGAGCTTGCTCGCGATGACGGCCTGACAGCCGACCTATCTCTAAGCAGGTGTACATATCCATTTCTGCGGTAACGGCCGCTTGGGGTTTCGCCCTTACGGCGAGTCCCTTTTTCAAACGCCAAAAAGGAACCAAAAGGCTTCGCCCCAAGCGTACGGCACCTCGCCTAGGCTCGGCGTTCCCTCACTCCGGTATTCATCAGGGGGCATCGCCTACGGTCTGCTTCGCGACGACCTCCTCTCGATGTGTCCGGCTGCGCCGTACGGCGCTGCGCGCCCACCCCCTGATGAACACCTGCGCTCGGCCTTCCGATAGGGGCGGGTGGATCAAGATCAGCAGCGGCAGGCGAGCTAACGCTCGGCCTGTTGAGTGGTGGGGGGCGTGTCATTGGTTATCTTTGGAGCTGCGGTAGGCTGCGATTCTTTGATTCTTTGATCCTTTGATCCTTTGATCCTTTGATCAAAGTTGGTATTCCGGCCTTTTTGCCAACCCTTCTTTCAGATAGTCCACGAGTTTGCGCACTTTCGGCGATAGATGCCGTTGCTGCGGATACAGTGCCCAGACGGCGGTGTTCGGTGGTTGATGGGCATCCAGCAACGACACCAGTGCGCCATTGTTCAGGTGCTCCAGCACGTAATAGTCCGGCAGCTGACACAACCCGACACCTTGTAGTGCTGCGTCCAGCACCGCTTGCCCGCTGTTACAGCGCCAATTGCCTTGTACTCGCTGGGAAAATTCTCTGCCGTCCTGTTCCAGTTGCCAGATATCCGAGCTGCCGATCAGGCAGTTGTGTCGACTCAGCTCGGACAAACTATGCGGTCGGCCATACCGTTCCAGATAGGACGGTGATGCGCACAAGTACATACGTCGTGGCGCCAGGCGCGTGGCCACTAGCCGTGAGTCTTGCAGGCGGCCGAGCCGGATTGCCAGGTCCAGGCCCTCGTGCACCAGGTCGAGCGGGCGGTTGCTCAGCTCGATATCGACCCGCAATTGTGGGTAAAGCCCCATGAAGCTGGTCACCAGCGGAACGATGAAACGTTCGCCGTACGCCACTGCACAGGTCATGCGCAGCATGCCTTTGGGTTCGCTGGTCAGGTCGCCGACGGCGCGCAAGGCTTCTTCGCGTCCGTCTTGCAAGCGTTGGCAGTGTTGCAGGAAAGTCTGCCCGGCTTCGGTCAGCGTCACCCGACGGGTACTGCGGTAAAGCAGGCGGGTTTGCAGGCGCTCTTCAAGGCGTACGATTTGTCGACTGATGTGCGAGGACGAAACCCCGAGGCGTTCGGCGGCAGCCGTGAACTGGTTGCATTCGGCGACGGCGACGAATTCATCGATGCCTTCCCAGCGGTTCTCGGACATGAGGATTATCCCTGTGCAGCAATAATGTTTTGCTTTCGGCTGGATTATTAATCGTCTGGTGGTGTTTTACACTCGTTGTCTCGTTTTTATTCGCTGGAGAGACAGGATGATCAAGTCGCGCGCTGCCGTTGCCTTCGAGGCCAAGAAACCCCTTGAGATCGTTGAAGTCGATGTCGCCATGCCCAAGGCGGGTGAAGTCCTGTTGCGTGTGGTCGCCTCCGGTGTTTGCCATACCGACGCCTACACCCTGTCGGGCGCTGACCCGGAAGGTATCTTCCCGTCGATCCTCGGCCACGAAGGTGGCGCGATTGTCGAAGCTATCGGGGAAGGCGTGACTTCGGTCGCGGTCGGCGATCACGTGATTCCGCTGTACACCCCGGAATGCGGCCAGTGCAAATTCTGCAAGTCGGGCAAGACCAACCTCTGCCAGGCTATTCGTGCGACCCAGGGCAAAGGCCTGATGCCGGACGGAACTACGCGTTTCTCCTACAAAGGTCAGCCGATTTTCCACTACATGGGTACTTCGACCTTTTCCGAATACACCGTGTTGCCGGAAATCTCCGTCGCGAAGATTCCTAAAGAAGCGCCGCTGGAAAAAGTCTGCCTGCTGGGTTGCGGCGTCACCACCGGCATCGGCGCGGTCATCAACACTGCCAAGGTCAAGCCGGGCGACACCGTGGCCATCTTCGGCCTGGGCGGTATTGGCCTGTCTGCGGTCATCGGCGCGGTCAAGGCCAAGGCTGGGCGAATCATTGCCATCGACATCAACCCGGCCAAGTTCGAAATCGCCAAGCAGTTGGGCGCTACCGATTGTGTAAACCCGAAAGATTTCGACCGTCCGATTCAGGACGTGATCGTCGACATGACTGACGGCGGCGTCGACTTCTCCTTCGAGTGCATCGGCAATGTACAACTGATGCGTGCGGCACTGGAGTGCTGCCATAAAGGTTGGGGTGAGTCGGTGATCATCGGCGTTGCCGGTGCTGGCCAGGAGATCTCCACTCGTCCGTTCCAACTGGTGACCGGTCGCGTCTGGCGCGGTTCGGCATTTGGCGGCGTGCGCGGTCGCACCGAGTTGCCAAGCTACGTGGAAATGGCCCAGAGCGGCGAAATCCCATTGGACACGTTCATCACCCACACCATGGGCCTGGAAGACATCAACAAGGCATTCGACTTGATGCATGAAGGCAAAAGCATCCGCTCTGTCATCCATTTCTGAGGTCGGTCATGAGTCTGGAAAATCTCTCATGCCAGAAGAGTTTCGGTGGCTGGCATAAACGCTACAAGCATCATTCCGAAGTGCTGGGCTGCGACATGGTGTTTGCCGTGTACTTGCCGCCGCAAGCGGAGCAGGGCGGTAAGCTGCCGGTGTTGTACTGGTTGTCGGGATTGACCTGCACCGACGAAAACTTCATGCACAAGGCCGGCGCGATGCGCATGGCGGCCGAGCTGGGGTTGATCATCGTCGCGCCGGACACTAGTCCGCGAGGTGCCGATGTTCCGGGCGACCCGGATGGCGCATGGGATTTCGGCCTCGGTGCCGGGTTCTATCTGAACGCCACGCAGGAACCCTGGGCCAAGCACTATCGGATGCACGACTATGTGGTGCAGGAATTGCCTGCGTTGGTCGAAGCGCATTTTCCGGCCTCGGACAAACGTGGCGTCAGCGGCCACTCCATGGGCGGGCACGGCGCACTGGTCTGTGCCTTGCGCAACCCTGGGCGGTATCAGTCGGTGTCGGCCTTCGCGCCTATCAACAATCCAATGGATTGCCCTTGGGGTCAGAAGGCGTTTTCGCGCTACTTGGGCGAAGAGCGTTCGAAGTGGCGCGAATGGGATGCCTGCGTGCTGATCAGCGAGGCCAGCGAAAAACTCCCGCTGCTGGTGGATCAGGGTGATCGGGATGACTTCCTCGCCACTCAGCTCAAACCCGAAGCACTGCAGCAGGCGGCGAAACTGGCCGGCCATCCGCTGACCTTGCGTCTGCAACCGGGCTACGACCACAGCTATTTCTTTATCGCCAGCTTTATTGATGAACACTTGCGACATCACGCACACGCTCTAGGCGCCTAAAGCAGGTAGAATCACGCCCTGACTAAATCGGGGCGTTTTTTTATGCGTATTGGCCACGGCTATGATGTGCACCGTTTCGCTGAAGGCGATTTCATCACTCTGGGCGGCGTGCGAATTGCACACGGTTTCGGGCTGCTTGCCCATTCCGACGGCGACGTCTTGCTGCATTCATTGAGCGATGCCTTGCTCGGCGCAGCGGCGCTGGGCGATATCGGTAAACACTTTCCAGACACCGACCCGCAATTCAAAGGTGCTGACAGCCGCGTACTGTTGCGTCACGTTGTCGCGCTGATCCACGCCAAGGGCTGGAAGGTCGGTAATGTCGATAACACCATCGTTGCCCAGGCGCCGAAAATGGCCCCGCATATCGAATCGATGCGTGCGCTGATCGCCGCGGATCTTCAAGTTGAGTTGGATCAAGTGAACGTGAAAGCTACCACCACCGAAAAGCTCGGCTTTGTCGGTCGCGAAGAAGGCATCGCCGTGCACTCCGTTGCCTTGTTGCTGCGCGCATGAATGAACTGCAATTGCTCGGCCCGCGCGCTTACGGTGAAGCCCTCGGCACTGCCGTATTGAAAGCCATCGCGGAAGATTTTCAGGTCGATGAAGTCCTCGATATCCCGCTGACCGGCGAAGGCGAACACCTGTGGATCTGGGTGGAAAAACGCGGCTTGAACACTGAAGAGGCGGCCCGGCGGATTGCCAAGGCTGCCGGCGTGCCATTGCGCACCGTCAGTTATGCCGGCTTGAAAGATCGCCAGGCACTGACCCGCCAGTGGTTCAGCGTGCAATTGCCGGGCAAGGCCGATCCTGACTTGTCCGCGGCAGAAAACGACACACTGAAAATCCTCAAGACCGCACGCCATAAACGCAAGCTGCAGCGCGGTGCGCATTCGGCCAATGGCTTTACCTTGCGCTTGACCCAGTTTGCTGGCGACAAGGACGCGATTGACGCGCGTCTGCAATTGATCGCCAAACAAGGCATTCCCAACTACTTCGGCGCGCAGCGTTTCGGCCACAATGGCGGCAACGTGGTGGATGCCCGTGACTGGGCGGCACGTAAAGCCTTGCCGGAGCAGCGCAACGTGCGTTCACGCCTGCTCTCTACCGCGCGCAGCTTTCTGTTCAATCAGGTGTTGGCGGCGCGAGTTGCCGATGGCAGCTGGCAGCGCGCCCAGGTCGGTGACCTGCTGGCTTTCACCGACAGCCGCAGCTTCTTCCCGGCAGGTGAGGCCGAATGCAGCGATCCGCGCCTGGCAATCCTCGACCTGCACCCGACCGGGCCGCTGTGGGGCGAGGGCGAGTCCCCCGCGACCGGTGCGACTCATGAACTGGAGCAGCGGGTCGCGGCAGGCGAAGCGGATCTGCGCGATTGGTTGATAAACGCTGGAATGAGCCATGAACGTCGCATCCTGCGGCTGCCCATTGGCGGGTTGACGTGGCATTATCCCTCGCTGGACATTCTGCAACTGGAATTCGTCCTTCCGGCCGGATGCTTCGCCACCGTATTGGTGCGTGAACTCGTCGATCTGGTGCCGGTGGGGCAGACGGACAGCTCATGCGTATTCTGATTTCTAACGACGATGGGGTAACAGCGCCCGGTCTTGCCGCGCTTCATGCTGCGCTGGCGGATTACACCGAGTGCGTGGTTATTGCCCCTGACCAGGACAAAAGCGGCGCCAGCAGTTCGCTGACGCTTGACCGTCCGTTGCACCCGCAAACCCTGGCCAATGGCTTTATCAGCCTAAATGGCACGCCGACCGATTGCGTGCACCTGGGCCTCAACGGTTTGCTGGAGCGCGAGCCGGATATGGTGGTTTCCGGGATCAACATGGGAGCCAACCTGGGCGACGATGTGTTGTATTCCGGCACGGTTGCGGCAGCGCTCGAAGGGCGTTTCCTCACGCTGCCGTCGTTTGCCTTCTCGCTGGTATCGCGGCAAGTGGAAAACCTGCCGACGGCGGCCTACTTTGCGCGCAAGCTGGTGGAGGCTTATGCCGACCTTGATTTGCCACCGCGCACGGTGCTGAACGTGAACATTCCGAATCTGCCTCTGGAACATATTCGAGGTATCCAGCTGACTCGCCTGGGTCACCGTGCCCGCGCTGCCGCGCCGATTCAAGTGGTCGATCCGCGTGGCAAATCCGGCTATTGGATTGCCGCGGCCGGCGATGTGGAAGATGGCGGGCCTGGTACGGATTTCCATGCGGTAATGCAGGGTTATGTCTCGGTCACCCCACTGCAACTCGATCGTACCTTCAATGATGCCTTCAAAAGTCTTGATGGCTGGCTGGAGGGGCTGCGCTGATGGCTCGTGAACAAGACGATATCCTGCGTCGTGGTATCGGGATGACCTCCCAGCGCACGCGCGAACGGCTGATCCAGCGCTTATATGAGGAAGGCCTGTCCAACGCCCAGGTGTTGGAGGTCATTCGGCGGACACCGCGTCATCTGTTTGTCGATGAAGCCCTGGCGCACCGTGCCTACGAAGATACGGCATTGCCGATTGGCCATAACCAGACCATTTCTCAGCCTTATATGGTGGCTCGCATGAGCGAACTGCTGCTGGAGGCCGGTCCTCTGGATAAAGTGCTGGAGATCGGCACCGGGTCCGGTTACCAGACAGCGGTGTTGTCGCAATTGGTCGAGCGGGTGTTTTCCGTCGAGCGCATCAAGGTCCTGCAGGATCGTGCCAAGGAGCGCCTGGTCGAGTTGAACACGCGCAACGTGGTATTTCGGTGGGGCGACGGTTGGGAAGGCTGGCCAGCGCTGGCACCGTACAACGGCATTATCGTCACTGCGGTGGCGACCGATGTACCGCAGGCGTTGCTCGATCAATTAGCGCCGGGTGGGCGGCTGGTGATTCCGGTTGGTTCAGGGGAGGTTCAGCAATTGATGTTGATCATCCGTGAAGAACAAGGCTTTTCCAGGCGTGTTTTGGGGGGGGTGCGCTTTGTACCGTTGCTCCATGGGCCACTGGCTTAAGCATTTATTTAACGACGCTGAATTCTATTTGATTACCTTGGTCTTACAGCGGCATTGATCGGTTAAACGCGATTGAACAGCGATAAGCAAACGTGCGCGCGTGTCGATTTTGTTTTGCCGACGGTAAAGCCCGGACGGCCAGTTATACTTGCGACATTTCATGCCTGAATACGGCGATTTTTATTTTCAACCACCACAAAGGGAGCGGCGGGTGAGTCTCACAGTCATTGCGCAGCGTATCGGTACAACAAGCTTTCAGCGCCTGGTGACTGGCCTTGTCTTGAGTTCCTTGTTGGTCGGTTGCTCCAGCACGCGTTCGGGCGATGTGCGAGTGGTCGATCGTAATAATGCGGCGGCCCAACGCCCCGCAGTAACCACCGGCCAATACGTGGTCCGTCGCGGCGATACCCTGTTCTCGATCGCGTTTCGCTACGGCTGGGACTACAAGGCCCTGGCGGCACGCAACAACATTCCTACGCCTTACACAATCCATCCAGGTCAGACGATTCGCTTCGACGGACGTTCCGGTTCAACGCCGACAGAGGTGGTGACCCCGTCCGGAACAACCGCTTCTCCTTCGAGCAAATTTACCGTAACCCGGGGTCCAGCCTCGGGTGCGACCACCGCGAAACAGACGGCTGCGCCGTCCGTCGCAAACAAGCCGACACCTGCGCCATTGCCTCCTGCAGGGCCCGCGCCGACAGGCTGGGGATGGCCATCCAACGGCATTTTGATTGGAAAATTCTCTTCAAACGGTAGTTTGAATAAAGGAATTGATATCGCCGGGGATTTGGGACAGCCTGTTTTAGCTGCGTCTGATGGGACCGTGGTTTATGCCGGGAGTGGCTTGCGGGGCTACGGCGAATTGGTCATCATCAAACACAGCGATACCTACGTCAGTGCCTACGGTCACAACCGCAGGCTGTTGGTTCGGGAGGGGCAGCAGGTCAAAGTCGGACAGACAATTGCCGAAATGGGGTCCACGGGTACAGACCGGGTGAAACTGCATTTTGAGATTCGCCGACAAGGTAAACCTGTAGATCCGCTGCAATTCCTGCCACGTCGTTGATTTGTTACCAGCCTGTTCCGTCACGTAGAGGGAACAGGCTCCAGCGTTGCCAAGGATAAAGGCGTCGCTTGAGCTTGAGGTCGAACTCACCAAAGGACTATAACAATGGCTCTCAGTAAAGAAGTGCCGGAGTTTGACATCGACGATGAGGTTCTCCTGATGGAGACCGACGTCGCATCGGATGAGATGTCGAATGAAGGATCAGCTACGCCTTCAGTTCGCTCCAAATCCAGGCACTCCGCAACACTCAAGCAGCATAAGTACATCGACTACACCCGAGCGCTCGATGCTACCCAGTTGTACCTCAACGAAATCGGCTTTTCCCCCTTGTTGTCACCGGAAGAAGAAGTTCATTTTGCGCGACTGTCGCAAAGTGGCGATCCGGCTGGGCGCAAGCGCATGATTGAAAGCAACCTGCGACTGGTGGTGAAAATCGCCCGACGCTATGTCAATCGTGGACTGTCGCTGCTCGACCTGATCGAGGAGGGCAACCTCGGCCTGATCCGGGCAGTGGAAAAGTTCGACCCAGAGCGCGGCTTCCGTTTTTCGACCTACGCGACCTGGTGGATACGCCAGACCATCGAGCGTGCAATCATGAATCAGACCCGGACCATCCGGCTGCCGATTCATGTGGTGAAAGAGCTCAACGTCTACCTTCGTGCGGCACGGGAGCTGACGCAAAAGCTCGATCATGAACCCTCACCCGAAGAAATCGCCAACCTGCTGGAAAAACCGGTAGGAGAGGTCAAGCGCATGCTGGGCCTGAACGAGCGGGTTTCTTCGGTCGACGTCTCGCTGGGTCCGGATTCGGATAAAACCCTGCTGGACACCCTTACGGATGACCGCCCTACCGATCCTTGTGAGCTGCTTCAGGATGATGACCTGTCGCAGAGCATCGATCAGTGGCTCTCGGAGCTGACGGACAAACAGCGCGAAGTGGTGATCCGCCGCTTCGGCCTGCGCGGCCACGAGAGCAGTACGCTGGAAGACGTAGGCCTGGAGATTGGCCTGACCCGTGAGCGGGTCAGACAGATTCAGGTTGAAGGTCTGAAACGTCTGCGTGAAATCCTTGAGAAGAATGGCCTGTCGAGTGAGTCGCTGTTCCAGTAGCAGGAGCGCGTTCACCTGATAACAATAAGCCCCGTCTGTTTCGGGGCTTTTTGTTATTCGCCGATTGGTAGGCTGTTTAAGCTTCGTAAGAGCTATTCGGACGCTTTCGCAGGTTAACGTAAGCCATGGCTTACTCTTTCGTAAGTGTTCGGTTTTTCTACCGGGTAGTGGTCGTCTATCTTTGTCGGCTTAATTATGTAAATTATTGATTTATAACAATATTTTTCATAGATAAACATGTCGTTTCATTCGGGCTTACCCGTGGCAGGTGATTGCTCTTACCGGGGAACTCTTTAATATCAGCCCTGTGTCGACGGATAGACACAGCCATCAAGGATGATGGTCAAGGAACATCGCAAGGACGTGATTCATCAGGACGATGAAAAGGAACACAAGGAATAGGGAAAAAATGTGGGCGGGTCATACCGCCCCTTTTTTTGCCCGCAGAAAAGGATCGCAACCCCCTGAAACGCAAAAAGGCCCGCAAGGGGCCTTTTCAAGAGCGCGACAATGATCAGCGAGCGAGGTCTTTGATCTTGCCTTTAACGCCATCAAACTCTGCCGCGTCTGGCAGCGGATCTTTCTTCTCAGTGATGTTGGGCCAGATCTCGGCCAGTTCAACGTTCAGCTGAATGAATTCTTGCATCTCACTCGGGACTTCGTCTTCAGAGAAGATGGCCACAGCAGGGCATTCCGGCTCGCACAGGGCGCAGTCGATGCACTCATCCGGGTGAATCACCAGGAAGTTCGGGCCTTCGTAAAAGCAGTCCACCGGACACACTTCTACGCAGTCGGTGTACTTGCACTTGATGCAGTTGTCGGTGACGACGAAGGTCATTCTAATTCTCTCCTCAGGCGGCGGCGTGCTGCGCCCCTTCACGGTGGGGTCGCCAGGTTTGGGAGCGATAGTCTGCAGACCAGGCTATTTGCCTGCAGCATCCCAAACCGCGCGAGATTCTAACAGCTTGCAGGCCAGTGCGTTAGATCCGTGTCTTTAATGTATAGAGCATTTCGAGCGCCCTACGGGGGGTCATGTCATCCAGATTAAGCTTGGCAAGTTCATCGAGCACTGGATGCGGCAGGCTGGCGAACATATCGCTCTGCTGCGGTGCGGCCGGTTTGCCTTTGCTTGGCTGCGCCGTTTCGTGAGGCAGTGCCGTGGCTTCCAGTCGCCCCAGATGCTCGCGAGCCCGCACAATCACCTCGGTGGGAACGCCGGCCAGCTGTGCAACCGCCAATCCGTAGCTCTGGCTGGCAGGGCCAGGCAGTACGTGATGGAGGAATACGATGCGCTCGTTGTGCTCGGTGGCATTGAGGTGGACGTTGGCCACCAGCGGCTGGCTTTCCGGCAGTACCGTCAGCTCGAAGTAATGGGTGGCGAACAGCGTATAAGCGCGCAGCTGAGCCAGACGCTCGGCCGCAGCCCAAGCCAGCGACAGACCGTCGAAGGTGCTGGTGCCGCGACCGACTTCGTCCATCAGCACCAGGCTGCGTTCGGTAGCGTTGTGCAGGATGTTCGCGGTTTCGCTCATCTCGACCATGAAGGTCGAACGGCCACCGGCCAGGTCATCACTGGAGCCGATCCGGGTGAAAATCCGGTCCACCAGCGACAATTCGCAGCTGGCGGCAGGCACGAAGCTACCGATATGCGCCAGCAGCACGATCAGCGCGGTTTGCCGCATGTAAGTGGATTTACCGCCCATGTTCGGGCCGGTAATCACCAGCATCCGCGTGCTGTCGTCCAGGCTCAGGTCGTTGGCCACGAACGGCGTGGTCAATACTTGTTCAACCACCGGGTGACGGCCCTGGCTGATGCGCATGCACGGCTCGCTGACGAACCGTGGGCAGTTCAGGTCAAGGTTCAGCGCACGCTCGGCCAGGTTGCTCAAGACATCCAGCTCGGCCAGTGCCGCGGCAGTGTCCTGCAGCGGTGGCAGTTGGCTGATCAGGTCTTCGAGCAGGGCTTCGTAAAGCATCTTCTCGCGGGCCAGCGCGCGGCTCTTGGCTGACAGGGCCTTGTCTTCGAAGGCTTTGAGTTCTGGCGTGATGAAACGCTCGGCACCCTTGAGGGTCTGGCGGCGGATGTAATCGGCCGGTGCCTGCTCGGCTTGCTTGCTTGGCAGCTCGATGAAGTAACCGTGAATCCGGTTGTAGCCGACTTTCAGGTTGGCCAGGCCGGTGCGAGCCTTCTCGCGGGCTTCGAGGTCGATCAGGAATTGTCCGGCGTTTTCGCTCAGCGATTGCAGCTCGTCGAGTTCGGCGTCGTAACCGGTTTTCAACACGCCGCCGTCGCGGATCACCGCCGGCGGGTTGTCGATGATGGCTTTTTCCAGCAGGGCGGCCAGCTCGGGATAGGTGCTGGTAGTCACCGCCAGTTGGTGAAGGTGTGGCGCCTCAAGCTCGGTCATCGCCACTTGCAGTTCTGGCAGGGCACCGAGAGCGTCGCGCAGGCGAGCCAGGTCACGCGGGCGAGCGTTACGCAGGCCGATACGCGCCAGGATCCGCTCGATGTCACCGATCTCTTTCAACTGCGGTTGGAGTTTCTCGAAGCGGTAACCGTCGAGCAGGCAGGTGATCGAGGTCTGGCGTGCCAGCAGCACGCTCAAGTCGCGCAGTGGGCGATTCAGCCAACGGGTCAGCAAGCGGCTGCCCATGGCGGTCTGGCAACGGTCGACGACCGATTGCAGGGTGTTCTCGCGGCCACCCGCCAGGTTGGTGTCCAGCTCCAGGTTGCGACGGCTCGCACCGTCCAGCACCACGGTATCGTCCAGACGCTCATGACGCAGGCTGCGCAAATGCGGCAGGGCGGTGCGTTGGGTTTCCTTGGCGTAGCTCAACAGGCAGCCGGCGGCACCGATCGCCAGGGTCAGGTTCTCGCAGCCGAAACCTTTGAGGTCCTGGGTGGAAAATTGCTGGCAAAGACTTTTCAGCGCCGAATCACGCTCGAAATCCCACGGTGCACGACGACGAACGCCACGGCGCTTCTCCGCCGGCAAGTCTTTTGGCCAATCGTCCGGAATCATCAGCTCGACCGGATTGACCCGCTCCAGCTCCGCCAGCAGGTTTTCCCAGCCTTTGATCTCCAGCACGCTGAAGTTGCCGCTGGTGATGTCCAGCACGGCCAGGCCGAACAGGCGCTCGTCACCCAGTACGGCGGCGATCAGGTTGTCGCGGCGCTCATCCAGCAGCGCTTCATCGCTGACGGTGCCGGGGGTGATGATTCGTACAACTTGACGGTCTACCGGACCTTTGCTGGTCGCCGGGTCGCCGACCTGTTCACAGATCACCACCGACTCACCGAGCTTGACCAGTTTCGCCAGGTAACCTTCCGCAGCATGGTAAGGAATCCCACACATAGGAATCGCCTGCCCGGCCGACTGCCCACGGGCGGTCAGGGTGATGTCCAGCAATTTGGCGGCCTTCTTCGCGTCTTCATAGAAGATCTCGTAGAAGTCGCCCATGCGGTAGAACATCAACTGGTCAGGATGCTGGTTCTTCAGACGCCAGTACTGCTGCATCATCGGGGTGTGGGAAGACAGATCGGAGAGTGCTTTATTCATCAGGTAATCAGGCGAATTCGTTGAAAGGGGTGGGGCAAAAGAGGGACATCAGCCCGGCTTTTCCGCGATGGGCGCAAGGTTACCATGGGCAGTCCGACCTACGCAGGGATGAAAGGCCCGATGCACAACTCTGCGTTTTATGCACTGGTTATGCAAAACAGCATTTGTCATCTTCGATAAGAACAAGCACTATGCGTGTTATGCAAAAACGCAATGTTTCTACCGTCTTAAGAGCACTGCTCGATCAGCACGGGATCTCCCCCACGGAGCTTCACCGTCGCACCGGCGTGCCTCAATCTACCCTCTCGCGGATTCTCAGCGGGAAGATCGTCGATCCTTCGGATAAACACATCTCGAAGATCGCCGAGTACTTCCGTGTGAGCACTGACCAGTTGCGTGGCCGCGCCGATGTTGCGTCGGCCAATGCGCCTGCACGCGAAGAGTCGCATTCGGAACTCAAGGACATAAGTCTGTGGGATGACGATACCCCCGTCGATGACGACGAGGTCTCGGTCCCCTTTCTTCGCGAGGTTGAATTGGCTGCTGGATCAGGAAGATTCGTCATCGAAGAGAGCGAGCGCTCAAGCTTGCGCTTCGGCAAGCGCAGCTTGCGGCATAACGGTGTGCAGTTCGACCAGGCCAAATGCGTGACCGTGCGCGGCAACAGCATGTTGCCGGTGCTGCGCGACGGCGCCACGGTTGGGGTCAATGCCGGCAAGTCCGGGATTGGCGATATCGTTGATGGTGATTTGTATGCCATCAACCATAACGGCCAGCTGCGGGTGAAGCAGCTCTATCGTCTGCCAACCGGTATTCGTCTGCGCAGCTTCAATCGCGATGAACACCCGGATGAGGACTACACCTTCCAGGAAATCCAGGAAGAGCAAATCGTCATCCTCGGCCATGTCTTCTGGTGGGGCATGTACGCCCGCTAACGCTTAGCTGTCAGACAAAACCCGCTATCAAGCGGGTTTTTTTTCGCCCGACGAAAACCATCCCACCCTTTGTTTACGGGGCTTTCATGCGTCCGTGCATTTCTTATGCATAAATAAATGCATTTATGCATTGACTGTATATGCATCCATGCATATTCTTTGTCTCAAGCCGCTCAACAACGGCTCGCAACGAAGCTCTTTAGTTCCACAGCAAAGGCAGCGATGAACCGGCCTCAACGGTTCAGAGGGTTGGCAACTGACCCGGGTGTGCAGCGTAAAGCACCGTAAGCAGTTATCCGGCGGACAGGGTCGCGGTCGGAGGAACAATTTGAATGGATCCGTACCGCGCCAGTAGCGCCGAAAGATCGGAAGGACCGTATTACTGAAAAGCCCGGGCGACCGGGCTTTTTGGAATGCCTACCTACCGTCAGGCACATCAAGAGACAGCGTTTGAACAACACACAAACCCATCACCTATTTATCAACGCAGGAGGCGTGACATGACAAACGAGCAGCAAGCGTTGGCGGACATGCCTATCTGGCTGGTCATCGCTCTGGCGGTGGTCGGCGGGGTGTCCGGCGAAATGTGGCGCGCCGACAAGGAGGGCGCTCGCGGCTGGCCACTGTTGCGGCGTCTGGTGCTGCGCTCCGGGGCCTGCATGGTCTGCGGGGTCTCGACCATCATGCTGCTGTATGCCGCTGGCGTGTCGATCTGGACCGCCGGCGCTTTCGGTTGCCTCACCGCGATGGCCGGTGCCGATGTCGCCATTGGCTTGTATGAGCGCTGGGCGGCGAAGCGGATTGGCGTCGATGAAATGGCGCCGCGTGACTCCAGCCAGGACCGCTAATGGTACTGGCAGCAAAGAGGTCACCGCTGAACAAGTCCAATGGACTGGCTGACGGGGGGCGTAGACAACGACCCCGACCTGCAAGGATGCAGGTCATCGGCGGTAATTTCCCTTAACTCAACAACTGACACTGTGACACTTGAACAGGAAACCGCTTTATGTCTCCAAGCGTTATCAATAAACCCTCGGAGCTGATTCTCGCTATCGGTGAGGCACTTCGGCCGATTTATCCAGGCCTGAAGGTTGGGGGATATCAGGATTTCGATGGGGTTGTCGATGATGCCTGGGTCCTGATCGCGATTCAGCGCGATGCCGCGGGCACCCGCGCCAACGATGGGCGTATCGCTCATGTCCTGACGATCTCGCTGCAAGGCGTGGTCGCCGGGAAGAGCGGGCATTCAGGGCTTGAGGCCTGCAATCTCGCCAGCGCACTGAAGGATATCGTCACGGATAACCGTTGGGGCGTATCGGGAGGGCAATGCGACCTGCCGATGAGCATCGAGGCAGTGCCGTCGACGTTCACCAGCGGTGAGCAGGTGTACGACGCATGGACGGTTTCATTTTCCCAGACGCTGTACTTCGGCTCGCCGTTGCTCGATGAGCCAACGGGGACGCCAAAGTTCGCGTTCACCTCGCAAGTCTCGAACATCGACGATCCGGATCAATACACAGCGCTTGTTTAACAAGCACTCAAGGAGTGGCCCATGTTTGACGCTCTTCTACGTATGCAACTCGGTCCGATCATTGAGCGTTTGGCTGAGATGGAGACCGAGTTCGAAGACCTGCACCGGCGTGCCGACAGCTTCTGTCGCATCGGCGTGTGTGTAGAGGTCGATGCCGCCAGCAACACCTGCAAGGTCAGCCATGGGGATCTGCTGACGCCGGCGATCAGGTTCTTCAACCCGAGTGCTGGCGAACAGAGTGAATCGCGCATTCCTTCCGAGGGTGAGCAGTGCTTGCTGCTGAACTATGGCGGCGGCGATAGCGCCGGGCAATCGGTCGCCTTGTTCGGCCTCAACAGCAACCGGTTCCCGCCGGTTTCGACCGTGGCCACGCTGACACGTCGTCGACACAAGGACGGCACCGAAAGCAGCTACGACGATGCAAGCCATGTCCTGAGCTGGACCAATGGACAGACGACATTCAAGGGCTCGCGTGAGTCGGTCGAGTTGACCGTCGGCCCGGCCCGGCTGGCGCTGACCCCTGAGGCCATCGAGCTGAAGCTGGGCGCAGTCGGCGTGCTGCTCGACGCCTCTGGCGTTCACTTCCTCGGCCCTTTGGTGGATCACCAGGGACGAGTCATCAGTACGGCATAAGGGACTTCCCATGATTGGAGTCGATAGAAACACCGGGGCAGCGGTCGACGACTGGCTGCAGTTTGTGCAGCGCGCAACCCGCGCACTGACCACCCCGCTGGGCACTCGTCAAAAGCGTCCGCTGTATGGATCGCTGGTCCCTGATTTGCTGGGGCAGAACGTTGGCGACGACGTGTTGATCCTGGCGCAGAGCCACGCAGCACAGGCGTTTTACAACAAGGCAAACGGTATCGATGATTTTCAGCCTGAGGTCATTGTCGCCAGTCGTCTAGGAGCGGGTCTGTTGTTGCGCTTCGCCGGCACCTGGAAAAACCGCAAACAGACATTCGAGGTCGTGACATGAGCATGCTGATACCCGGTCAAAACCAGTTGGCTGAGCCGGCGATTGTCACGGTCGAGGCGTTCGAGGCGCTGCTCGCAGAGTTCAAGGCGTTTGTCGTCGACTACGTGGCCGCCCGTTCACCGGAAACAGCCGCCAAACTGCAAGTCAGCCTCGACAACGAAAGCGAGCTGCTGACCCTGGCCCTTGAGGCCTTTTGTGTGCGGCTGCAAACCCACGAACGCAAATACAACGCCCGCATCAAGCAGATGCTCGCGTGGTGGGCGACCGGCAGCAACCTCGACGCCCGCCTCGCGGACATGGGTCTTGAGCGTCAGGTACTGGACCCGGGAAATCCGGCGGCATTCCCGCCGATCCCACCCACTTATGAAAGCGACGACAATGCCCGGCTGCGTTACTACCTGGCGCCGCATGCACCGGCAGCGGGTTCGCGGATGCAGTATCGTCGCGAGGTGTTCACCCTCGGCGAACGGCCCGCAGTGAAGGTCGAAACCATGGCTCCGGGCGTGGTGACGGTGACCTACAGCTTTGATCCGGATGGCTACGCGGCGCAGGTCAAGGATGGCAACGGGCGCCGAACAGCGCCTGGCGAGGTGAGGGTCACCGTGCTGTCGCGAGAGGCTGACGGTACGCCGTCTGCGGACCTGCTGGACGGGGTTCGCCGGCACTTTGCCCGCCCTGACGTCAGGCCCGAAACGGATCTCGTCACGGTGCAGGCCGCCGAAATCAAACGCTACAAGATCCGGGTAGTCGCGAAGATCAACGCCGGACCGGATTCGGGTTTGACCAAGGTGGCCGCTGAGCAGCAGTTGCAGGCGTATGCCGATGCGTGCCATCGGCTGGAAGGGCGGGTCGATCCGAGCTGGATCGATTACACGATACATACCGCCGGCGCGGTACAGCTGGAGATCCTCGAGCCAGTGGAGCCCATCGTGACCACAGCCTTCCAGGCTCCGTACTGCACGGGTGTCGAGGTTGAGGTGCTGACGCTATGAGTGATCAAGCTTCTCGTCCGAGCCTGTTGCCGGCGAACAGTTCGCCGCTGGAAAAAGCGCTCGATCTCGGTTTTGGTCAATTGCTCGATCGCATTGCTCTGCCGTTCCCTGAATTGATGAATCCAGCGAAGACACCGTCGGCGTTCTTGCCGTATCTCGCCGCGGATCGTGGTGTCAGCGAATGGGACGCGGGCGCCAGCGAGTCAGAAAAGCGTTTGACCGTCTCACTGTCCTGGCAGATCCAGCGGCAGGCCGGAACCAATAAAGCGTTGAGTCATGCCGTCGAATCGCTGGGTTTCACACCGAATATCTCTGCCTGGTACGAGCAGCGACCTCTCGGTAACCCCTACACCTTCGACGTGCAGGCGATCATCGGTCGAAGCTGGTCGAGTGGCGATCACAATCGCTTGATACGCCGCGTCAATGCGGCGAAGAGCGAGCGAGACGATGCAACCATCACCGTCGTTCACGAAACGAGCGGCGACCTGCGTGTTGCTGCGGGTGCTGATCCTGGGCTGAGTATCAGCGACGACAGTCAACCGGGCGCATTGCCTGAAGTGAAGCTGCACGCTTGGCTTGCAATGCACAGCGCCGTACACACGCCGCTTTCCGATGGCGAACTATTCCTTTTTGGGGCGCTGCCTGAATACGACTGACAGGCGCTGGGGTGTCTCAGCGCTACACCATTAACGATTACGACCTCAGGGCGCAGCTATGACAGAAGACATTACGCGCTTGGTTCGCTTCACTTCCGCCGGTCTGGATGAAGTGTTGCAGGCAAAAAACCAAGGCTTGAAAGGTGAGATTACTCACATCGGTGTGGGCACCGCTCGCTATGACCCGAACGGCTCGGAAACAGCCCTTCGCGATGAGCGGCAACGGGTGGCGATTGTTGACTACGAGGACCTGGGTTCCCGGCAGCTACGGATGGCCGCGCTGTTCAGCGGTCCGGATGAATACGAGATTGGCGAGTTTGGCTTCTATCTCGCCAGCGGCACGTTGCTGGCGGTTTACTCGGTCGCTGGAAAGCTGCTGACGTATAAGGCCAGCGCCGCTCGTGTATTGCAAAAATTCACCCTCGATATTTCGCCATTGCCGGCGGACAGCGTGACCATTGTTGTCGGTAGTGAAAACCTCAATGTGTTGTTGGCTGAGGAGATCTCGATCATGGCTGCGGCCTCGATCGGCAATATGTCCCGCCATGTTGATCTGATGTTGCGGGTTATGGATCTTGAAGCGAAATAGGGGGGGCATGAGTGTTCCGCATTTGACGAACTTCGACGGTGCTGTTTTGGGCTTTGAAGTGGTGTGCGCATCCGCTGATCGCGCTTCAACGCTGGACGCGAATATGAACTATGGCTTTCATAAACTTGTAGCGGCGTTTAACGCTGGTGCTGAAAAGATAAACTTTACCAGGGGTTGATGATGGGAATTGAAACAACTATCACAAAGGTTGTAGATGCATGTGAAAAACTTACCCAGACGGTGACTGATCAGATCGGCAAGATCGATGCTCGCATGGACGCGGCATTAGGTCAGTTCACTGCATGGCGCGGCGCCGTACAGGCAAAGGATATTAACGGGCGGGCCTCTTACTCACAGATTATTGATTTGACCGGGTTGTCTACTAATATTTTTTATCCGGTTTGGTGGCGAATGCCTGGCAACGAGCAGGGAATCTCCGAGATTCTGATATCCAGGAACTACAGTCTCGACAGTGAAAAAAATCCGTTCAACAACAATTTTGAAGTCCACGTGGCTGGCTTGAATTTGCAGATGGAGGGGTGTGGGATTCCTTGGAATGGTGATGCAAACTTCCTGGCAGTAAAACGGGTTTCTCAAACGTATCGGGAAACCGTTCGGCGCGTTGAGTTTGGGATGCTTTCGTACGTCCGTCCGGTAACAGGTGTCAAGCCGATTTATCTTAATCAGGTTTCCGGTGCGTTGGTGAACTCTCCGCAGGAGTCGGGATGCTATTTGCGTGGCGGACTGTCCTATATCATTACAAAAAGTTTTGAAGCGCCGGTGAAGTACAGTCGTTCTGATGCTGAGGTTGAACTGAGTCAAGCTGTAACTTCTGAATATGAGATTTCGTGGAAGGTAAAACCTTTTGCAGTTACCGCGCCTGAGTTGGGCACAACGTATCCCGAAAACAGAATGGCTTATACGTTTGACAACGATAAACGCTATGCAGCAAAAGGGGTTTAAAGATGACCGGTTTTATCAAAGAGCTATTGCTTGACTCGGGTGAGACGCTGATCAATGTGCCAACTGATCGCCCCACATTGGTAGCGCTTGGATTCAGTGAGGCTCGAGCCGATGAGCTCTGCCTTGACGCTGAGCGCGTAGCGAAGTCGGTGGCAGTCGGGGCAGCGCGTCGTGCCCTGTACGTAGCTGAGGCTGATCCGTTGTTTCTCGAGTGGCAATACGACGAAACACCTGAAAAGGAAAAAGCGTGGCGCGATAAGGTGGCCGAAATCAAGGCGCTCTATCCGTTACCTGATCGCACCTGAATCCCCAACCGCGTAAGCGGTTTTTTTTCGCCCGCACAAAGCCTCTGCAATGGGGCTTTTGTGTTGTTGAGTCTGGAGAAATTCGTAAATGTCCAATCGTCAGAAATACACCGTCCTCATCCCATTCCCCACCGGTGGTGGCCATTGGTCGAGTGTCGGCCAACAGCTCGAACTGCTCGACGTTGAGGCCAACGCGTTGCGCAGCGCTGGCCGTCTGGAGCTGACCAGCGTCCTCGAGGCCGAGGCCTCCCCAACCACCCCGGCCAAAAAGGCCACCATCAAGAAGGCTGAATAACCATGGCTGAGGTTTTGAACTTCGAGCACAACGGCATCACCGTCAATGCCACCGAATCCCCCGAGGCCATGGGTGGCCTGGGTGACAACGTCATCGGTCTGGTCGGCACGGCGCCGAATGCCAACCCGCTGATCCCGAAAAATACCCCGTTCCGCATCAACAGCTTCACCACCCACGCGCAGCTCGATCCGACCGGCGCCGAGGCAGGCACGCTGTATCAGGCGGTTTACCAGATCCTGAAAGTGGTCAAGGTGCCGGTGTATGTGGTCATCGTCGAAGAGGGCGCGACCCCGGCCGACACCCTGAACAACGTCATCGGCGGCAACGAAGCGCTGACCGGTCGCAAGTTGGGCCTGGCCGCGTTGAGCGGCGTGCCTGAAGACCTGACCATCATCGGTGCTCCGGGCTTTACCGGCACCAAAGCGGTGGCCAGTGAGTTCGCCTCGTTCGGCAAGCGCATCAAGGCCCGTGTGGTACTCGATGGCAAGGACACTTCGGTCGCCGATCAGGTGACCTACAGCAAGGAACTGGGCGGTGCGGATCTGGGTTTCGACCGCTGCCTCGTCGTACACAACATGCCTGCGGTGTACTCCAAGGCGGCGAAGAAAAACGTGTTCCTGGCGCCGTCGAGCCTGGCTATCGCGGCACTCGCCAAGGTCAAGCAATGGGAAAGCCCGGGCAACCAGGTGACCTACGCCGAAGACGTTTCGCGGACCGTGGAATACAACATCCTCGACACCTCGACCGAGGGCGATCTGCTCAACCGCTACGGCATCAGCTACTACGCCCGTACCGTCCTTGGCGGCTTTTCGCTGCTGGGTAACCGCTCGATCACCGGCAAGTTCATCAGCTATGTCGGCCTGGAAGATGCGATCAGCCGCAAGCTGGTCAAGGCCGGCCAAAAAGCCATGGCCAAGAACCTGACCAAGTCGTTCATGGATCAGGAGGTCAAGCGCATCAACGACTGGCTGCAAACCCTGGTCGCCGACGAAACCATCCCTGGCGGCAGCGTGTACCTGCACCCGGAATTGAACAGCGTCGAGAAGTACAAAAACGGCACTTGGTTCATCGTCATCGACTACGGCCGCTACGCGCCGAACGAACACATGGTTTACCAACTCAACGCCCGCGATGAAATCATCGAGCAGTTCCTGGAGGATGTTCTCTAATGTTTACCAACCGCGTAAGACAGGCCATCGCGGCCACCCTGCAAGGCCTGCCGTTGTCGGCGACCGTGGAAGAATTTACCCCGCCGAAGATCGAATTCGAGATGGAAAACATGGTCGGCGGCCGCTTTATCGGCGAGGAAATGGCCAAGAGCGGGAAAGCGCTGACCTCCAAGCTGATTCTGCAAGGCGCCGGCCCGGAAATCATGCTTGCTTTGGGCGTGAAGCTGGGCGACGACATTCTGCTGAACGTGCGTGAAGCCGGCCAGGATCAGGATGGCAACACCTGGTTCACCTACCACACCGTCGGCGGTAAGTTGAAATCTCTTGAGGAAGCCGTTCTCAAAATGAACGAGAAGCCCAAGACGACCCTTGAGCTGTCCTGCCGCACCTACAACCGTCTGGAAAACGGCATCCCGGTGATCGACATCGACGTGCGCACCCAGAAGTTCGTGCTCAACGGCGTCGACATTCTCGGCGACGCACGCCGCGCCGTGCTGTTGCCTTAAGCGACCGCAACACCGTCCTGTATCGCCGTCTTCACCTGCTGGTTTCCGGCTTGCTGCGGACGGCTTTTTTGTATGAGCAAGGAATCATTTCATGTCCTGGATGCCGCCTAAACATGTCCTGTTGTCGCCGATTACCGGTGACGATGAGTTGCAGATCGAGCAGATCCAACTCAAGCCGCTGCACTACGCCGCGCAGAAAGAGGCGCTGGCCCGCGCCGGCGAGGATGAGGACGATCAGTTCTTCGAACTGGCCAAATTGGCCACCGGCCTGTCGGTCAAGGAACTTGATCAGCTCAAACGCCCGGACTACGTAAGCATTGCGCAGTACGTGCACGAAATGTCGACCCGCCCGGCGTCGTACTTTCTACAGCAGGCTGACGAAGTTTCGGACGACGATCCCGATCAGGTGCAACTGCTGCAACCGCTCAATGTGGCAGGCCGTAGCATGACTTCGCTGACTCTGGAAATGCCGGTGCTGCGCGCCACCAAGGCGATGAAAAAACTGAAGACGGCCAAGGAACGCGCCGAGTTCATTACCGCTCACTGTACCGGCCTGATGCTTCCCGACCTGGCCTCGCTGACCGTGCCCGACTGGACCCAGTTGCAGGTGCGCATCGACGATTTTTTAAACAAACCGGCGGACTTCTTTCGGAACGCGACATCGAAGTAATCCTCGATGTGGTGCCGCTCATTTACTCGGTAAGTGAGGCGGAAATTCTGGAGTGGGACGCTGGCAAGGCATTGCGCCGCTACGACATCGCGATCACTCGCCTTGGCGTGAAACAGGAGTAGAGCGGGATGGCGGACGATAGATATTCGCTCAAATACGCGGCCCTCAACGACAGCGGGTTGGCGTTCGGTAATACCAGCCTGACTACGGCAGCCACGAGTGTTGCGTCAGCACAAGGTACGGGCACGTCCGCCAGGGATCAGATGTCTGGCCTCGGTCTGGCGCTGGAAAACGTCGGGCTCAAGCTCGGTCTGCTGACGACGGCTATCGAGTCGTTGACCTTGAAACTTTCGTCGCAGCGATTGTTGTCCCAGGCGATGGGCGCCGGTGCCAAGAGTGAGCCGGCCAGCGAGCAAAAGAGTGCGGGCAAGCCGGGTAGCGGTATCGAACCGCCGGACCTGCTCAAACCCGCGATAGCGATGGATTCGGCCATGGCCGATCTGAAGCAGGCAGCCCAATTTACCCCGCGCCAGAGCGAAGAGATGGTGCAGTCAACCCAGCACATCGCCAGCGCTCCGCTGGTGGCGGCCGGGGGGACCAAGGCAGTTGATTTGGTGAAGATTGAAAGTCTGGCGGCCAGGGCAGGAATCGTTAGCGATCTGCCCAATGCATCCGACCGACAGTTAGAGTTGCAGCGCTTCGCCAGCGACGCCGGCGTCGCCGCGTCGGCGTTCAAAATGCCGGCCATGGATGTCGCCGAGATGATGGTCGGCTGGCGCACCTCCATGAAGCTCAACGGTGCTGAAACCTTTGACTTGGCGGATGCAACCAACCATCTGGGCAAGATACCCAATGGTGCAAAAGCGGCCGATATCGGTGCCGTCTTGCAGCGTGACGGCGCTGCGGCTACGGCGGCAGGCCTGTCTCCTGCGCTAGCCGCAGCGTTGACGGCGGCATTGCTCAATACCGGTACGCAAAAGGCTGATGCCGGCGTAGCGCTAAAAAGCATCACCACGGTCATGGGCAAGGGTGATCAGGCCTCGGCAACCGAGCAAGCGGCCTGGAAGCAGCTGGGGCTGGAGCCGAAAGCGGTGGCGAGCGGCCTGCGTGACAAGGACGCCGCGCCTGGCACGGTGATGTCGGTGCTTGCGGCCTTGAACGCGCAACCTGCCGAGAATCGCGCGAAGCTTGCCTCCACGCTATTTGGCGATGGTGATAAGCCCGCGCTGAACATGGCGCAAAACCTTACCGATGTGAATGGCGCCTTCTGGCAGGTAAAAGACAAAGCCCAGTACGCCACGTCGGAGCTGGGTGACAAGGGCTCGGTAAGGCAAGACGCACTCGCACTGTCGAAAACCCGGCAAGGCCAATGGAACGTCTTGAGTGCAAGCAATGATCGTCTGTCGGTGGCTACGGGTAATGCTCTGGCGCCTGTGACGGATAGTTCGCTCCACTCGCTTGGTTCGCTGGTGGACGGCTTGAGTGAATTGGCTGAAGCCTCCCCGAAAACCACCGCTGCCATTGTGCTGGTTGCAGCGGCGATCAAACCGCTGGTGGGGGCGCTGTTCAAAGCCATGACGGATGAGCTGACCAATCGGATGGCCAAGCGAGTCTTGGGTGGGGTGGCCGCACGGCTCCCTGATCGATTGGGTGAGGCGATTTCCGACGATTTCAGAAACAAAGGCCGGACGGACAAACCGAATGCCAGCGAGACAAACAGGAGTCCAGAACCCAGAAATGGTCCGTCTGTGCGTGTGAGTCCGCGAGGCTCGCGTGCGAGCACTCCTCGCTGGGGCGGGTTGACTGCCTCAATGCGTTCGATACCCCGCAAGCTTCCCGGTCCATTGAAAGGAGTCAGCGCCGTCGCTGATGTGACCGAGGGTCTGCTTGTCGGCAACACCCGGATGGTGGGAGCAGGCCTTGGGGCTGCAGGCGGTGGCTGGGCGGGGGCTTCGGCCGGTGCGGCCGCGGGTGCCGCCTTGGGCAGTGTCGTTCCGCTGTTGGGTACTGCCATCGGTGGAGTTCTTGGCGGGCTGGTAGGCGGCTGGATGGGCAGTGAGTCAGGTGCCTGGCTGGGTGAAAAGCTCGCAGCGCCTGCCGACAAACTCGCCGCTCCGGACCAGGTCAGTAAAGACCTGACCAACACCCAGGCCACCAGTCAGCAAAATGCACTGACCGCGAACATTTATATCAATGGTCAGGATCAAGCCAGCGCCGCTCAACTGGCAAACCTGGTGGTGCAGCATATTTCCGGGCAATTCGGACTGATGACAACGACTAATCAACTCGCCGTGCGACGTGACACGGCCCTGACTGACGGGGTGGCTTGATGAGGCAGCAAATGGCACTCGGAAGCTTCATTTTCGGCTTGTCACGCAACTTCGCCTACAGCGGTCTGGTGCGCAAGTCGGACGGCGGCTGGGTGAAGGTGGATATCCTGACCAGCAAGCCCAAGTCCAGCCAGACCGGTCAAGGCCTGCAAAGCCTGACGATAACCGGCAAGGCGATGTACGCGGTGGCCATGGACCGGCTCGATGAATTGCGCGCCTTGCAAGCAATGAGAGTACCGCTGCCGTTGGTCGATGGCATTGGCCGCAACTGGGGTTTATGGCGGATCAATGATGTGACGGAAACCCAAAGCGATGTGATTGATGACGGCACGGCGATGTTGATCAATTGGTCGATTACGTTGGAGGAATTCGTCAATGCGTAAGGTACGAACGGTGGCCGGTGACTCGGTGAATCTGTTGCTCTACCGCGAGCTTGAACGTTGTGATGATTTGGCTGAAGAGGCGCTGTGGCGCCTCAACCCGACGCTGGCCGAGCAAGCTCCGGTACTGCCAGCAGGCATCTGGGTGGTGCTGCCGGAACTTGAATCCAGACCCGTAGCGACCACACCGGTAACCGCGTGGGATTAAGGAGGTTACATGGCATTGGGGTTCACGCCAGCGGTAGAAATTTACGGGGCCAACGCGGCCCTGATCAATCAGCGCCTGATCAGTTGGGAGCACATCGATGCCGCCGGTATCGAGTCCGATCAACTGACTCTGGTGCTCGATCTGGAAGGCCTTGAAGGGCTGCCGAGCCTGGGCGGGAAAGTCGGCTTGCTCGTGGGTTATCTGGAATCCGGGCTGGTGGATAAAGGCCAGTTTCTGGTAACCCGACGCACGCCGACGCTGTTCCCGTTTCGCGTGTCTTTGGTGGCTACCGCCGCGCCGTTCAGTGCGGCAGACGAGAGCGGATTTCAGCAGCGCCGCTCGGCCAGCCATGGCCCGACTACCCTCGGCGCATTGTTTCGCGAGCTGACAGCCAGGCACGGCTTTTCGCCGAGGGTGGACCCGGCATTGGCGCTGAAAAAGGTCGAGCACATCGACCAGTCGAATGAAACCGACATGGGTTTCATCACGCGCTTGGCGAGCAAGTACGGCGCCGTCGCCAAACCGGTCAATGAGCTGTATGTGCTGGCTCGGCCAGGCCAGGTCAAGTCGTTGTCGGGCAAAGTATTGCCGGACGTGAAATTGTCGGTCACTCACAACAATCGCCCCGGCGATCATGCGTTTATCACCGCCACCCTCGATGACTCCGCCCGGGGCAAAAGCCAGGGCTGCAAGATCAGTTGGTGGGACGCCGCAGCCGGTTTGCTGCGGGTGGTTGAAACCGGGCTCGCGCCGTTCAAGACCGTGCGCCAGCGCTGCCAAAGTGCGGAAGAAGCGCAGGCGGTCGGCGAAGCCGAAGTGCGCAAAATGGGCCGTGAAAAGCTCAAGGTAAAAATCAGCTGTCCGGGTAATCCTGACTTTTCGGCTGAAGGGCTGGTAGTGCTGGACGACACGTGGCCGGGCTTTATGCGTGGGCGCTGGTCGATCGATAAAGTCACCGCCAGCGGCGATCGCACCAATAGCTATCGCTGCATGATCGAGGCGACTTGCCTTGACCCGAATGCTGACGCCATCGCCTGATCCAGGTTCCGGTCAGATCGCCTGCGGCAGCACATTCAACATCACCGCGACTGACGCACCGCCATCGCGAGCAAGCTCTGCTCCTACAAGAGCGGTGCCTTTCATAAAACGCTGGAGCGCCCTCATGAAGATCACGCCGATCCTCACGCAGTTGCGTGAGCAATGCCCAACCCTGGCCAATCGCGTGGCCGCAGGCTTAGACCTCGCCACGCTGCAAACCAACACACCGCTGCAAACCCCATGTGCCTACGTCGTGCCGCTCGCCGATCTGGCGAGCAAAAGCGTGGCGCAAAACCTGATGTTGCAACCGATCCGCGACCGTTTCGAAGTGACCCTGGTGCTCGACACCACGGACGCTACAAAAGCGCTGGATCTGTTGCACGACCTGCGCGCCGAACTCTGGCGCGCACTGGTGGGTTTCAAGCCCGGTAGCGGTTACGACGCCATCGTCTACGACGGCGGCGAACTGGTTTCCATCAACAGCAGTCGTGCGCTGTATCGCCTGCGCTTTTTTACCGAGTTTCAGCTCGGCCGCAATCTGCCAGGTCAGCCGGCAGAGAGCTGGCACGAGCGTGAACTGGACGGCTTGTCGTCCTTTGCCGGGGTGACCGTGCGGGTCGATGCGATCGATCCGGCGGACCCCAACCTGAAACGTCCGGGGCCTGACGGGCGCCTGGAACTGACTTTTTCTGGAGACGTAAAGCAATGAGCAAACGCATCACTGTGCTGCCGGCCGAAGGCCGTGCCGTGCCCGACCCGGAAGCGGGCGATCTGTTGCCTCTCGAAGGCCGTGAAGTGCCGGACAACGCCTGGTGGCGTCGACGTCTGGCCGATGGCGATATCACTACCAAAGCCGTGGAAGCGGCAACACCACAGGGAGCCAAATAATGGCGATCGGATTCAGCAACATTCCTGCGGACATTCGTGTTCCGCTGTTCTACGCCGAGATGGACAATTCGGCAGCCAATAGCGCGTCGTCGGCCATGCGCCGGTTGATCGTCGCTCAGGTCAACGACAACGTTGCCAGCGCCGAAGTCGGCAAACTGGTGCTGGTGTCCAGCGTGGCGCTGGCCAAAAGCATCGGCGGCCAAGGCTCGATGCTGGCCTCGATGTACGAGACCTGGCGCAAGACCGATCCGGTCGGCGAAATCTGGTGCCTGCCGGTGCACAACACCGTGGGCAGCATTGCCAAAGGTGTGCTGACCCTGACTGGCACCGCAACGGAAAGCGGTGTGCTCAACCTGTACGTTGGTGGCGTGCGTGTTCAAGCGGCCGTGGTCAATGCTGCAACCGCGGCTCAGGCAGCGACTGCACTGGCTCTGAAAATCAACGCCAGCGCCGATCTGCCGGTTACCGCCGCTGCGGTCGAAGGCGTGATTACCCTGGCCGCCAAATGGACCGGTGACAGCGCCAACGACATCAGCCTGCAGTTCAATCGCCTGGGCAAGAGCAATGGCGAAGACACACCGGCTGGCCTGACCACCGCCATCACCCCAATGGCCGGTGGTGCTGGCGTGCCGGATCAAGTAGCGGCAGTCGCAGCGCTGGGTGATGAGCCGTTCGAATTCATCTGCATGCCGTGGACTGACACTGCAACCCTCAATACCTGGCAAGCCGTCATGGATGACAGCGTCGGTCGTTGGTCGTGGGCCAAGCAATTGTTCGGTCACGTCTACACCGCCAAACGCGGCACCGTTGGCACTCTGGTCGCCGCCGGTCAAACCCGTAACGACCAGCACATGACCATTCAGGCGCTGGAGCTGGGTGTCCCTCAACCGTTCTGGGTTCAGGCGGCCGCACTGGCTGCGCGCACCTCGGTGTTCATCTCTGCCGACGCCAGCCGTCCGACCCAAAGCGGCAGCCTGCCGGGCGTTGAACCGGCTCCGGCCAGTGAGCGCTTCACCCTGACCGAGCGCCAGTCGTTGCTCAACTACGGCATCGCTACCGCGTACTACGAAGGCGGCTACGTGCGCATTCAGCGTGCGATCACTACCTATCAGAAGAACGCTTACGGTCAGGCAGACAACTCCTACCTGGACAGCGAAACCATGCACCAGTCGGCGTTCATCGTGCGTCGTCTGCAAAGCGTGATCACCAGCAAGTACGGCCGTCACAAACTGGCCGCCGACGGCACCCGTTTCGGTGCCGGCCAGCCGATCGTGACCCCGAGCACCATTCGCGGTGAGCTGATCGCCCAGTACGCCAAGCTCGAACTGGAAGGCCACGTCGAGAACGCCGAGCTGTTCGCCGAACACCTGATCGTCGAGCGCGACAGCCAGGACCCGAGCCGCGTCAACGTGCTGTTCCCGCCGGATTACATCAACGGCCTGCGTGTGTTCGCGCTGCTCAACCAATTCCGTTTGCAGTACGACAACGCGGCCTGAGTGCCGCGTTTCACTGTGTGATTTGTGCCCACCTCGCGTGGGCTTTTTATTGAAGGGAGAAACACCATGGGTCAACTGATTGCGGGCACCTGCTACGTCAAAGTGGACGGCGCTCAACTGACCATCAACGGTGGCTGCGAAGCGCCGCTGATGTCCACCAAACGCGAAACACTGGTGCCGGGTTTCTACAAGGAAACCGACATCACCCCATCGTTCAAGGTGACGGCACTGCACACCCCGGACTTCCCGCTCAAGCAGCTGATCGCCGGTACCGACATGACCGTCACCTGCGAATTCAGCAACGGCAAAGTCTTCGTGCTGGCCGGTGCCTACCTGGTCGATGCGCCGATTTCCAAGGGCGATGACGCGTCTATCGCGTTGGTCTTCGAAGGTGTGAAGGGGACCTGGCAATGACTCAAGCCGTGAAGCTGCAAGTGGCCATCGAGGCCCACGGCGAGCCGCTGACCGAACTGACCCTGCGCCGTCCGACGGTGCAGGAAGTGCGGGCGATCAAAGCGTTGCCGTACAAGATCGACAAGAGCGAAGAAGTCAGCCTGGACATGGATGTCGCGGCCAAATACATCGCAGTCTGCGCCGGCATCCCGCCGTCGTCGGTCAACCAGTTGGACCTGGCTGACCTCAACGCGTTGAGCTGGGCCGTCGCGAGTTTTTTCATGAGTGCGGCATCGGCGCCATCTCCGACCTGATCGCTGTCGCCTATGACCTGGCCTGGTTCTGGAAGGTTGACCCCGAACAGATGATGGCCCGGCCACTGGACGTGCTCCGCGAATCACTGGAGCACGCGCAACGGATCAATGCGATGCAGCAGGTGCAGTGATGGCAGAGACAGAAAAGATTGAGAAAAAAGCGGTCTTGCTGACAGGCATCGATGAACTGTCACCCAAGCTCGCGGCCCTTCGGGCGAAAGTCGATGGCTTCAAAAACAACCTTGAGCAGGCCGGCCTGGGCAAGCTGGATATCAGCGGGTTGTTCAAGGGCGGTAGCGTGGTCACGCCCTTCGTCGAAGGTATCAAGTCGGCGGCAGCGTTCCAGGGCAAATTGGCTGAGGTCGGTGAGACGGCAAAAAACGTCGATGTACCGAGCGTGCCCAAAAGCGCTGCGCAAAACCTGAACGTTTTCAGCGCTTCGATGGACAAGGTCTCGGTCGCGGTTGACGCCGCATTGCTGCCGGCAGTCAGCGCGGTGGTGGTCGGTCTCGAGCCGTTGCTCAATGGCGTCGGAACGTTGCTCAACGAAAACCCGGAACTGGTCCAGGGCATTGCCGCGGGCGCTATCGCGTTCTCGGCCATTCAATCGGCGGTTACGGGTGCTTCACAAGCGCTTGATCTGATGAGCACGGTGCTCAAGACCAGTCCGCTGATGCTGATAGCCATGGGCATTGCGTTGGTGGCTGGGGTAATCGTTGCAAACTGGAAGCCGATCTCGGCGTTTTTCGCCGGGCTCTGGCAAGAGATTGCACCGGTTGTCATGCCGATGGTCGAGTTCTTCAAGACGATGTTCGCCTTCACGCCGCTGGGGCTGATCATCAATAACTGGGGGCCGATCAGTCAGGTGTTCGCCGCGCTCTGGGACGTTATCAAAGCGGCGGCTTCGCTGCTGTTCGACGCGTTCAAGGTGATCTTCAGCTGGACACCATTAGGGATGATCATCGCCAACTGGCGTCCGGTCAGCAGCTTCTTCAGTTCGCTTTGGCAAGGGATCAAAGCCGTTGCTGTGCCGGTCATCGACTTCTTCAAGACACTGTTTTCCTGGACTCCGTTGGGGATGATCGTTAGCAACTGGCAACCGCTGGTTGGATTGTTTTCAGCGATCTGGGATTTGCTTCGGGCTTTGGCTGTGCCAGTGATGAGCTTTTTCAAGAAGCTCTTCGACTGGTCGCCGCTGGGCATGGTGCTCAACAACTGGAAGCCACTGGTTGGTTTTTTCTCGGCGACCTGGGATGTGTTGCGTGCACTGGCGGCGCCAGTAGTCGACTTCTTCAAAGGTCTGTTCGACTGGTCGCCGATGGCGCTGGTCAGCGCAGCCTGGGACCCGCTGAGCAACTACTTCTCGGGGTTGTGGCAAACCCTGGAGGTGATGGCTCAACCGGTGGTGGACTTCTTCAAAGGTCTGTTCGACTGGTCGCCGATGGTGCAGGTCAGTGCGGCGTGGGAGCCACTGAGTGAATTCTTCTCGGGCTTGTGGGACTCGCTGAGCAGTGTCACGGCCCCGGTCGGGGAACTGTTCAAAACGCTGTTCGACTGGTCACCGATGCAGATGATTACCGAACACTGGACGCCGATCATCGCGTGGTTCAGTGGGCTGTGGGAAAAGCTCAAGGCGATTATCGAGCCGATCAAGGACCTGTTCGGCGGCAGTGTCAGTGGCTTCATCGCGAAGATCACCGGCAAGGTCGAAGGCTTGACCGAGGCGCAACAGAAAACCAACGCCGAAGGCAAAGGTGAACTGGCGCCAGCGTTTTTCGGTGCCAGTAACGATCAAGCGTCGCTGTCGAGTGATTTGCCGAAAGGCTCCAACGCCCTGGTGCAACAAAGCGCCGCCAACAACCGTGCGCAACTGGAAGGCGGCCTGACGGTGCGCTTTGAAAATGCACCGGCCGGCATGCGTACCGATCAACCACAGACCAACCAGCCTGGCCTGGCCGTGACGTCGCAGATTGGCTATCGCTCACTGTCTCTAGGAGGTTCCAATGAGTTGGCGTGATCGTTTGTTGCCGGCGTCGTTTCGCGGCGTCGGATTCTGGGTCGATCAGGCGAAAACCCCGGTCGGCCAGAAAGGTCAGTTGCATGAGTATCCCCAGCGTGACCAGCCGTTCTTCGAGGGCCTTGGCCAACAGGCGAAGATCCACGACCTGACGGCGTTTATCGTTGGGCCCGATTGCCTGGAGCAGCGTGACAAACTGCTCAAGGCGCTGGAGGAGGGCGCGGGTGAGTTGGTTCATCCGTGGCTGGGGCGGATGCAGGTCAAGGTCGGCGAATGCGAAATGACCCAGACCCGTCAGGACGGCGGGCTGGTGACGTTCGCCCTGAAGTTCTACCCCGACCAGCCGCTGCAGTTCCCCACCGCCCAGGTCAACACTCGCGAGCAATTGCTGGTGTCGGCCGACAGCTTGTTGGGGTCGATGGTAGGTCGCTTCGAAGATGCCATGAGCCTCATCAAGGCGGCACGGATCGGCATCAAGGAACTGCGCGACAGCCTCAAAGACGTCTACGAGGTCATCGAGCATGAGTTCAAGGAGGTTATCGAGACCTACAAGGAACTCAGTTTGCTGGTCAAGGCGATCAAGGAACTGCCCCGTGAAGTGAGCGCGGAGTTCAAGGGTTTGCTGGGTGACATCAAGGAACTCGGGGACTTCGCTCGTGAGGGTTACCGTGGCGTGCTCGCCAGCGCTTCGCAGCAGGTTGAAGCGGTGAAAAAGATCGACGCTCCCAAGCTCACCACTGGCAAGGACACGGTGGCGGCGGCTCAGGCCATGGCCAATCTGGTGCAGGACGCGTTGTTGGTGAAGCTCGGCTATCAGGTGGCGCGGATGCCGGTGGCGACTCCGGTGGTCAAATTGAACTCCACGCCGTCCCTCGCGCAGCAAGCCGTGCAACCGGTGCTGCGGGTGGACGTGCCGGTGGCCGACGATGTGCTGACCTTGCGCGATGCGCTCAATGAAGCGATCTGGCAAGCCGCGCTCAAGGCGGACGCTGTGCATTATCAAGCGCTCAACGCCATGCGCCAGCAACTGTTCGGGCATCTGACGGCGGTGGCATCTTCCGGTGTGCGGCTGATCACGTTGTCTCCCAATCAGAGCATGCCGGCACTGGTGCTCACCTACAAATACCTGGGGGATGCCACTCGGGTGAGTGAAGTGACGCAACGCAACGGGGTGATCCACTTTGGATTCCTGCCCCCGGGCGGCCTGCAAATCGCCCGGGAGTAGACCATGACCGACCTTGCAAACGCCGTCAGCCTGACCGTTAACGGTCTGGATTATGGCGGCTGGAAAAGTGTGGAAATCAGTGCGGACCTGGAGCGTCAGTTCCGCACCTTCACACTCAACATCACCTGGCAATGGCCGGGGCAAACCCTGGCGGTGCCGATCAAACCCGGCTCACGTTGCCAAGTGCGGATCGGTTGCGACCTGGTGCTCACGGGACACGTCTACAAGGCACCGGTCAGTTACGACGGCAAGCAGATCAGTCTGAGTATCGAGGGCAGTTCGCTGACCCGGGACCTGGTGGATTGCGCGGCGATCAACCGTCCGAGCCAATGGCAGGAACAAAGCGTGCTGAGCATCGTCCAGGCTCTGGCATCGCCTTATGGCGTGAGCGTGGTCAGCGAGATCGCACAAACCGCCAAGTTGAATAAACACAGCATCGTCCCGGGAGAAACGGTGTTTCAGTCCATCGACCGCTTGCTGACCCTGTACCGGGTGTTCTCCACCGACGATGCCGAAGGCCGCGTGCTGTTGGCGAAACCCGGCAGCGGCGGGCGGGCCAGTGATGTGCTGGAACTGGGCAAGAACATTCTCTCGGCCAACGCGCCGATGGATTTCAGCCAGGTCTTCTCTGAATACCGGGTCATTGGCCAGCACAAGGGCAGCGACAGCAAAAGCGGCAGTGCGGTGAGCGAGGTGTCGGGTGTGGCGACCGATGCTACGGCCCAACGCAAACGGGTCACGGTGATCAGCGAAAGTGCGCAACTGACGCCAGAACTGGCGCAACAACGTGCCGACTGGGAAAGCGCCACCCGCACTGGCAAGGCCCTGACGACGACCTATCGCGTGCAAGGCTGGCGGCAATCCAACGGCGATTTGTGGCGGCACAACACGCAGGTCAGGGTGATCGACAAGGTGCTGGGTTTTGATCAGGACATGCTGATCTCGAAGGTCACTTACTCGCTCTCTGAGCAGGGCTCCATCACCACCCTGCAAGTGGCGCCGCCGCATACCTTCGACGCCAACCCGGTGCCCCCCAAGAAGTCTTGATGCTGAACCTGTGGGAGCGGGCCGGGCGGCGTTCCGATGCTCGCGAAAGCGTCTTGTCTGACACACCGCGTCGTCCCATTCGCAGGCAAGCCAGCTCCCACAAAAAAGCGCGCTCGCCATTCAAGGAAAACCCAATGAGCCTACTGACACGCCTCTTGGCGCGCGGCACCGTCGTACTCGCCAATTCGGCGACCAAGCTGCAATCGCTGCAAATGCGCCTGACTGCCGGCGAAGTGAACGACGACATGGAGCACTTCGAACCCTACGGTTTCACCAGCAACCCGCTGGCCGGTGCCGAAGGTATCGCGACCTTTCTCGGCGGCGATCGCTCCCACGCCGTGGTACTGGTGGTCGCCGATCGCCGCTATCGCCTCAAGGCGCTGGCGCCCGGTGAAGTGGCGATCTACACCGACGAAGGGGACAAGGTCCACTTCAAGCGCGGCCGGATCATCGACATCGAAACCAGCACGCTGAACATCCGCGCCAGCAGCGCTGTGAACATCGATACGCCGACCCTGACCCAGACCGGCAAGATCGTCTCCCAGGGTGACCAGGTCGCTGGCGGTATCAGCCAGATCAAACACGTGCATCCGGGCGTCCAGCCGGGCAACGGCCAGACCGCTGCCCCCGCAGGAGGTCAGTGATGTTTATCAGTCATGACCTCAAGACCGCATTGACCCGTTCGGTGCTGATCAGCCTCTTCACCTGGCGCCGCGCCGCCGACGATGACTTCCTCGATGACGACGAACGCTTCGGCTGGTGGGGCGACAGTTTTCCCACGGTGGCCGATGACCGAATCGGCTCGCGCCTGTGGTTGTTGCGCCGGGTCAAGCTGACCCGGCAGACCCAGCTCGACGCCGAATTTTATGCCCGCGAAGCCCTGCAATGGCTGATCGACGACGGCCATTGCAGCGCCATCGAGATCCTCAGCGAACGCCTCGACGACCAGCGCTTGAACCTGCGCACGGTCCTGACCCTGGCCGACGGTGAGCGTCTGGACATCAACCCTGAACACAGTTGGCAGGTGACCTATGCCGTTTGAAACGCCTTCGCTGCCGGTGCTGATCAAGCGCACCCAAAGCGACCTGGCCAGCGATTCGCTGCGCCAGTCCGATGCGCAAGTTCTGGCCCGAACCCTCGGCGGTGCAGCCTTTGGCCTGTATGGCTATCTGGACTGGATCGCCGAGCAGATTCTGCCGGACAAGGCCGATGAACCGACCCTGGAACGCATCGCCGCGCTACGCCTCAACCAGCCGCGTAAAGCGGCGCAATCCGCCCGCGGCAGCGTCAGCTTCAGCGCCACGGCGGGCGCGGTGCTGGACGTCGACACCCTGCTGCAATCGAGCGACGGTCGCACCTACAAAGTGACCGCCGCGCTCACCACCAGCAATGGCCTCAACAGCACCACCATCGCCGCGCTGGACGCCGGATCGCTCGGCAATGCGGATGCAGGCATGACGCTGATCCCGGTGCAACCGATCCAGGGCATCGGCGGAGTCTTCACCGTGCTGGCGCCGGGCCTGACTGGCGGCATTGCCCGCGAAAGCCTCGAATCGCTGCGCTCGCGGGTGATTCGCTCGTACCGCATCATTCCTCACGGCGGCTCGGCGCAAGACTATGAAACCTGGGCGCTGGAGTGCCCCGGAATCACCCGCGCCTGGTGTCGTGGCAGCTATCTGGGGCCAGGCACTGTCGGTTTGTTCGTCATGCGTGACGATGACCCGCAGCCGGTTCCGGACGCGACGCAACTGGCGTTGGTTCAGGCGCACATCGAGCCTTTGCGCCCGGTCACCGCCGAGTTGCATGTGCTGGCGCCGGTGCAGATGCCGGTGACCTACCGTCTGCGCCTGACCCCTGACACCAGCGCTGTACGCGCTGCCGTCGAAGCGCAGTTGCGCGACTTGCACAACCGCGAGGCCGGTCTCGGGGAAACCTTGCTGTTGACTCACATTGCCGAAGCCATCAGCAGCGCCACCGGCGAGAGCGATCACAAACTGGTCGCGCCAGCCGCCGACGTTACGGCCGCGAGCAATCAGCTGCTGACGTTCGGAGGTTGCGTATGGCTGCAATAAGAACCGCCGAACAATACCAGGCCCAATTGCGCAGCCTGCTGCCCAGCGGCCCGGCCTGGGATCCGGAGCGAGTGCCGGAACTGGAGCAAGTCCTGGAAGGCGTCTCCCAGGAACTGGCACGTCTCGACGCCCGCGCCGCCGACCTGCTCAACGAAATGGACCCGGCCGGCGTCAGCGAACTGGTGCCGGACTGGGAACGGGTGATGAACCTGCCCGACCCATGCCTGGGCCTGACCCCGCTGTTCGACGACCGCCGCCTCGCGGTACGCCGGCGGCTGCTCGCGGTCGGCAGCCAGGCAATCAGCTACTTCGTCGAAATCGCCCGCACCCAGGGCTACCCGAACGCCACCATCACCGAACTCGAAGCCCCGCGCATGGGCCGCTCGCGTTTCGGTGCGGCGCACTTCGGTACCTGGCAGGCGCAGTTCATGTGGACACTGAATACCGGTGGACGATTGTTGCTGGGCCGGCGTTTTGGGGCGAGTTATTGGGGCGAGCGCTTTGGCATGAACCCGGGCTCGGCGCTGGAGTGTTTGATCCACCGCAGTGCGCCGGCTCATACATTGGTGCACATCAATTATGACTAGGGGATAGGAAATGGATTATCCGAAGAGTGTGCCCAGCGCCGGGTTGATCAGCGGCAAGTTTGTCGATGAAAACCCGCTGACCGGAACGCCGGGGTCACTGATTCCGGCGGCGTGGGGTAATGGAGTCACCCAGGAGATTGTGAACGTCATCAAGGCGGGCGAGTTGACCCCGGATGAGACGAAAAACGATCAGTTGTTGCAAGCGATTCAGAGCGTTACGGCCAAGGGCTGGAATCAGGATCTGGCATTGCCCATTGCGGCGTTACCTTTGCCGACGGTGGCGACAGCTGATGCGCGTCTGCCGGTGACACCGACAGCTATTTCGACCAGTGGCGGGAAGGTGTCGATTCCGGCGGGTGTGTACATCAGCATTGGTCAGGAGGTGCTGGCTGGGCAACTCGGCCGGTCTCGAACCTTCATGACAACGGCATGGAGCAGTGCGGACTTGCTGCCGAACTCGGGGTACTTCCTCAGGGCTCAGGTGGTGGGTGGTGCGCTGACTTTTTACATGCAGCGTGGAACCCTTTTTGACGTTGCGCCGGATTCTCAGAAAGGGACGATCAACGGCGCTGCCGGGGGTGGTTTTGCCTCAACCACATTGGATATATGCCTTGCCTGGGTGGTGACTGCCGCACCTGGCACCGTACCAGTCGTGCGCCAGATCTATAACCGTGCCCGACTTTCCTGGACTCAGACGGTGAATGGTACGGGAGTGATTTACCTGCCGCTTGACCCGCATGCTCGTGCGGCGCGTCTTGTCGCCGGTAATCCTACGCCTTCTGCTACTGCGGTGACCTCACTGGCCTTTGCGACAGCCGGGTGGTTGGGAGGCAATTATTGCTTCTTGTCCCCGGTACTGACGACGAGTTCAAACTTTTCTACAGGGTGGGCCAACCCGGCCAACCCGGTACCTTGCATGCTGTTTACCAATAACGTTTTGAGCGACGTAACGGTATCGACGCTGACGGCCAGTTTTGATCACTCTCAACTGCGCTCGCTCTGGCAGGTTTACCAGGCAGAGCACACGTACGGCTCTGCCAGTGCCGACAGTGATGAATTGCTGTTGAGCATGGGCATGAAGAGTCACCAGGCCTTGGCTGACTACAGCTCTGGTATCGCTGTCAATTTCGCTGACGCTGTAAATGTCCATCTTTCCTGGGAGTTGATCCGATGAAAATCATTCAGGAACTTCATGATCATGACGGTGAACTTCGTCCTGCTCAGCCTTCACCAGCCCATGACTGGGATGGCGCCGAATGGGTGCTGAATCCCGCCAAAGTGGCAGAGGTAGAGCGTGACCATGCAGAGCGTCTTTGCTCCCAAGTGGACGCGGCGGCCGACAGCGCCCGCAAGGCTCTGACCGGGGATCCGCTGCGCGCGATGGAATATGCGAGCGCTGCCGCCGATGCACGGGCCTTCAAGGACGCGGGTTACCCCAAAAAAGCCGTCCCACTGTCCGTGAGCGCATGGGCCGTCAAAGGTCGAACAGCCCAAGAGGCTGCTGACGACATTCTTGGCAAATCGGCCGAATTCAATAACAGCTTGTTGACCCTGCGCACCCTGCGCTTGAAAGCCAAGGAGCAGATCAGGGCTCAAGTCGCCAAGGGCAAGACTGAACGGGCGAAAGAAGTGTGCGATGCAGCCATTCTGGCCCTGCATAACGTCGTGAGCGAACTGTCGCAGTAGAGCGCAGCGGGTTAGCCCCGGCCACGATGAGTATGAGTCTCTTGAGAGACATGTCTGACGCCCACTAACCCAGCGGGCGTTTTTGTTTTCGTTCAAATATTCCGGTCAAACACGGCTGGAGGACAAACATTATGGATTATCCAAAAAATACACCCGGCGTAGGGCTGGTGAATGGCAGGTTTGTCGATGAAAACCCGGTCACCGGGACACCTGGATCGTTGATTCCGGCGAGTTGGGGAAATAGCGTCACTCAGGAAATTCTGAGTGTTGTACAGGCCGCCGGTTTGACACCGGATGAAGCGTCGAACAATCAGTTGCTGGGAGCCTTGCGCAGTTCCAATCTGTTTGTTACGCCACCACAGTTTGACGCAGGAAAGTCGGTGGCGACCTCTGAATTTGTGCAGCGTGCACTCGGGAACTATGCAGGTTCACGCGGGATATCGGCATCAGAGCAACTTACCGTCGCGGACGTTGGTCGTTCGATAGGCCTTGGCGGAATGACAAGTTATACGGTGACGTTGCCGGATGTTAATGCGGTCCCTGCTGGCGCGGTGATAAGCCTGCATTGTCGTGCCAGTTCGGTTGTTACTGTTGCCAGTAATTCAGGGGCTCAAATCACTCCGCAAGGCGCCATGCTCAATAGCATGACTATGACCGCAGGCGAGAATGCGACCTTTGTCAAAGAGTCCGGGGTCTGGACGGTTTACGGTACTGCCAGTCTGAAGTACGCCACCCTGTTCGCGGGTGTCACCGGGGCTTCTGGGTATCAGAAGTATCCGAGTGGCAACATGGATCAGTGGGGTTATGGTATGACTGATGCGAATGGAGAAATGTATGTGACTTTTCCAGTCTCTTTTCCCAATGCCTGTGTTTCGGTTGTCGCCAATCATGTCGGTGGTGACATCGCAATGGTCATTCTTATTGGCGGTACCAATACAAAACAAGGTTGCCGACTTAGAGTTCGAAGCTATACGGGGCAGATGGCGGCTGGCTGGGCTGTTAATTACATTGCGAAGGGGTATTGAATTGAACGGTACAATATTATTTAGCGCGCGAACACGGGGTGCTTATATTGTTGGGTTAAATGGGGCGGATATTCCTGATGATGTAATCGAAATACCCCGGGCATATTGGCTCTCGTTGCTTGAGGCGTTGGCTAGATCGCCGAAGATTATTTCTGTGCGTCCTGAAGATGGTTACCCGATTCTTGTGGATCCTCCGTCTGTGTCAACTGAAGTGTCTGCGTCAAACGAACGTGCCTGGCGCGACTCCGAACTGTTTCAAACCGATGGTTTGGTTGCAAGGCATCGTGACGAGCTGGAGACAGGAGGGGCAACCACGTTGTCAGCGGCGGAGTACGAAGCCTTGCAAACTTACCGTCGAAACTTGCGCAATTGGCCGGTTACCGAGAAGTTCCCTGCACTGACAGAGCGACCGGTACTGATTGCCCCCGTCAGCATTATGGCTGCTCCTGTTAGAAAAACACGGGTCAGAAAATCGGTGAAACCGGTAGAGCCCACCATCGCTCAATAGACATTTATAAGGAGTGGAACATTGGATTATCCAAAAAGTGTCCCCGGTGTAGGGTTGGTGAATGGCAGGTTCGTTGATGAAAACATGGTTTCCGGAACACCGGGATCGTTGATTCCCGCGACGTGGGGTAACAGTGTTACCCAGGAAATGCTGGCGGTTATTACGAGTGCCGGACTGGCTCCGTCTGAGGCAGATAACGGTCAGTTGTTGAAAGCGTTGCAAGTAATCATGACGAAGGCTAGTCCGATGCTTTCGTTGGTGAAAACCGTGGCCGTCTCTCAAATATTGGCTCCCGATGATCTGGGGCTTGTGTTGGCCAATGGCGGAGCGAATGCGGTCACTCTCACACTGCCTGCTGCTAATTCAGCCCTAGGTGTTCGTGATGTGATCGTGCGCCGAGTGGATAACAGCGGTAACCGGTTGGTTGTTCAATGTTCGGGCACAGACTCTCTCAAATTTCACACGCATCTTCGTACTAACGGTTATCCGTTTCTGGTGTTGATGGGCGCGGGAGACTGGTGGCATTTGCGTAGCGATGGCGCTGGTAGCTGGTGGCCCGTAGGGCGGTTTGATGGAACCCCGCTTGGGCGGCCTGTCTTTGAAACGACCGTGGCATTGATGCCGGGCGGATACGGTGCCCTGAACGGATCAATCCTTAATCGCGCTGAGTGGCCTTGGCTGTGGGATCACGCGCAGCAGTCGGGAATGTTGCGCCCAGAAACCGATCGTGGAGGTGCATGGACGCCGGGGGATGGTTCCACGACTTTTCGCGCTCCCGAAGCGCGTGGTGAGTTTCTTCGGATATGGGCTGAGGATTATTCCGTCGATACCGGACGTGTACCGGGTACGTGGCAAAAGGGGTCATTGGTGCACGGCGACAATGGTATTGGAGATAACATTATTTTTGC
Source organism: Pseudomonas helvetica (assembly GCF_039908645.1). Taxonomy (NCBI): domain Bacteria; kingdom Pseudomonadati; phylum Pseudomonadota; class Gammaproteobacteria; order Pseudomonadales; family Pseudomonadaceae; genus Pseudomonas; species Pseudomonas helvetica. The sequence continues at coordinate 1,425,672 of NZ_CP150917.1, forward strand.
CACAGATATTATCGGCCAAAGAAAGTTGTTGGGTTTTGATGCGGGTTCTTTGGGGGACTATGTGGGGTCGGTTGTTAAGTACATCACACCCAATACTACAGTTACGCAGCTCCCTGACTTTGAATTGATGAATCACAGTGGTGTGGCTCGTCCGCGAAACATTGCTTACCCTGGCCGTATCAAACTCATTTGAGGTTTAAATGCCAAATTATTTAATCAATGACGTTCGCCAATTGGTTGGTCCAATTACATTCCCTGTCGTCCCGGGGCTTGGTGTTCAATTACCGAGTAATGCCGTCGAGTTCCCTCACGCGCTTGCCGAACCCGAAAACGGTTTTGTATGGGCCTGGGTTAACGGAGCTCCGCAGGCATTGCGTGACCGCCGCGGCACAGTATTTCAAATGCAAACAGGCGCATCGACCACCTGGGAACAATTGGGTGAGTTACCTGATGGCCTCACCGATAAACCTTGGCCCGGTCAATATTACGTTTGGCTCGATGGCGACTGGCAACTTGATCAATCGGCGAAAGAAACAGCCGAATTGGCAAGTGTTCTGAAAGAGCGAGACAGCCGCTTGCGCGACGCCGCCATGCGCATCGCCCCTCTTCAATACGCCGTCGATCTGGGCGATGCCACACAACAGGAGCAATCCGCGCTGCTGGACTGGAAACGCTACTGCGTTGCCTTGAACCGCATCGAACAGCAAGCAAGCTACCCACTTGAAGTCGAGTGGCCGATTCTGACGTTTTCTGAACCCAAGGAATCGACAAATTCACTGCGTTCGCTCTTCGGTCTTAAACAAAAGTAAATCAAGGACATCCTCATGCCTGTAACAGAAGGGCAACTGCTCAAGATCATGCCCAACGCCCGCCTCCAAGCGGGCGTTTTCGTTTCTGCCCTCAACACCGCCATGACCCGCCACAACATCAACACCCCCAAGCGCATCGCCGCGTTCCTTGCACAAATCGGCCATGAGTCGGGGCAGTTGCGGTATGTGCGTGAGTTGGGCAGCGACCAGTACCTCAGCAAATACGATACCGGCACGCTGGCCGTCCGCTTGGGCAATACGCCTGAAGCTGACGGTGATGGTCAGCGCTATCGGGGGCGTGGGCTGATTCAGATCACCGGGCGCGATAACTATCGTCGATGCAGCCTTGGACTGTTCGGTGATGAGCGTTTGCTGACCCTGCCAGAGTTGCTCGAGCAGCCGCAATGGGCGGCCGAATCGGCGGCCTGGTTCTGGGAGCTGAACGGTTTGAATGAACTGGCCGATCGTGAGCAGTTCAACAGCATCACCCGCAGGATCAACGGCGGGTTGAATGGGCTGGAAGAACGTTTGCAGCTCTGGACACGGGCGAGGGCGGTGTTATGCCAGCCTTCGGTCTGATGCCACTTTCGTACCGGGTGATCGGCGTCGCTGTGCTGCTGGCCATTGTGGCTGGCAGTGCTGCGGCAGTGTCCTGGCACCTTCAGGATTGGCGCTACGGTCGGCAACTGGCGGAACAAGCCAGGTTGCACGGCGAGGCGCTGAACCAACTGACCCTGGCGGCGGCGAATCAACAGCGCACCGAACAGGACAAGCGCCTGGCCCTGGAGCAGCGTCTTCAGGCCAGCGATCAAACCTATTCAAAGGCCTTGAGCGATGCACAACGTGATCAAGGTCGCCTGCGCGACCGTCTTGCCACTGCTGATTTGCGCCTGTCAGTCCTTGTCGACCCCCGTGAAGCCGACACCGGTTGTGGTGTGTCAGCCGCCTCCGGCACCGGCGGCGTGGTTCATGGAACCCTACGAGCCCGACTTGAGCCGGCGCATGCTCAACGAATTATCGGCATCACCGACACAGGCGACCGCGGACTGATTGCCTTGCAGGCCTGTCAGGCGTATGTCAGAGCCCTGGCTCATTAACATTTTGATCTAGCCCGCGTCTTGCAAGCGTGATTCGCTCGTGTACGGTAGTGCGCATGCCCGCCTGATCAAGGAGAGAGTCGTGAACGAAATCACCCAGCTTGCCGCGCAACTAGGCCGGCGTTTGCAGGTGCTCAATGCGCATGTCAGCACGGCGGAGTCCTGCACCGGTGGCGGGATCGCCGAAGCGATCACCCGAATCGCCGGCAGCTCGGCGTGGTTCGAGGCGGGTTACGTCACCTATTCCAATCGGCAGAAGACCCAGCAACTGAATGTGCCCGCCGAGTTGTTCACCGAGGTCGGGGCGGTCAGTCGTGAAGTGGTCGAAGCCATGGTACGTGGCGCCCAGCACAAGAGTCGCGCGCGTTTTGCCGTGGCGGTCAGCGGTATTGCAGGACCGGACGGCGGTACGTCGAACAAGCCGGTGGGCACCGTGTGGTTGGCCTGGGGGATCGGAGATGCCGTGTATTCGGAGTGCCGACACTTCCCCGGTAACCGCGGTGAGGTCCGCCGACAAACGGTGAAGGCCGCGCTAGAGGGGTTGCTGCAGTATACCGCCGGAGAAATCTCAAATGAGGGGTAGGCGATCCCGAAACGCTGTGGAATAATACTGGCTACTTATACAGGTGTTGGCCGTCAGGCCTTATTGATTACGTGAGGACTTTAATGGACGACAACAAGAAGAAAGCCTTGGCTGCGGCCCTGGGTCAGATCGAACGTCAATTCGGCAAAGGTGCCGTGATGCGTATGGGCGATCAAGACCGTCAGGCGATCCCGGCTATTTCCACTGGCTCTCTGGGTCTGGATATCGCACTCGGCATTGGCGGTCTGCCAAAAGGCCGTATCGTTGAAATCTACGGTCCTGAATCCTCCGGTAAAACCACGCTGACACTGTCCGTGATCGCCCAGGCTCAAAAAGCCGGCGCGACCTGCGCATTCGTCGACGCCGAGCACGCCCTGGACCCGGAGTACGCCGGCAAACTGGGCGTCAATGTCGACGACCTGCTGGTTTCCCAGCCGGATACCGGCGAGCAAGCCCTGGAAATCACCGACATGCTGGTGCGCTCCAACGCGGTTGACGTGATCATCGTCGACTCCGTGGCGGCCCTGGTTCCGAAGGCTGAAATCGAAGGCGAAATGGGTGACATGCACGTGGGCCTGCAAGCCCGTCTGATGTCCCAGGCGCTGCGTAAAATCACCGGTAACATCAAGAACGCCAACTGCCTGGTGATCTTCATCAACCAGATCCGGATGAAAATCGGCGTGATGTTCGGCAGCCCGGAAACCACCACCGGTGGTAACGCGCTGAAGTTCTACGCTTCGGTTCGTCTGGACATCCGCCGCACCGGCGCGGTGAAAGAAGGCGACGAAGTGGTCGGCAGCGAAACCCGTGTCAAAGTCGTCAAGAACAAGGTGGCTTCGCCGTTCCGTCAGGCCGAGTTCCAGATTCTTTACGGCAAGGGCATCTACCTCAACGGTGAGATGATCGACCTTGGCGTGCTGCACGGCTTCGTTGAGAAATCCGGTGCCTGGTATGCCTACAACGGCAGCAAGATCGGCCAGGGCAAAGCCAACTCGGCCAAGTTCCTGCAGGATAACCCGGACATCGCAGCCACTCTTGAGAAGCAGATTCGCGACAAGCTGCTGACGCCGACTCCAGACGTCAAGGCTTCGCCGGTCAAAGAGACTGCCGATGATCTGGCTGACGCTGATATCTGATTGATCCGATGACCGCCGTACTCGATACCCTCGTCGCGGTGCGGCGAACCGCAATGGACCTGCTCGCACGACGCGAGCACGGTCGAGTCGAGCTGACGCGTAAACTGCGTCAGCGCGGCGCTTCTGATGAAATGATCGATACAGCACTCGACCGTCTGACGGAAGAGGGGCTGCTGTCCGAATCCCGATACCTCGAAAGCTTCGTTTCCTACCGTGCCCGTTCCGGCTACGGCCCTTTGCGCATTCGCGAAGAGTTGAGCCAGCGTGGTTTGCAACGTGCCGATATCGAACTTGCCCTGCGTGAAAGCGGAATCAGTTGGCAGGAGAACCTGGAGGAGACCTGGCGACGCAAGTTTGCCGGGCATTTACCGATAGACGCCCGCGAGCGCGCCAAGCAAGGGCGCTTCCTCGCCTATCGGGGATACTCCATGGAAATGATTGGCCGCTTGTTCAGCGGCCGAGGAATGGATGACTGACTGAAAGGGCCCGACTATTGAAATAGTCGGGCCTTTTTTTGCTCAAGTAACCTTGATCTGTTCCCGTTTGCGCTGTGGCGTCTGGGGCGGTTGAGCCGTGGCCCAGTTTTCCGGCTGGTTGATGTAGTCGACCAGTTCACGCAGGCGTCCGTGATCACGGGCGTTGAACGTGAAGGACAGCCGCACCAGATGACTGAACTGAGCCTCGTCGTGCTCCTCGCCAGCGTAAGTATGTTGATGAAAGTGATCGCTCAGGCACAGGTCGGCAAAGGCCTCCTGTATATGCTCGAGCGCCTGGTCGCTGAGTTTGTGATTCATGCGGATCACGAACTGATGTTTCAGCCAGCGGCTGGAGTGGAAGTTGCTGTAGAACTGATTGATTTCCGCCACAGCGTCATCGACGGTGTACACCAGACGAATCAGCTTCAGATCGTTCGACAGGATGTAATGGTTGGCCTCCAATTGATTGCGGATGAAGTTCAGCGCACTTTCCCAGAACGTGCCGCCAGGAGCATCCAGCAACACCACGGGAACCAGCGGGCTTTTGCCGGTCTGGATCAGGGTCAGTACTTCCAGGGCTTCGTCCAGCGTGCCGAAGCCGCCAGGGCAGAGCACCAGTGCGTCGGCCTCTTTGACGAAAAACAGTTTGCGGGTAAAGAAAAAGTGAAACGGTAGCAGGTTGGCAGTGCCGCCTACGGTCGGATTCGCATGCTGCTCGAAGGGTAGGGTGATATTGAATCCAAGGCTGTTATCCCGACCTGCACCTTCATGGGCGGCGGCCATGATGCCGCCGCCGGCACCGGTGATGACCATCAGGTTCGATTGGGCGAGTTTTGCGCCCAGTTCCCGGGCCAGGGCGTACAGCGGATGTTCAACCGGCGTACGTGCCGAGCCGAAAACGGTCACTTTGCGCCGCCCCTTGAACTGCTCCAGCACACGGAAGGCATGCTCGAGTTCGCGCAGGGTTTGCTGGGTAATCTTGGCGTTCCAGCGATTGTGGTCTTCTTGCGCCATGCGCAAGACCGTCAACATCATGTCGCGATAAATCGGAATATTCGGGCTATTGGGTGAAACCAGGTTGAGTTGCTCTTCGATCTTGCTGGTGAGATCGACGCCGATGCTCTGAAAATGACGCACCAGAAGCTCATTCGGTTGGTAAGGCATTCAACTTCTCCTTCTACACAGAACCTTCGGCTCGAACGAGAAATTCGCCTGAGCCGCGACACAGCTTGTGTCGCTCTCAGCCCGCAAGAGGGCTGGGCACTACACCCGACCCGACCTGACCATGAAGCGTTGAAGTGGCGGTCGAGTCATCCAGACGGGTTCTGCTTATCCCTTGGATGAAAGAAACGTTCGCACGACAGGACTCTGAATGGGCAGCCCCTTTTCTGCCCCGGACATTAAACACCAATACATTGAATCTAGACGCTCGTGGTGAGTTGCGCTGACTTGATCATGGTCCTCGAAAGTCTTCGCTGGCAATCACTTATTGCGAGTTCACAACCGACTGTCACCGCTCGTCAGAACCTGTGTCGGACGGCCAAGGCTCTGATTTACTCAGTTACAGACACAACACGACAGCATTGCGTCCAGGGCAAGGCGCAAGGCTTCAGGAGCGGTAGGGGATCATCGCGCAATGATTGGCGATCAAGTGCAAGGAGGCAGGCTATGAGCCTGGTGATTCTGGAGGTCGATGCGCAACTGTATCGATTGCTGCAGTCGGCGGCCGCGCGCAATCACGTGAGCCTTGAAGAGGAATGTCGTCGGCGCCTGGAAGGCCAAGAGTGGCGCTCGCCTTATTTGCAGGCGCTGGTGGCAGAGCTGCGCGCCGATGACGAGCAACGACGCGCAGGTTCTCACTGATTCAAGTGATTACTTTTTCTTTTGTGCCGTTTGCGCAGGGCAATCCGATTCCTGGTAGCTGGCCGAGCCTACAGGGCGATTGGTTTTGTTTTCCGAAAAGTCGTAACGCATGATCGCGCCCTTGGCCATCAGCTTGCGGTAGTTCACGTTGCGGCAAACGCTGGCGCCCAGTTGCAGATAAACCACTTTTGGATTGGCGCGCATTTCGTCGGCATAAGCCGATTGCACGCTGATGTGGTCGATCAGCTGTTTGCCATCGACCGTATAACCTTGGTCGAGAAGGTTCTCATTGATTTCCCGAGGCAGACCGACGTTACTTTCCGCAGCAACCTTTTCCAGCATCTTGCCCAGATTCAAGTCATTCAGGGAGGCTGCTTGAGCGCTGAAGGGCAGGGCCAGCAGAAGGGCAGCGGTGGGGACGATAAGGCGCAGCATGAAACTCTCCTGGTTCAGTGACTGGTGCTTCGACCAGCCACATGGCGGTGCGTTCAGTGGCGGCGGATTATAGGCGAGCGGGGGGTAGGCGGTACAGGTTTGGGCGAGCTGCTCTGGTAAACTGCCGCGACTTTCTGCCTTGCCGAGTGTTTTTTGTGTCGATATCCCTTCCCAGCCGGTGCTGCCTGCGATGAGCGATGCAGCCCAACGTTTTGCCACGAACGCCGTAGCCCGTCTGCGCGATGAGCGAGAAGAGGAGAGCACCAAGCCTTTTCTGGCCCGCGGTTCACGGGCGCCCCGTTGCCATACGTGCCGGGTGATCGAAAGCCACTGCCTATGTAACTGGCGTCCCCAGGTCGAATCACGGGCCGGTGTTTGCCTGATCATGACCAGGAAGGAAGTGTTCAAACCGAGCAACACCGGCTGGCTGATCGCAGACGTGGTCAGGGATAACTTTGCCTTTATCTGGTCGCGTACCGAGATCGACCCGCAATTGATCAAGCTTTTGTCCGACCCGCAATGGCAGCCTTATCTGGTCTTTCCCGGCGAATACGTTGCTCCCGAACGCGTGACTCATACCGTCGAGGCGACCAGCGAGAAGCGCCCGCTGTTCATCCTGCTGGATGCAACCTGGACCGAGGCGAGGAAGATTTTTCGGAAAAGCCCTTATTTCGACGGGTTTCCGATTCTGAGCCTGCTCCCCGAAAAACTCTCGCGGTACCGCCTGCGAAGGTCTACCCGCAGCGAACACCTGTGCACCGCGGAAGTGGCTGCGTTGTGCCTGGATCTGGCAGGGGATGTAGACGCTGCATCGGCACTGGGTGCCTATTTCGATGTGTTCAGCCAGCATTACCTCGATGCGAAACATCAACTGGAAATGAATGTCTCGACCCCGGCCCATACAGAATTGCTGCCTTTCGTTGAACACACCGCGCCGGTCATGTCCTGAGAGTCGCCCATACTGACAGGTAACCGCAGGTTTGCGGCTTGACCACCCAGGCTTCGCTGGGCATCCTTGGCGCCGATTGGGGTGCGGCCGAAGATTGAAACGCCGGTTTTATGGGCTCTTGGCGTTGAACGTGCCCTGTTGGTGCCGCTATCTGGCGGTACCTCGAGTTGCCTTGGCGATACCTGAATGCATCGGGTCTGCCATAAAAAACAGGATCATTTGAAAAATGGCCACATACGAAATCCTGATTGCCGATGACCACCCTCTCTTTCGCAGCGCGCTGCGCCAGGCCGTGACCCTGGGCCTTGGTCCCGAGGTTCGTCTGGTGGAAGTGGCGAGCATTGCCGAGCTGGAAGCCCGTCTGACCGAAAAGGCTGACTGGGATCTGGTGCTGCTGGACCTGAACATGCCGGGCGCGTACGGGTTTTCAGGGCTGGTGCTGTTGCGCGGTCAATACCCGCAGATTCCGGTGGTGATGGTTTCGGCTCAGGAAGAAGCCTCGATCATGGTGCGCTCCCGTGAATTCGGGGCCAGCGGTTTCATTCCCAAATCCAGTTCACTGGAAGTGATTCAGCAAGCGGTGCGTTCTGTGCTGGATGGCGATGTCTTCTGGCCGCCGCAGGCATTTGAAGCGGTCAGCGTTTCGGACGAGGCCAAGGCTGCCAGCGAAGGCTTGGCCAGTCTGACGCCACAGCAGTTCCGTGTATTGACCATGGTCTGCGAAGGTCTGCTGAACAAGCAGATTGCCTACGAGTTGAGTGTGTCGGAGGCGACGATCAAGGCGCATGTGACGGCGATCTTCCGCAAGTTGGGGGTGCGTACCCGGACTCAGGCGGCGTTGTTGTTGCAACAACTTGAGTCAATTTCGAGCCACTAACGGCGCTTTCATTCACGCTTTTTTAACTTCTGTTGATCTAGCTTTTCTACTTCTTCTGGTTCAGTTGCCTACTCTATGTCGCCTTTCAAAGGTCAAACCGGTCTCAAGCGCATTCTCAATGCAGGTGGTTATTCTCTCGACGGCCTGCGTGCAGCCTTCACCGGCGAAGCTGCTTTCCGTCAACTGGTGCTGCTCAATGTCATCCTGATTCCGCTGGCGTTTGTGCTGAACGTCAGCCACGTCGAGCGTGCCTTGCTGATTGCCGTCTGCATGCTGGCGCTGATCGTCGAGTTGCTCAATTCGGCCGTGGAAGCGGCCATTGACCGGATTTCCCTCGATCGGCACCCGTTGTCGAAAAATGCCAAGGACATGGGCAGCGCTGCTCAGTTAATGGCCCTGAGCATGATCGTGATGGTGTGGGCGGTGATTCTGCTCTGACAAAACTGCCTGCGCGTCGACCAGACTGCGTTAAAAACAGGCTCGGAATGCTCATTTAGGTGCCTAAACTCCGCTTCCTCGCCTGTTTTTGCCTTGCCTGATCGCCGCTCGGCGAGTTTTCACCCTAGGCAATCGTCGGCAGAACGATCTCGTCGCTGCGCTGAACCCCGGCGGTGAAAGCGCGGCACAGTTCAAGAAACTCGCGCATGGCCGACGTCTGATATTTCTGTTTATGCCAGATGAAATAAAACTGCCGCGCCAGATCCAGGTCTGGTGTTTCAACCGCCACCAGGCTGCCGCGGCGGAATGCATCGCGTAGCGCCAACCGCGATATACAGCCAATCCCCAAGCCAGATTCCACCGCGCGCTTGATCGCTTCGGTGTGTTCCAGCTCAAGCCGAATATTCAAGGCGCTTCGGTGGTGACGCATGGCCTGGTCAAAGGTCAGGCGCGTGCCGGAGCCTTGTTCGCGAAGGATCCACGCCTCGTGTGTCAGCTCCTCCATGCTGGCCTGGCCACGGGTGGCCAGCGGATGTTGCGGGGCGCAAAACACCACCAATTCATCCTCGACCCAGCTTTGTACCTCGATGTCCGGGTGGCTGCAGTCGCCTTCGATTAGACCCAGATCAATTTCATAGTGGGCGACTTGTTGCACGATGTTGGCAGTGTTCTGCACGTGCAGCTTCACCTGGCTTTCCGGATGACGCTGCATGAAGCTGCCAATCAGCAACGTCGCCAGGTAGTTGCCGATGGTGAGCGTGGCGCCGACCGCCAGCGAACCGAAACCGGACTTGCCGTTGAGCAGGTCTTCGATTTCCTTGGCCTGGTCGAGCAAGGCCACCGCCTGCGGCAGCAGTTGTTTGCCCATGGCGTTGAGGCTCAGCCGCTTGCCGGCGCGGTCGAACAGTTGGCAGCTGGATTGACGCTCGAGTTCGGTGATCGAGGTGCTGGCCGCTGACTGTGAAAGGTTGAGCAGGCCCGCAGCACGAGACACACTCTCTTGCTGAGCGACGGCGACGAAGACTTGAAGTTGACGGAGAGTAAATCGCATATCTATATAACCGATAACCCTTATCTTAATAATCCAGTTAACAGATATTGTCGCTGCCATTAGAATGCGATGCAATTGCGCACTGCTCTCTTGGCGCAGAGCATGCGCAGACAAAATCTCCAGGAGTCCCCCGTACATGAGCAACATGAACCACGAGCGTGTCCTCAGTGTTCACCACTGGAATGACACTCTGTTCAGCTTCAAGTGCACCCGCGATCCGGGCCTGCGCTTCGAGAACGGCCAGTTCGTGATGATCGGCCTGCAACAGCCCAACGGCCGCCCGCTTATGCGCGCTTACTCGATTGCCAGCCCGAACTGGGAAGAGCATCTCGAGTTCTTCAGCATCAAGGTTCCCGATGGTCCGCTGACTTCCCAGTTGCAACATCTGAAGGAAGGCGACGAGATCATCATCAGCAAAAAACCGACCGGCACCCTGGTGCTGGACGATTTGAAGCCTGGCAAGCATCTGTACCTGCTCAGCACCGGCACCGGTCTGGCGCCGTTCATGAGCGTCATCCAGGATCCGGAAACCTACGAGCGTTTCGAAAAAGTGATCCTGTGCCACGGCGTACGTTACGTCAACGAAGTCGCTTACCGCGAGTTCATCACCGAGCACCTGCCGCAGAACGAGTTCTTCGGCGAGGCCCTGCGTGACAAGTTGATCTACTACCCGACCGTGACCCGCGAGCCGTTTGAAAACGAAGGTCGTCTGACCGACCTGATGCGCAGCGGCAAGCTGTTCAGCGATATCGGCCTGCCGCCGATCAATCCTGAAGACGACCGCGCCATGCTCTGCGGCAGCCCGAGCATGCTCGACGAAACCAGCGAAGTATTGAACAGCTTCGGCCTGAAAGTTTCGCCGCGTATGCGTGAGCCCGGTGACTACCTGATCGAGCGTGCGTTCGTCGAGAAGTAAGCTGTTGTTCCGGTGACGCAGAGCGTCACAGGATGCATTCTCACGCAGAGCGTGGGAACGATCAGCCCGCGTTGCCTGAGAAGGCAGCGCGGGCTTTTGCGTTTCTGGGGTTCAGGCTTTCGCGGGGATGACTTCGAGGACGCGGATCAGCCCGGCTTGCGGGTAATGCCAGCGTACGTCCAGGTCCCAGAACTGTGCGCCGTATTCACGTTCGGGGGCAGGCGTCTGGTAGGCCGGGCGTGGGTCTTGCGCCAGGCATTGCTCGATCAGCTCGACCAGGGGCTCTTCAAGGCGCTGAGCGTGCGTATGCGCCTGTTGCAAGGCTGAATCCGCCCACTGCACGGGAATCAGTTGCGGCGCGGCGCTGGCGATCTCGTTGGATGCGCCCGGGATGATATCGGCGTAGGGCACGTAGGGTTTGATGTCGAGAATCGGCGTACCGTCCAGCAGGTCAATGCCGGAGATCCACAGGCGATTGGCTTCAACCTTGTCCAGCTTGACCACCGATTGGCCAATGCCATTGGGCCGATGGGTCGCGCGCGTGGCAAACACGCCCATGGACTTGTTACCGCCCAGGCGCGGTGGGCGGACTTTGAGTCGCGGCTTGTCTTCCAGTGCCTGATGGAACAGGAACAGCAGCCAGACATGGCTGACCTGCTCCAGGCCTTGCACCGCATCACCCTGATCGAACGGTGCCACCAATTCCAGAATGCCGCGAGCGGCCGGTGCCAGTTGCGGCTGACGCGGAATGGCGAACTTCTCCTTGAAGCAGGAGCGCACGAAGCCGATCGGGGAAACGCTGTAGGTCATGGTGTGGGGTCGAGGCGAGAAAGAGGTGGGCATGATAACCCACGCGGCCTCTGTGGCGAGGGAGCTTGCTCCCGCTGGGGTGCGAAGCGCCCCAAAACCTGTGACCGAGTCCTTCCCGATCAATTAAGGTGCCAATTTTACGGCTGCTGCGCAGCCGAACGGGAGCAAGCTCCCTCGCCACAAGAGCGTCAGAGGCTGAACCCGCCATCCAGTGGAATGATGTTCCCGGTCACCGCAGGTCTGGGATCAGCCGCGAACGCGCAGGGTCAGGCCCTTGAGGAAATTGCGCAGCAACTGGTCGCCGCAAGGGCGGTAGTTGGTGTGGCCGAACTTGCGGAACAGTGCGCTCAGCTCAGGCTTGGAGACCGGGAATTCGGCGGCCTTGAGGATGGCGTGCATGTCGTCTTCTTTCAGTTCGAAGGCCACGCGCAGTTTCTTCAGGATGATGTTGTTGGTGACTGGCAGCTCGATCGGCTGCGGTGGACGGCTTTCGTCCTTGCCGCGCTTGAAGAACACCAGGCCATCGAGGAAGTGCGCCATGACCTCGTCCGGGCAGCGTACGAAGCCTTCTTCGTCTTCTTCTTTCTTGTCGAGGTACGTCACCAGGTCGGGCAGGGTGACATCCATGCCGCCGAGCTTGATGATCTCGATGACTTTTTTGTCACTGATGTCGAGCATGTAGCGCACGCTGCGCAGTACGTCGTTATGAATCATGTGTGCAGTCCTGATCATTCAGCTGTGGGCGTTGCCGTTAACAGCAACGCCGAAATGTGTGGCGGCCTTAGAATTTCTCTTTGGCAGACAGATAGCGCCATTGGCCCACCGGCACTTTGCCGATGGAAACACCGCCGATACGGATGCGGCGGATGGCGACGACCTTGAGGCCGACAGCCTGGCAGAGCAGGGCGATGATCCCCGGTTGCGGGTTTTTCATCGCAAAGCGCAGGCGATTTTCATTCTGCCAGCTGGCTTTGACCGCCGGCAGTTCCTTGCCTTTGTACGACAGGCCGTGGGTCAGGCGGTTGAGCCCGTGAGCGACCATGTCGCCTTCGACCTCGACCACATACTCTTGCTCGATCTTGCTGGCATCGGCAGTGAGTTTGCGCAGGATCTTCCAGTCCTGGGTGAACACCAACAGCCCGCTGGCGTTGGCCTGCAGGTCGGCGCTGGCGGTCAGGCGCAGGAAGTGGCCCTTGAGCGGACGTTTGCTGAAGCGGTGTTCTTCGCTCAGGGTCTCGGGGCCGATCAGTTGCAGGGCGGTCTCGGCGTCCATGCCCGCTGGCGCGTGCAGCAGGATGGTCACGGGTTCCGGTGCGGTAGCCTTGGCTTCGGGGTCGAGTTCGACTTTCTGGGTGTCGACCTTGAACTGCGGCTCATCGATGACTTCGCCGTCCACGGTGACCCAGCCGCCCTCAATGAACAGCTCAGCCTCCCGACGGGAGCAGCCGACGAGCTCGATGAGGCGTTTGGAGAGACGAATCGGGTCAGTCATGACAGGGAGCCGTTACAAAAGGGGGGAGGCATTGTACCTGCCTCGCGCCGGTTAATCGCGGGTCCATTTGCCTCGTGTGGCTTTTAGCCGCGCCGCGCCTGTTGATTGGCCTGCTTCAAACGCATGTGCAGCAGCGGATAAGGCTGGCCCATGCCATCGACCTCCGAGCGTCCGATGACTTCGAAACCCTGTTTGAAATAAAACCCCAAGGCTTGCGGGTTTTGTTCGTTGACGTCCAGTTGATCGGCGTTGAGGTGTTCCATGGCGTAGTTCAGCAGTTGTTTGCCCAGGCCCTCGCCACGGTGTTCGGGGGCGATAAAGAGCATTTCGATCTTGCCTGCCGCAACGCCGGCGAACCCGGTGATGTGCTGGTGTCGGTCGCGGGTGCAGATCAGCATGACGGCATCCAGATAGCGGGTAAGCACCAGGTTTTTCAGCAGCTCGATGTAACTGTCCGGTAAAAAGTCATGCGTGGCGCGGACCGACGCCTCCCAGACCCGGGTCAGTTCTTCATAGTCGCTGTGTTTTGGTGTGTGGATGACCGAATGATGGCGCATGCCCGCCTGCCCCTTGTGCCGTGAGTGAGGTTGAATCCTCTTGCTGAACAATACGATAGACGTTAAAAAGCCCCGCATCTCGTGAAGAGAGCGGGGCTTTTCATATTTTTTGCGTTTAGATCTGTTCAGCCCACAGGTCGTATTCGTCGGCGTCGGTCACTTTGCACCAGACCTTGTCGCCCGGCTTGAGGTTGCTGCCGTTGTCGATGAATACGTTGCCGTCGATTTCCGGGGCGTCGAAGAAGCAACGGCCGACCGCGCCTTGCTCGTCGACTTCATCGACCAGCACTTCGATTTCACGGCCGATGCGCATTTGCAGGCGCGCCGAGCTGATGGCCTGCTGGTGCGCCATGAAGCGATCCCAGCGGTCTTGCTTGACCTCGTCCGGAACGATCTCCAGATCCAGATCGTTGGCCGGTGCGCCTTCAACCGGCGAGTACTGGAAGCAGCCGACGCGGTCGAGCTGGGCTTCGGTCAGCCAGTTCAGCAGGTACTGGAAGTCTTCTTCGGTTTCGCCGGGGAAGCCGACGATGAAGGTCGAACGGATGATCAGGTCCGGACAGATCTCGCGCCAGTTCTTGATGCGCGCCAGGGTCTTGTCTTCAAACGCTGGACGTTTCATCGCCTTGAGCACTTTCGGGCTGGCGTGCTGGAACGGGATGTCCAGGTACGGCAGGATTTTCCCGGCGGCCATCAGCGGGATCAGCTCATCGACGTGTGGGTACGGGTAAACATAGTGCAGGCGAACCCAGACGCCGAGGGTGCTGAGCGCTTCGCAGAGTTCGGTCATGCGGGTTTTCACCGGCGCGCCATTCCAGAAACCGGTGCGGTACTTGACGTCAACGCCGTAGGCGCTGGTGTCCTGGGAAATCACCAGCAGCTCTTTAACGCCGGATTTGACCAGGCGCTGGGCTTCGTCGAGCACATCGCCCACTGGACGGCTGACCAGTTTGCCGCGCATCGACGGGATGATGCAGAAGCTGCAGCTGTGGTTGCAGCCTTCGGAAATCTTCAGGTAGGCGTAGTGACGCGGCGTCAGCTTGATGCCTTGCGGCGGCACCAGGTCGATCAGCGGGTTGTGGTCCTTGCGCGGTGGCACGACGTCGTGCACGGCGTTGACCACTTGCTCGTACTGCTGCGGACCGGTGACGGCCAGCACGCTCGGGTGTACGTTGCGGATGTTGCCTTCTTCGACGCCCATGCAGCCGGTGACGATGACCTTGCCGTTTTCCTTGATGGCTTCGCCGATCACTTCAAGGGATTCGGCCTTGGCCGAGTCGATGAAGCCGCAGGTGTTGACCACCACGACATCGGCGTCCTGATAGGTCGACACGACGTCATAGCCTTCCATGCGCAGTTGGGTAAGGATGCGCTCGGAGTCGACCAGTGCTTTCGGGCAACCCAGGGATACGAAACCAACTTTAGGGTTGGCCGGCGTTGTGGTGGACATGTCTAACCTCGGTGTTTTGTGACGCCTCCAGCCGACAACGGCAAGGCGACAGACGGGCGCTTGACGCGCCTCTGATCAAAAAGTGCGCAATTCTAGCGGTGGTCAGCGCAGTTGACCAGCTTTATGGAGGGAAATACGACGAGTGCTGCGCTATGCTTCGCGCCGTTACACCCAGGCGTATTTTTTAAGTCAATAAATCGCCTGTATCAATAAGTAAAACAGCGCATGCTGCACGGCAGTCTGCGCAGATTGGCAAAGCTCAGGCGCTTGTTCGTGTCGTGCTTTTTACATGAAGCCCCGGTCTTGGTGGCAGGAGTGGTTGATGGGTCAGGCAAGTAGTCAGGCAGTAGGCTCAGCGCATTCCGGGGCAGCAAAGCCCTTGGGAATGTTGGTGGCGGCGGTCGGGGTGGTTTATGGCGATATCGGTACCAGCCCGCTCTATACCCTCAAAGAGGTGTTTACCGGCGGCTATGGGGTGCAAGCCAACCATGACGGAGTATTCGGGATTCTGGCGCTGATTTTCTGGTCGCTGATCTGGGTCGTCTCGATCAAGTACGTGTTGTTCATTCTGCGTGCCGACAACCAGGGCGAAGGCGGGATCATGGCCCTGACCGCGTTGGCGCGGCGAGCCTCGGCATCGTATCCGCGGCTGCAATCGGTGCTGGTGATCCTCGGTCTGATCGGCGCTGCGTTGTTCTACGGCGACAGCATGATCACCCCGGCGATTTCCGTATTGTCGGCGGTGGAAGGTCTGGAGCTGGCATTCGAGGGCCTCGAACGCTGGGTCGTGCCGTTGTCGCTGATCGTGCTGGTGGGGTTGTTCCTGATCCAGAAACACGGCACTGACCGCATCGGCAAGTTGTTCGGTCCGGTGATGGTGTCGTGGTTCCTGGTGCTGGGTGTACTGGGGGTACTGGGTATCTCCCGGCATCCGGAAGTGCTGCAAGCGCTGAACCCGATCTGGGGCGTACGCTTCTTCGAGGTTCACCCTGGCATAGGCATCGCGATTCTTGGCGCGGTGGTGTTGTCGTTGACCGGCGCTGAAGCGTTGTATGCGGACATGGGCCACTTTGGTCGCAAGCCGATTGCCCGTGCCTGGTTCGCATTGGTGCTGCCGGCGCTGGTGCTCAACTACTTTGGTCAGGGCGCGTTGCTGCTGGAGAACCCGGACGCCGCGCGTAACCCGTTCTATCTGCTGGCACCGGGCTGGGCATTGATTCCATTGGTGGTGCTGTCGACACTGGCCACGGTGATCGCTTCCCAGGCGGTGATTTCCGGTGCGTTCTCCCTGACCCGTCAGGCGATTCAGCTCGGCTACATCCCGCGCATGTACATTCAGCACACCTCGAGTGCCGAGCAAGGCCAGATCTACATCGGCGCGGTGAACTGGACGCTGATGGTCGGCGTTATTTTGCTGGTGCTGGGTTTCGGGTCGTCCAACGCCCTGGCCTCGGCTTACGGTGTGGCGGTCACCGGGACCATGTTGATCACCAGTATTCTGGTGGCGGCGGTCATGCTGTTGCTGTGGAAGTGGTCGCCTATCCTGACGGTGCCGATCCTGGTCGGCTTCCTGCTGGTGGACGGGCTGTACTTCGCCGCCAACGTACCTAAAATCGTGCAGGGCGGTGCCTTCCCGGTATTGGCGGGGATTGTGCTGTTTATCCTCATGACCACCTGGAAACGCGGTAAAGAGCTGCTGGTGGATCGACTGGATGAGGGCGGTCTGCCGTTGCCGATTTTCATCAGCAGTATTCGCGTGCAGCCACCTCACCGGGTCCAGGGCACGGCGGTGTTCCTGACGGCGCGGCCGGATGCGGTGCCCCATGCGTTGTTGCACAACTTGCTGCACAACCAGGTGCTGCATGAGCAGGTGGTGTTGCTGACGGTGGTTTACGAGGATATTCCGCGGGTGCCGACACAGCGACGGTTTGAGGTCGACTCGTACGGTGAGGGCTTCTACCGGGTGATCCTGCACTTCGGTTTTACGGACGAACCGGATGTGCCGCAAGCGCTGAAGTTGTGCCATCTCGATGAACTGGACTTCAGCCCGATGCGCACGACTTACTTCCTCAGCCGGGAAACGGTCATCACCTCCAAGCTCGTCGGCATGGCTCGCTGGCGCGAGGCGTTGTTCGCCTTCATGCTGAAAAACGCCAACGGCAACTTGCGGTTCTTCAAGTTGCCGGTGAACCGGGTGATTGAGCTGGGTACACAGGTAGAAATGTAAGCCTCACAAAAAGCCCCCGTTGCCAGTTTGGTAACGGGGGCTTTTTCGTCTCTGTGCCTTTAGTTGCTTTCAGGCCGCGGGTCTTCGGATTTGGTCTTTGTCCGGGCCGGTCGCGGGGTCAGGACCTTTACCACGTCATCAATCACTGCCTTGCTCATTGCCGTCAGATAATGCGCGGCCCAGGCGTGGCGGTCGGTGCCTTTTGCGAAGGCGGCATCCTGAGCAAATGATCGGGCGAGGAACAGCAGATCAGAGGCCTGTGACAATGCATCAACGATGGGAACACCGGCGCGGACGTTGAATAAGGCCTGGTCCGAGCAGTAGATGAGAGGGGTCAAACCGATGGTTTTCAGTTCTGAAGTCGCGGAAGAATCTGTTTTGGTCATGGTGTTACTCCTGGGTTCAAGGAGCCGCCACATTCGTTTCCAAGCGAATGGGTGACGGCTGTACGCAGGTTGGAAAACCGGGAACCTAGGAACCGGCACGCCCGAAGGCGTCCCACGCACAGCCGCCATAACACAGGATTGCAGTCGTAAAAAACTCTGCAGTCATGATGGGGTGCTGTTGCGCTACGGTTCGACGGGTTTCCAAGCCCGATCGCTGAATGGTCAGCGACGTCCGGAGAGTATCCCGTCGAAGAAAAGCGCAACAAGGCATCAAAGTGCCCATATACGAGATTCGGAGTTTGCCTACAAGGTCTGCGAGCGTCATCCGATATTTCGGCACCTTGAGTAAACGAAAGTAAACGCGGCGAGCGATTTACGAGTCGCTGGGGGCTTGTGGAGTTGTTATTCCAGCGACAGTGCGTTGACTGTTCTTTTGGCCTGGGTTAGCGACTGTCCTTTGTCCTGGGACTGAGGACAGTGCTCACAAAAAAGCCCCCGTTACCTTGCGGTAACGGGGGCTTTTTGTTGAACCCGGATCAGGTCACTGTTCTGCGACCTTGTCCTTGTTCTGACGCTTCTCGATCGCATTGACCAGGCGTTTGGCCAGGGCCGGGTAGTTCTCGTCGAAGTGGTGGCCGCCCGGCAGCTTCAAGGCTTCACCCACAGCGGTCTTGTCGGTGCAGCCACTCTCGGCGATTTCTTCTGCGCCGTAGATGCACAGCACCTTGTCGGCGGGCAGCTTGGCCATTTCCGGGCCGGTGTCGGCCTCTTTGCCGGCGTTGCCGAGCCAGCCTTCGACCTGGATTTCGAAGCTGCCAGTACGGGCGAAGGCCAGCAGGATGATTGCATCGACCCGTTGCTGTTCGCTTTCCGGCATACGGTTGTAGATCGCCGGCAAGACGTCGGCACCGAACGAGTAGCCCGTCAGGATGAAGCGTTTGGTGCCCCACTTCTGACGGTAGTGCTGCATCAGTTCGGTAAGGTCAATGGCGCTTTGCTCAGGGCTCTTGTGCTGCCAGTAGTAGCGCAGGGTGTCGATGCCGACCACCGGGTAACCGATCTTAGCCATTTCACCGGCTACGTCACGGTCCAGGTCACGCCAGCCGCCGTCACCGGAAAGGAACAGGGTGACGGTGTCCTTGGCCTGGCCGGCAGGCACTTCGACCACCGGAATGTTCAGGCCGCCATTGCCCTTGTCAGCGCCGACGAGGAGCTTGCGCAGTTCGTTGTTGAGGACTTGCGGCAGGTTGATGTCGTAGTCGCTGATGCTGGTTTCGGCATTGGGTTGATCGCGCACGAAGCCGGCGCTGGTGTCGTCCGGGTTATCGTTCCATGCAACCAGCCAGTGACCGTGAGCTGCGCTTTTTGGCAGCGAGTGGGTGCAGCCGGGTTTTTCCAGCGCCAGGTCTACTGAAACGGCCTGGGACTTGTCATCTTTCTGCTCGGCCAGCCAGCGCCAGGCCAGGATGGCGCCAGGGCCGATACCGCTGACCAGGGTCGCTGGGCCCTTGAGCTGCTGGAAGGCCGCCTGCAGGGCATTACCTTGTTGGGTGCAGTCCGTGGGCAGGACCACCTGAACGATTTGCGCGGCACCGCCACGGCTCAGGGTCATCAGTTGCTTGTCGCTGAGCTTCTGATCTTCGTTCACCGCGACGACCACCCGGGCACGCGGCGTGGTGCCAGGAATGACCCGGGTCATTGCCGGGCCATCAACAGGCGTCAGCAGTTCGAGGGTGGGCTCGGGGGCCGGGCGGCTCCAGTACCAGTAACCGCCACCGAGGATCACAGCCAGTACCACCAGAGTGGCTAATACATACCGCCAGGAGCGTTGAATCATCAGCGTTTCACCAATCCAGTCAAGCCGCCCGCAATCAGGGCGGCGGTATCGGCCAGTGCCACCAGCGGA
Organism: Pseudomonas helvetica; assembly: GCF_039908645.1. NCBI lineage: Bacteria > Pseudomonadati > Pseudomonadota > Gammaproteobacteria > Pseudomonadales > Pseudomonadaceae > Pseudomonas > Pseudomonas helvetica. The sequence goes on from NZ_CP150917.1 coordinate 1,445,130, forward strand.
TCGAGTCCGGCGGGCACGGCCATGTAACGAGGTTCCCAGTCAGGCTGGAATTTGTCCTTGAAGCGGCGCAGCCCCTGGAAGTTATAGAGCTGCTCGCCACGGCGAAACACCATCGAGCCGAGGCGTTGGGTCAGTGGCGCGCCACGACGGGGTTGCAGACCCGACAGCGGCACCATGCCCAGACTGAAACGTGCATATCCGTGATTTTTATAATGTTGAATCAGGCCGACCATCATGAACTCCATGGTCAGCTTGGGCGCGTCCGGGTGGGCACGCATCAGGTCGAGACTGGCCAGGTCGTGGCTATACGTCTCGAGCAGGTTGGCGAATGCCACCGGGCGACCTTCAAAGTGAATGATCGCGATACGGAAGTGCTTGAGGTAATCGTCGCTGAAACGGCCGAGGGAGAAGCCTTTTTCGCGAACGTTCTTGCCGGTCAGCCAGGCATCGGAAATGACCTTCAGCTCCTCCATGGGGGCTTGACCCGGTTCGTAGATTTCCAGCGACAGGCCATCGCGGGTGCCACGGTTCCAGGTATAACGCAGGTCTTTCATCTCTTTGCCCTTGGCCTCGAGATCAAAGCGATGCAGGTCAACTCGCGCTTCTTCGCCCAGTTTGATCGCGGTCAGGCCGATGTCCATGTAGTACGGCAGGTTTTCGGCGCGTACCTGATAGAACACCGGACGGGCGTGATGAAGGTCGCAGAGGTCACGGAACTGCCAGATCATTTCCGCGCGTTGCTGGGTCGGGCCGATCGGGTCGTACAGGGCCACCAGACTGCGGCCACGACGCGCATACATCAAGAACGCTTCGTCGTTAGGGTGAAACAGTAGCGCCTTGTCACCGGTCAGTGCGAGGCCGCCGTCCGGTTGCGATGAGGCCATCAGGATCTTCAGCGCCTTATCCAGTTCTGCGGCGTCGGGTTGATGAATCACCGGGCGCGCGGTGCGCAGCAGCCAGGTCAGAGACACCACCACCAGCAGAACGGCCGCGCCGAGCAGCGAGCGCAGGCCGCGCGGGGCATCGGAATCCAGGGTGAACTGCCACCACAGTTGATGGCTGTACGGCACATCCTGATAGGCGAACAGCAGGAGCCAGATCGAGGCACCCAATACGCACAGGCTGGCCACCAGGTACAGCGGCGAGAACGGCACTTCGGTCAAGCGGCTTGGGCGGTAGAAAGAGCGACGGAAGATCGCCAGCAGACTGGCGGTCAGGATCATCAGGCAGGCTTCTTCCCAGTCGAACCCTTTGAGCAGCGAGAGCACGGCACCGATCATCAGCAAGATGGTGGTCAGCATCCAGGCGGCCGAGAGGCGACGGCGCAGGCCTTGAGCCAGCAGCAGGCAGAGCACGCCGATCAGGCTGGCACCGAAGTGCGAGGCGTCGACCAGGCGATGGGGGATCAGGAACCCGATGTGTTCCAGACGGGTGTCGATTTCCGGTGTCGCACCGGAGAACAGCAATACCACACCAGACAGGAACACCAGGATCGCCAGTACCGGCGCGGCCATGCCCGAGGCGGCGCGCAGCGATTGACGGGTGTTGAACAGGCGCTGTGCTTCATTGATCAGCAGCAGGACGCAAGCCGCCAATAGCGGCAGAACCACATAGATCAGGCGATACAGCAGCAGGGCGGCGGCCAGTGGCGCAGCGCCGAGCTTGTCGGCGAAGGCCGCCAGCAGAATCGCTTCGAATACCCCGACGCCGCCCGGTACGTGGCTGAGCACGCCAGCGGCCAGGGCCAGCAGATAGACCAACAGGAAGGCGCCGAACGGTGGCGCTTCCGGCAGCAGCAGATACAGCACGGTCGCGGCGGCTGCCACGTCCAGTGCGGTAATCACCAATTGCAGGAAGGTCAGGCGACGACCCGGCAAGCGTAGCGTGCGTCGTCCGATGCGAACCAGCAGATTGTCCGTATACGGTTGTTCTGGCAGGCGGCGGCGGTAGAGGCCAATGGCCAATACCGAGCACAGCAGCAACACGGCAATCGCAATGGCGCCCAGCAACGGCTGCGACACATGCAGCGCGATGGAGGCAGCAGGCAGGTTGCTGAGTGTCGCCAGGGCCGCGAGCGGCGGCAGGGCGCAGCCCAATGACAGGCTGGCAAACAGCGTCATGTGGGCGACTTCCGACGCCCCGAGCCCGTGACGTGCGTACAGGCGGTAACGCACCGAACCGCCGGACAGCAGCGAAAGGCCAATGGCGTTACCGATGGCGAATGCGGTGAAGCCACCCAGAATCATGGTGCGCGGCGGCAAGCTCACGCCAGCATAGCGCGTGGCCGACCATTCATAGCCGAGCAAGATGATGAAGCCGGTAATGGTTGCAGCCAATGCACCGAGCAGGGCCGGCTTCGGCACTTCCAGAATCGAGTCGTGCAGGGCGTAGAGATCGAGTTCGCTTAATAGATGGCGACAGGCAATCAGCGCGATAGCGAACAATAGCAGCGTGACCGCCAGGCCAATGGGCTGACGGTACTTGCTGACCAGATCCAGCCAGTGCAAACGGGTGGCCGTGATCGGTTGTGTCGCTGTGACGGTGTCTTGTAAATCAGACGAGTTGGCGCGCATCAATCACCTCTTGGATTGTGCGCGACAGGATGGGGGTATCCAGCCAAGTTACCAATCCCTGTAGAAAAAAATAATCACAAATATTAACGCGTATCACCGAGCATTGGGGATTACGCACATTCAATCGTAGAGAGGCTTGCCTGCGACTCAGCATAGCCTGATCTGGTGGACCCTGAAGGGTGCCAAAGGTTCGTAGAACATTGCCAGATCATTGTTGCGAAAGGACTTTTCTACAGATACAAAAAAGGCCGCTCTTTCGAGCAGCCTTTTTTGATGTTTGGTTGCGGGAGCCGGATTTGAACCGACGACCTTCGGGTTATGAGCCCGACGAGCTACCAGACTGCTCCATCCCGCGTCTGTGTGGCGGCATTCTACAGGCGATCGCCTGAGTGTCAACCGTTAATAGCCTGCTTGGTCAAATTAACGTTAATTAGCGTCGGACGGTTGCTGCGCTCAGGTTAAGTATAAGAAGCGCAAAGGGTTTTTTCCTGGCTCTGGCGACAAGAGGGAAGGAGGGGTGACGAAAAACACACGCGCACAAAAAAGGCCACTCTTTCGAGTAGCCTTTTTTGATGTTTGGTTGCGGGAGCCGGATTTGAACCGACGACCTTCGGGTTATGAGCCCGACGAGCTACCAGACTGCTCCATCCCGCGTCTGTGTGTCGGCATTCTACAGAGGATCGCCGGGCTGTCAATTGCTAATTGAGAAAAATCTGTTCCTGTTCAATCGCTTAGCGTATCAAACAGGAGGTCTGACAGGGCTTGAGGGCTTGTGGCATAAGGCTTTCAGCTCTATTGACGGGTTAATTTCGATTGAGAAAATAAATCCAGTGTAGGCATTTTCCTCTGCTAAGGGATAAGAAACCAGGCACTGGTGCTATATACAGTTGCCAGTGAGATACTGGCGATCCGGTTCGCCGTAATCCTTTTTCCTTCATTGAACACTGCCTTATATGACGCAGCGCAAAATCATCCACGTCGATTGTGACTGCTTTTATGCCGCCATCGAGATGCGTGACGACCCGACTCTGGCGAGCAAGCCGCTGGCGGTGGGTGGCTCGGCGGATCATCGCGGAGTTATCGCGACGTGCAACTATGAGGCGCGGGCTTACGGGGTGCGCTCGGCCATGTCCTCACGGCATGCCTTGAAGCTGTGCCCGGACCTGGTCATCGTCAAGCCGCGCATGGATGTCTATAGAGAAGCGTCGAAAGAGATCCAGGCGATTTTTCGCGATTACACCGACCTGATCGAGCCACTGTCGCTGGATGAGGCGTACCTCGACGTGTCGGAAAGCACGCATTTCGCTGGCAGTGCCACGCGAATTGCCCAGGATATTCGGCGCCGCGTCTCCAATCAGCTGCATATCACCGTCTCGGCGGGTGTAGCGCCGAACAAGTTTCTCGCGAAGATCGCCAGTGACTGGAAAAAGCCCAACGGATTGTTTGTGATCACGCCGGATCAGGTCGAGGACTTCGTCTCGCAGTTGCCGGTGAGCAAACTGCATGGTGTCGGCAAAGTCACTGCCGACAAGCTGGCAAAGCTCGGTATTGCCGATTGCCTGCAGTTGCGTGAGTGGAACAAGCTGGCGCTGGTGCGCGAATTTGGCAGTTTTGGCGAGCGTCTGTGGAGTCTGGCGCGTGGGATCGATGATCGGCAGGTGCAGAACGACAGTCGCCGGCAGTCGGTGAGTGTCGAAAATACCTACGATGTGGATCTGCCGGATCTGCTTAGTTGCCTGGATAAACTACCGGACCTGCTGGAAACCCTTAACGGGCGTATGGCGCGGATCGATAGCAGCTACCGGCCGGGCAAGCCGTTCGTCAAAGTGAAGTTCCATGATTTTACCCAGACGACACTGGAGCAGGCCGGGGCGGGGCGTGATCTTGGTAGCTATCAGTTGTTGCTGACTCAGGCGTTCAATCGGGGTGGCAAACCCGTGCGTTTGCTGGGGATTGGCGTGCGCTTGCAGGATCTGCGTGGCGGGTTCGAGCAGTTGGATCTGTTTGAGCGGTAGGGCCCGATCGGGGGCAAGCGCGTTTGACTCTGTAGGAGCAAGGCTTGCCCGCGATGCTTTTCGGCTTTAGTTCGGCCCTGGATCCGCCACCAAACGCCCGGCATCCTTGGTCAGCGACTTGAGAAACTCGCTTTGCAACTCGGGATCGTTGCGGGTCAGTTCGATCAGGCTTTGTTCCAGCTCGCTGGCTTCTTCTTCCAGGCCCAGCTCCGACAGGCGTTTGACCCGGTGTACCCACTGGCTCACTTCGTCGTCTTCGAGGTCGTCGTAAATCAGCGTATGAGCTTCCAGCAGCTTGCTGCGCAAGGTGCTGCTGATCGTCAGGGACGAGTCGGTGTGCACATCGTCCTGAGCATCTTCAACAGTAATCTGCAGCTTGCCGATACGGTTCAGGTCCTGTTCCGCGAACGGGCTGTCCAGCAGGTTCAAGCGCAACACGCCGTTGCGGTCGGTGGTGAGCTCGAAGGTCTGCGTGCCGGCCTTGACCTCTACCGGGCGCTCGCTCCATGGCAGGCTCGAATATTCCATACGCTTATCACGCTGGACTTCATCGATACCGGCCAGGTTCTGTTGTGCGCGACCATGGGACTGTATGTTCATGAACGGGTTGAGCCCGGCAATGCCATTGCTGATCCAGTCCTTGGTCATGCTGTCTGGCAGGTTGCCGAGGGCGAACACGTTGGCGATGTTCGCGCCGACGCCGCCCACCAAAGTCACCGCGCCCAATGGAATCTCGTAGACCTTGCGCCAGGGTTGGTAAGGCGTGTAGCGATCGTAGCGCCGGGTGACATCGTACTCGGTGACTTCGAAGGTCTTCTGCTCGTGAATCCGAACCCGACGTTGCGGCAGCTCAAGCACCTTAGGCTCACCGACATCGATCTGCAGGCTGTGATCGAGCAGTTTGCGCTCGATGCGTTCCTCGTGCTCGCTGCGTTGTGACATCTGATTGGCGCAGCCGCTGAGCAACAGGGTGCCGCACAGGGCGGCACCACCGAGGTTTAAGGTGTTTCGCTTGAACATGACTTCTCTATCTGGTGTCAGCGGCGGATACGAGCCTGAAGGAACGACAGCACGTCAGCGACCGGCAGCGCTTGCGGCTCGGCCTCGGTACGGCTCTTGTATTCCAGGTTACCTTCGGCAAGGCCGCGGTCACTGACCACGATCCGGTGAGGAATGCCGATCAGCTCCATGTCCGCGAACTTGATGCCCGGGCTGGTTTTCTTGTCGCGATCGTCCAGCAGCACTTCGAAGCCGGCAGCGGTCAGTTCCGCGTACAGCTTGTCGGTCGCTTCGCGAACCTGCTCGGTTTCGTAGCGCAGAGGCACCAGGGCGATCTGGAAGGGCGCGAGGGCGTCGCTCCAGATGATGCCTTTCTCGTCATTGTTCTGCTCGATGGCCGCAGCCACTACGCGGGACACGCCGATGCCATAGCAACCCATTTCCAGGGTGACCGGCTTGCCGTTCTCGCCGAGTACTTCGCACTTCATCGCTTTGCTGTACTTGTTGCCCAGCTGGAAGATGTGCCCGACTTCGATGCCGCGCTTGATTTCCAGGGTGCCTTTGCCGTCAGGGCTAGGGTCGCCGGACACGACGTTACGCAGGTCGGCAACGGTCGGTACTGGCAGATCGCGCTCCCAGTTCACGCCGAAGTAGTGTTTGTCGTCGATGTTGGCACCGATGCCGAAGTCGCTCATCAGTTCGACGGAACGGTCGATGATGATTGGCAGCGGCAGGTTCAGCGGGCCAAGGGAGCCGGCGCCGGCGCCAATGGCGTCACGCAGTTCGGCTTCAGAGGCCATGACCAGCGGGCTGGCGACGCCAGGCTGGTTGGCGGCCTTGATTTCGTTCAGTTCGTGGTCGCCACGGATGATCAGGGCAATCAGCTTGCCTTTCTCTTCAGCGTGAACCACCAGGGTCTTGATGGTTTTTTCGATTGGCAGGTTGAAGCCTTCGACCAGTTGCGCAATGGTCTTGGCGTTCGGGGTGTCGACCAGGCGCAACTCTTCAGACGGTGCGGCGCGCGAGGTCTCCCGTGGCACGGCTTCGGCTTTCTCGATGTTCGCTGCGTAGTCGGAACCGTTGCTGAAGACAATGTCGTCTTCACCGGATTCGGCCAGTACGTGGAACTCGTGGGAGCCGGCGCCGCCGATGGAGCCGTTGTCGGCTTCTACAGGGCGGAACTTCAGGCCGAGGCGGGTGAACACGTTGCAGTACGCCTGGTGCATGCGGTCGTAAGTGATCTGCAGCGATGCCTGGTCGGCGTGGAAGGAGTAGGCGTCCTTCATGATGAATTCGCGACCGCGCATCAAGCCAAAGCGTGGGCGGATTTCGTCACGGAATTTGGTCTGGATCTGGTACAGGTTGATCGGCAACTGCTTGTAGCTGCTCAACTCGTTGCGCATCAGGTCGGTGATCACTTCTTCGTGAGTCGGACCGGCGCAGAAGTCGCGACCGTGACGATCCTTGAAGCGCAGCAGTTCAGGGCCGTACTCTTCCCAGCGACCGGATTCCTGCCACAGCTCAGCCGGTTGAGTGCTCGGCATCAACACTTCGAGAGAACCGGCGGCGTTCATTTCTTCACGAACGACGGCTTCGACCTTGCGCATCACTCGCAAGCCCATCGGCAGCCAGGTGTACAGGCCGGAGGCGAGTTTGCGGATCATGCCGGCGCGCAGCATCAGCTGATGGCTGACGACGACCGCATCGGAAGGCGTTTCTTTCTGTGTGGCGAGCAAATATTGACTGGTGCGCATGGTAGGCCGTTGTCGGTTGCTGAAGACTAGAAGTGACGAAGCATTGTACGGGCGAGATTTGCTGGCGTACAGGATTGCGGCCGGCGGTGTGGCTTGAGTGCGGAGAAAGCCCCGCACTCAAGGGGCTATGATTCTTCGACGGCGGTAGCGGTCTGGGCAGGCTCGGGCGTTGGAGTCGGGCCTTCGCGGCGGTTTTCCTGGAACCAGTGCAGGGCGATCAACAGCAGGGTCGGCACGCCAAGCAGCGCTGTGATGATGAAGAAGTTGTGATAGCCGTATTTCTCCACCATGACTCCCGAGTAGCCGCCGATCAGGCGTGGCAGCAGGAGCATGATCGAGCTGAGCAGGGCGTACTGGGTCGCGGAAAACTTCAGGTTGGTCAGGCTCGACAGGTAGGCGACGAAGGCCGAGGTCGCCATGCCCGAGCTGAAGTTGTCGAGGGAGATGGTGACGATCAGCATCTCCAGGTTGGCGCCCATGTCGGCGAGCATCACAAACAGCAGGTTGGTAGCAGCTGATGCGAACCCGCCGATGAACAGAATCGGCAGGATGCCGAAACGCACGATCAGCAGGCCACCCATGCCGGCGCCTATCAGGGTCATGATCAGGCCGAAGATCTTGCTGACGCCGGCGATCTGATCCTTGGTGAAGCCCAGGTCGATGTAAAACACGTTGGCCATTACGCCCATCACGGTGTCGGACATTCGGTAGGTGGCGATCAGGCCCAGCAGTAGAAAGGCCTGCCAGCGGTAGCGGACAACGAAGTCGTTGACGGGCGTCAGCACCGGGGCCAAGCCGCGGCGGCCCATGGTGGAGAGGCACAGGCTGGTCAGGATGATGTAGAGCAGCGCTCGTAGAAATGCCCGATCTTCCAGCAGCAGATCCAGTGGGCTCATGGCGCCGGTGATGACGCTGGCGAAATCAGTGTTGTAGAGCTGGGTAAACATCGCGGGTACGGATACCAGCAAAACGATGAGTACGAATACCGAGGCGAGTTGGTGCACAAAGCTGTAGCGCCCGGCGGACAGCTGGGTACGCAGCGGCACGGGAGGTTCGCGCATCAGCAGGGTGGTCACCAACGCCGGGATCATCAGCAGGCCGAACAGCGCGTAGGTGCCGGTCCAGGCCGAGTGTTTGTAGTTGAACCCGGTGGAGCCGAAACCTTCGGCAATGAACAGTGCACCGGCTGTCGCCAGGAGCGCCGCGACCCGATAGCCGGACATATAACTGGCGGCCAATGCAGCTTGGCGCGTGTCGTCGACAATTTCCAGGCGATAGGCGTCGACGGCAATATCCTGGGTGGCAGAGGCGAACGCGACCAGAACGGCAATCGCAATCAGCCAGGACAGGTGCTTTTGCGGGTCGCAGAAACCCATGCCGATCAGGCCGAGGACCAGCAGTATTTGCGCCAGGACCAGCCACGAGCGTCGTCGGCCGAGTTTGCCGAGTAATGGCAGGCGCCACTGGTCGAGAAGTGGCGACCACACCCATTTAAACGCATAGGCCAGCCCGATCAGGCTGGCATAACCAATCGTTTCACGGGCTACGCCGGCCTCACGCAGCCAGACGGATAGCGTTGAGAACACCAGCATGTAGGGTAGGCCAGCGGCGAAACCCAGTAGCAATAGTACGAGTGTCGAGGGGCTGGCATAAGCAGCGAGCGCGGCGCGCCAGGTTTTACGGGGCATGGGCTGGAGTCTGCCTCAAAATTGCGAAAACAAAGCGCGCACTCTAACCGCTGTGCTCTACCGGGCGCCAGCCATGACGCTGAATATCAACACGATTGTTCAGGACACTGACACCTTCCATGCGCAAGCGTGCCCGCTGTTCATCGCCGGAGGGGCTTCCCGCTGGTAGGCTGAGGCGACCGCCGGCAGCCAATACGCGATGCCAGGGCAGCTTGGTGTCGCCGGGCAACTGACTCAATGTGCGCCCCACCCAGCGGGCGGCCCGCCCCAGGCCTGCCAGTTCGGCGAGTTGACCGTAACTCACCACTTTGCCTTCCGGAACCTGGGCCAGGGTCAGGTAGAGCGTGGTTCGGCGCATCTGTGCCGGGGTCTCGGTTTCATGGTTGGCGTCAGTCACGTTGCCGCTTCCTGATGAGGGTGTTGAGGCTGCTTCCAGAGTAAGTCTTCCGTGAGCGAATGAAAATCTCGCCAAATCGGGTGTGGCCGGTAAAAACAGACAGGCACAAAAAAGCCCCGCTTTTGAGGGCGGGGCCTTTTACTAAATCAGGACAAGTTAGATAACTTGAACTTCTTCAGCTTGCATGCCTTTCTGACCGCGGGTAGCGATGAAAGAAACCTGTTGGCCTTCTTTCAGGCTTTTGAAGCCGTCGGATTGGATAGCTTTGAAGTGAACGAACAGGTCGTCACCGGATTGTGGAGTGATGAAGCCGAAGCCTTTTTCATCGTTGAACCACTTAACGGTACCGGTTTGGCGATTAGACATGGTGTAACTCCTTGAACAAAGATAACTGCGACTCAGGAAGAACCCTGGCCGAGACTGAGTGCAAAGAGCAGGAAAAATTCTTGTAGATGGTTGGATCGAAATTCAACATATCGTGTAGAGATTCTCAGTGACACAAGCAGCACAGTGGCGCCACCTTAACCCTTTTTCCTGAACGTGCCAATGGTCTTTGCGAAGGTTTCTCTGTTTTCATGACTGACGGTGTGCCGTATTGCCGCGAAGGCCCGGAAATCGTGGGGGATCGGCGAGAATTGTGCCCCGGACTTTGAACCGGCGGCGTGCCCCGGTAAGATGCCGGACAGAATTTTTCCACCTCGCTATTCAGGACACCCCCGCCATGAGCATCAAATCGGACAAGTGGATTCGCCGCATGGCGCAAGAGCACGGCATGATCGAGCCCTTCGTAGAGCGCCAGATGCGTGGCGAAGGCGCCGATCGGCTGATTTCCTTCGGCGTATCGAGCTACGGCTATGACGTGCGTTGCGCCGATGAATTCAAGGTGTTCACCAACATCAATTCGGCGACTGTCGATCCGAAAAACTTCGATGAGAAGAGCTTCGTCGACGTCAAAAGCGATGTCTGCATCATTCCGCCGAACTCTTTCGCGCTGGCGCGTACCGTCGAGTTCTTCCGTATTCCGCGCAATGTACTGACGATCTGCCTGGGCAAGAGCACCTACGCTCGTTGCGGCATCATCGTCAACGTCACGCCGCTGGAACCGGAGTGGGAAGGTCACGTGACTTTGGAGTTTTCGAACACCACCACGTTGCCGGCGAAGATCTACGCCAACGAAGGCGTGGCGCAAATGCTGTTTTTCGAGTCCGACGAAGAGTGTGAAGTGTCTTATAAGGACCGTGGCGGCAAGTATCAGGGCCAGCGTGGCGTGACCCTGCCGCGTACCTGAGTCAGCCGTCTGACAAACCGTTGGAATTCCTGAGCGGGCGTACACTCTATGGGGTGTACTGCTCCGATGCGCGCAAGGCGCATCGGGCCATCGCTCAGGAGTGCTTCATGAAGATCGATCCGCGAGTAAGTGCCGAACTGGCAAGGCTTGAGCCCAATCAAGTGGGCCTGCTGGCCTGGTCATTGCTGGCTCATCCGCCTGTCACGCAGGCCGGCGGAATCCCTGGTCAGCCCGACCCCGATACCCCGAACGAACAACCGACGGAACCCGGCGAGCCTGGCGAACCTACCTTGCCGGATAAGCCGCCTCCGGCGCCGGTTGCCTGATTTTCCGCATCGAAATTCAATGGCCCGAGGTTGGATTGATCCCTGTGGGAGCGTGGCTTGCCCGCGATGAACGATAACGCGGGTTATCAGATAAATCGCGTTGCCCCATCGCGGGCAAGCCACGCTCCTACGGAATCTGGGGTTACTTGAGGTTGCCGCTGAGGAATTGCTTGAGGCGTTCGCTCTTCGGATTGCCGAGCACGTCTTCAGGCGCGCCTTCTTCCTCTACCAGCCCCTGATGCAGGAACAGCACCTGATTCGAGACTTTGCGGGCGAAGCTCATTTCGTGGGTCACCATGATCATGGTCCGGCCTTCTTCGGCCAGTCCCTGGATCACCTTGAGCACTTCACCCACCAGCTCCGGGTCCAGCGCCGAGGTCGGTTCGTCGAACAGCATGACTTCCGGCTCCATCGCCAGTGCGCGGGCAATGGCAACACGTTGTTGCTGACCGCCCGACAGGAACGCCGGGTATTGATCCGCTACGCGCGCCGCGAGGCCAACCTTGTCCAGATAGCGCCGGGCGCGATCTTCGGCGTCCTTCTTGCTGACCCCCAGCACCCGGCGCGGGGCCATGGTGATGTTTTCCAGCACCGTCATGTGGCTCCACAGGTTGAAGTGCTGGAACACCATTGCCAGTCGGGTACGGATTCGTTGCAGTTCGGCTTCATCGGCCACCCGCATGCCATGGGAGTCTTTGATCATGCGGATCGCTTGACCGTCCAGGCTCATGGCGCCGTCGTTGGGTTGCTCGAGAAAGTTGATGCAGCGCAAAAAGGTACTTTTGCCCGAGCCGCTGGCGCCGATCAGGCTGATCACGTCACCGGTCTTGGCCTTGAGCGAAACGCCTTTGAGCACTTCATGAGTGCCGTAGCATTTATGCAGGCCTTCGATGGTCAGTTTGTACATGGGGCATGCATCCTCAAGGCGAAAGTAGGTAGCCGGTGCGATAGGCTTCGAGGCCTGCAACATGGGCGATCACCATGCCTGCGGTGGCCATCCGGCGAGTCGAACGGGCGTAGAGCAGGCCGGCGTTGGCGCAATGAACCGGGGTCACGCGGTCGCCGATCGGGTCGATGATTTCGGCGATCAGTTGTCCCGCCTCCAGGTACTCGCCCGGCAGCACGTGGTACACCAGCAAGCCGCCGACCGGGGTTGCAACCGGTTCTACTGCGGCCAGTGGCGTGGCGGGGTAGGGCAGTTCGGGCAAGGGCGTTGCTTCACCTTCGATTGCGCCGAAATGAACCAGATAGTCGATCAGCGCCTGGCAGTCGAGGCTGGCCAGCGGATGATTGACGTCGCCTTGACCGCGCAATTCGACGGTCACCGAGAAGCTGCCCAGCGGAATGTCGAAGTGCTCACCGAAGCGCTCCTGCATTTGCCACCAGACCAGGGTGAAACACTCATCGAACGAATGACCGCCGGAGTCGGTGGCCAGCAGGCTGGCTTCGGCGCCGATGTAGCGCGCCAGTGGCTCGACTTGCGGCCAGGCCTCGGGCGTGGTGTACAGGTGCGCGACGGCTTCGAAATCACAATGCAGGTCTAGCACCATGTCCGCGTCGCAGGCCAGTGTTTGCAGGGTCAGGCGCTGGGATTGCAGTTGGGTGCGGGCGGTTTGCCGAGCCAGCGCATTGCGCAGGCTGCTGCGGATCAACTCAAGGTTGTGTTGTGGATCGTTGTTGAGTTGCCCTTCGATCTCGTTGCCGACTTCTTCACCGAGGTCAACGAACCAGCGGTTGAAGTTCTGTCCGCTTTCCAGTTCGTAGCGGCCCAGTGGCACGTCCATCAGCACTTGTTCGAGGCCAATCGGGTTGGCCACGGGCACCAGCACGATCTCGCTGCGCAGACGGCCGGCGGCTTCGAACTCGGCCAGGCGCAGCTTGAGGTGCCAAGCCACCAGCATGCCGGGCATTTCGTCGGCGTGCAGCGAGGACTGGATGTAGATTTTGCCTTTGGCCTGGGTCGGGCCGAAGTGGAAGCTGTGGATCTGTCGTGCAGTGCCCGGCAGTGGGGCAAGCAGGTCATGGATCTGGTGGCGCATTTGCAAAAAATCCTAGTGAGTCGGCCCGAGGAACGCCAGCCATCGGCGTTCGGCCAGTCGGAACAGGCCGACCAGCGCAAAGGTGACGGTCAGGTAAATCAGCGCGGCAATGCCGAACGACTGAAAGGTCAGGAAGGTCGCCGAGTTGGCGTCACGAGCGACTTTCAGAATGTCCGGGACGGTGGCAGTGAAGGCCACGGTGGTCGAGTGCAGCATCAGGATCACTTCGTTGCTGTAGTACGGCAACGAACGACGCAGGGCCGACGGCATGATCACGTAGGCATATAGCTTCCAACCCGTCAGACCGTAGGCCTTGGCGGCTTCGACTTCACCGTGGTTCATACTGCGAATCGCCCCGGCGAAAATCTCCGTGGTGTAGGCGCAGGTGTTCAGGGCAAAGGCTAAGATGGTGCAGTTCATCGCATCGCGAAAGAACGCGTCGAGTACTGGCTGCGCACGGACCGCGGCCAGGCTGTAGATCCCGGTGTAGCAAATCAGCAGCTGGATATACAGCGGCGTACCGCGAAACAGGTAAGTGTAGAACTGCACCGGCCAGCGCACATAGAGCTTGCTGGAAACCCGGGCAATCGACAGCGGAATCGACACCAGGAAACCGATGAAGATCGAGGCGCTGAGCAGCCACATGGTCATGGCCAGGCCGGTGATGTGGTAACCGTCGGTATAAAGGAACGGTTTCCAGTAGTCCTGTAGAAGTTCGATCATCGTACGGCCTCCCGGGCACCGGCGGCATAACGGCGTTCAAGCCTGCGCAGGACAAAGTTCGAAGCGCTGGTGATCAGCAGGTAAATCAAGGCGGCCAGCACCAGGAAGTAAAACAGTTGATAGGAGCTTTTACCGGCGTCCTGTGCCGCTTTGACCAGGTCCGCCAAGCCGATGATCGACACCAGCGCGGTGGCCTTGAGCATCACCATCCAGTTATTGCCGATGCCGGGCAGGGCAAAGCGCATCATCTGCGGGAACACCACGAAGCGAAACCGCTGGCCGCGCTTGAGGCCATAAGCCGTGGCGGCTTCGACCTGACCCCGTGGGACGGCGAGGATTGCGCCGCGAAAGGTTTCGGTGAAATACGCGCCATAGATGAAGCCCAGGGTGATGACCCCGGCGCTGAACGGGTTGATTTCGATGTACTCCCATTCCATCAGGTCGGTCAGGGAGGTCAGCCAGGTTTGCAGGCTGTAGAAAATCAGCAGCATCAGCACCAGGTCCGGCACGCCGCGAATCAGGGTGGTGTAGATCTGGGCGGGAACTCGTAGCAGTTTGACGCTGGAGAGTTTGGCAGTGGCGCCGAGCAGGCCGAGCAACACGGCCACCAGCAGCGACAACACCGATAATTTGATGGTCATCCAGGTGCCTTGCATCAGCAGCGGGCCAAAGCCCTTCAAGCTGAAGGCAGAAAGCCCGAGGTTTTGTAACAGTTGTTCGAACATAAAATCTGCAACCTGATAGCGTGAAAAAAGCGCCCATCACGAGGATGGGCGCCGGGCATTATTTGCCGCTGTACAGATTCAGATCACCGAAGTGTTTCTTTTGAATGGTCGCGTAGGTGCCATCATCGTGTAACGCTTTGATACCTTTATCGAGAAGGGCTTTGAGCTCTTTGTTACCTTTCGAGATACCGACAGCTGTTTTGGCTGGCAGCAAAGGATCGTTGACCGGCTTGCTGACTTCATAAGCAGCGCCTTGTGGCGACTTCAAGAAGCCCAGTTCGGCTTGCAGCATGTCCTGGATCGAGGCGTCCAGACGACCGGAAGTCAGGTCGGCGTAGACCTGATCCTGGTTGGCGTAGGCCTGAGTGGTCACGCCAGCCTTGTCCAGCACGGCCTTGGCGTAGGCTTCCTGAATGGTGCCTTGCTCGTAGCCGACCTTTTTACCCTTGAGCGAAGCTACATCAGAAATGCCGGAGCCTTTCTTGTAGACCAGTGCGGTAGGGCCGGAGAACAGTTCGCTGGAGAAGTCGATGACTTTTTCGCGGGCTTCGGTGACGGTCATCGAAGAGATCACACCGTCGAATTTATTGGCCTTGAGGCCTGGAATCATGCCGTCGAAATCGCTTTCGACCCATTTGCACTTGACCTTCAGCTCGGCGCAGATCGCGTTGCCCAGATCGATGTCGAAGCCCACCAGGCTGCCGTCGGCCGCTTTGGACTCGAACGGAGCGTAGGAAGGGTCAACGCCAAAACGCAGTTCTTTATATTCCTTGGCCAGTGCGGAACCAGCGGCCATGCACAACGCCAGTGCAGAAAGGGTCAGCAATGCTTTTTTCATTATTAAATCCCTAAGAACCAATTTGAGCGCTTGTGGCGCGAAATTATTGTTACTGGAAAGCGTAAGACCTTATGAAAGTAGCAATTTCCGAACCAGAGTCCCGAACAAGCGTTTTAAAAGATGATTCAAGACACGTCTGGAGAGGAATCGTGCCCAAAAACGGGCGTGAACAAATTGCCGCACCAAAGTAGAGCGATCGGTGGCGAGGAAGCAAGCTCCCTCGTCACTGATCGCTCTACGTGTTACTTGCCTGGCACCAGGGTCAGCCGCGTTTTGCCATATATCTTGTCGAAGTTCTGCGGTTGCATCGGCAAGCTCATGTATTGGCCTTTGAGCCACGGGTCGATGCTGTCGATATAGTTCGGGCTGGCCGGGTTACCGGATTGGCCGGTGCCGCTCTGACCCATCAGCGGTTCGGCCTGGCCGAAGTCGACAATGAAACGCATGGCCGGCACCCGCGTCACGTTGAAGTCCTGCCCCCACGTGTACGCGGCAGCATTCAATGTGGTGTGGTCACCTCCGGCTGACATGGCGCCACGCACGGTCTGGCCTCGGCTGTTTTTCCATTCGTAGTGGTGCAGTTTGCCCCACTGCCAGGCTTTGTGGTCGGCACCCATCTGGCTCTCGCCGGCGGTAATGGCCGCGGCCAGGCTACGGGCGAGAATGGTCGGTTTGTCTTCTTTTTGCTGCGTGCGCAGGTCATCCCAGAACGGGCTGTCTTCGCGACCCAGCAAATGGTCGGCCTGGGCCGAGTAGGACAATTTGCCGTTGGCGACGAAGGCTTTCCACGTCGGGCTGGACTCTGGGCCGAGCTCGTCGAGGAAGATCTGCTTCATGCTTTCTTGCAGGAACAGTTCATAGATCGCTGCGTCGGCCGAAGTCGGGCTGAGCTTGCCGTCGAACGCCATCAAGCGGTTGTAAGCTTCACGCGCTTTGCCGGCTTCGGCAGCAGGCAGTGCGTCGATCGCCTGTTTCAGCGGCTGGGACATGCCCGGGGCTTCAAACATCTTTTTCAGTTTGGCGGCGAACAGCGTGGTCTGGTCGTACTGCATCGCGATCATGCTGCGGCTGTCGTGCTTGCCGGCAGCCGCCAGCTCGGCGATGCGCTCGCCACGCTCGGGCGCGGCCCAGGAGTTGGACAGCTGCATGCCGTAACCATGAGGGATGACCCGCTGGTTGGCGGTGCCGACCCAGCCTTGGGCCGGGTCCTGGTCATAAGGGTGGAGCATCGGGTCGGCGTAACCGTCCCAGTCGTAACGACCTTCCCAGCCCGGCGATGGCAACAGGCCTTCACCTTCGCGACGGTTCGGGAAGCGCCCGGTGACTTGCCAGCCGATGTGGCTGGCGTCGGCGAATACCATGTTCAGCGCGATAGCGCGGATTTCACGGCTGGCGTCCGAGGCTTTCTCTGCGCTCTGTGCACGGGACAAGTCGAAGAAGGCATCGAGGCTCTTGTCGTCGGTAAAGTTCGGCATCTGCAATGCCAGACCGAAACCATTGCCCAGTGCAGTGCCTTGAGCGCTATTGAGCAGCGGGCCGTGACGGGTTTCGTACACGGCTTCGCGAATCGGCCGCTGGCCTTTGACGAAGTAGGTTTCGTTGCGAACCGTCACCGGTTGCCATTTGCCTGAGACTTCGTAGCTCAGGCCATTGCCTTGACGCTTGAGCTTTTCAAGGAACAGGTCCTGGTTATCGCCCATGACCGCGGTCATGCTCCACGCCACTTTACCGTTGAAACCGGCGAGGACCATCGGCAGGCCGGCAACGGAAACCCCGGCCGCCTGGTACTTCGGCGAACGGATCTGTACGTAGTTCCACAGCGACGGCACGCCAATCGGGAATTGGCTGTCGCTGGCCAGCAGGCTCTTGCCGCTGCGACTGCGCTGCGGGGCAATTGCCCAGTTGCTCGACGCCGTGGCGCCGAGCAAATTCAATGCAGACAACTGGTCGCCGGCTTTACTGAGTTCGCTCAGGCCCGGGATCGTGCCGTTGAGCTTCACGCCTTTAAGCTTTTCAGCTTCGGCGAGTGGCAGCTTTTCGTCCGGATACGACGGCAACAGCCACGGGAGTTTGTCTGTCGTGACGGTTTGCGCCATCACCAGCGAAGCGATTTCTTGCGGCAGGTTGGCTGACTGGCTGAAGTTCAGCAGGCAAAAAATCAGCGCCGAATCTTCCGGCTTCCAGTATTCAGGTTTGTAGCCAGTGGCGGCCAGGTCCGACGGCAGCTTGTCGCGATAGCGGAACAGGTAGGCGTTGACCCCGCGTGCATAGACTTCAAAGAAGCGTTGCAGGCGCGGAGAGGAGGCCTTGTAGAGCTCGTCGGCACTTTTCTTCAGATTGACTGCGCGCATGTAGCGGTCAGCGTCGAGCATCTCTGCGCCGGACATCTCCGACAGGCGACCCTGGGCCAGCAGGCGCATGGTGACCATCTGGGTGATGCGATCACTGGCGTGTACGTAGCCGAGGGTGAACAGTGCGTCGTGGAAGGTGTTGCTTTCGATCAGCGGCACGCCCATGGCATTGCGCCGCACTGAAACGTTCTGCGCCAACCCTTTGAGCGGCTGCACGCCTGCGGTGGGTGGCAGGCTGTCCTGGGCATTCCAGGTCTGGCAACCGGTGAGGCTGAGCACACTGGCCACTGCTGCGGCAACGCCGAACCGGGGAAGAAAAGATGTAAAGGCTGGCGAGGCCATGGCAAAGCTCCTGCGGGGGTAGTACAGATTAATGGCGCTACGTTAGTGAGCAGTAGAGGGCCGCGCAAGCGGGGGCAGATCTTATTTCAAGGTTTGTCCGATAAATCAAAGAATTTGACGCTGGACGCTGTATCTGTGGTGGGGGAGCTTGCTCCCGCTGGACTGCGTAGCAGTCCCATTTTCAGGGCCGCTTCGCGCCCCAGCGGGAGCAAGCTCCCTCGCCACAGGGGACTGCGCTGTTTTCAGGGGATTGGCGTTCACGATGACTTGCCTGGAGGAGGGTGTGATGCTCAAGTGTGGAAAATTCAATGACCCGTGCAAGAGATAACTCGCCATGGAACTTCAGGCAAACGCAGTGCTTATTCTGATCGATCAGCAAAAAGGCATTCATCACCCCAGGCTTGGACCACGCAATAACCCCCACGCCGAGGAGCGGATGGCCGAGTTGTTGAGGGAATGGCGGCGCATGGCGCGGCCGGTGATTCATGTGCAGCATTTGTCCCGCTCGCCGGAATCGGTGTTCTGGCCACAGCAGTCGGGTGTCGAGTTTCAGGAACGGTTCGAGCCGCAATCGGGCGAGTGTGTGATCCAGAAACAGGTCCCCGATGCGTTCAGCGGGACGACGCTTGCAGCGGGTTTGCGTGAGGCGGGGATCGAGCAACTGATCATTGTCGGCGTGGCGACCCATAACTCGGTCGAGTCCACGGCGCGTACGGCGGGCAATCTGGGGTTTGAAACCTGGGTCGTGGAAGACGCCTGCTACACCTTCGACAAGCTCGACTTCTTCGGCAACAAGCATTCGGCGCAGGAGGTGCACGCCATGTCGCTGGGCAATCTGCACGGGGAGTATGCGACGGTGGTTCGCACCACAGATATTTTAATGACTGATTAAAACCTGTAGGAGCAAGGCTTGCCCGCGATGAACGATGACGCGTAATACCTCAGATACCGAGGCGATCCTATCGCGGGCAAGCCTTGCTCCTACAGGGGGGATGCGTTGTGTTAACGCATCAAGCGCCGTGGCACTTCTTGAACTTCTTGCCGTTGCCGCATGGGCAAGGGTCGTTGCGGCCAACGTCTTTCAACGCGTTGCGCACCGGCTCCTGGTGAGCGTGGCCGCAGTTCGGGCCATGAACATGGCCATGGTCGTGATCATGGTGGTCGTGATGGTCATGATCGTGGTTGCAGTCAGGGCCATGGACATGGGGTTGCTGGGTCATCGAGGTTACTCCGGAATAAAATCGCCGGGAATTATCTCGCCATTATTGGCCAGGTGCACGTCATTGCCGATGAATAATCCGGTTTGAAGCGTTCCTTCCAGGCGATAGGGGATCGGCTGGTCGGGTTTCTTCAGCAATTTCACCACGTCGCGCAGGTGTTGCCAGAGGTTGGTGCGGATCGGCACCTGGAAATAGCTGCTGCTTTTCGGGTCGACGGTGAACCATTCGCTGGCCTCGCCTTCGGCCAGCAGGAAATCGCTTAAATGAATCCGGTACACCAGGCCGCGAACTCTAAGGTCGGAGTCGTTGGGGTTGTCGACGCGAAAGTAGAGCATGAATTTCTGCTCAAGGAGTTTGGCGCGCACCACTTCGACTTTGAGCAGATGGACTTGTGGGTCGAGGCTGTCATCAGCGAACCAGGACGCGCAGCCACCGAGGCTCAGGAACATGAACAGGGTGACAATTCGTAAGGCGCGCTGCTGATGGGTCATAGTGGTATTTCTCCTTGACCCCCAGTCTAGCCCCAAAAGATCGCCTCAAACGGTGAAATAACTCGCACAACACTTCTTGAATTTCTGCCCGCTGGCGCAGGGGCATGCATCATTGCGCCCGGCCTTGAGCTGCACGGTCGGGTCAATGAAGTACCAGCGCCCGGCGTTTTGCACAAAGGATGAGCGTTCGCGGTGGCTGTGCTCGCCGGTGCTGTCGTGCCAGCGTGCGGTGAAGGTGACGAATGCATGTTCGGGCTGGCCGCCGAAGACCTCGGAGCTTTCCACCTCAAGGCCAAGCCAGGTGCTTTGCGCGCTCCATTCGCTGATCGACTGACGATCCAGGCCTGCCTGCTGGGCGGGCAGGGTGGTGGCCACCAGATAGTCGATCAGCCCCAGCACATAGGCGCTGTAGCGTGAACGCATCAAGGCTTCGGCGCATGGCGCGGGGTGGCCGGCGTGGTAATGGCCGCAGCAGGCATCCAGCAGGGTGCCACTGCCGCACGGGCAAATGGACGTACTCATCGTGTTACCACCAGTATTTTCCGAAGTTTTCCGGATTGGCCCAGAAGCGTGAATTGAGCCAGTCAGGCACTTGTTTGTAGTCAAGCAGATCGTAGGTAAACAGTGTCAGGACCTGTTCGTCACGCTGGAAGCGTTCACTGGCCTGCAGTGCCAGGGAAAAGAAGTCGGTTTCTTGCCAGCCGCAGGCTTTCAGGTCCGCCAGCACCGCGATGCGGCTGGCGTTGAGATTGCGAATCCCGCCGAGCAGGTTCAGGCCATCGCGTTTGGGCAGATGCTCAAGGCAGTCGAGTGCCAGCGCCAGGTCGAAGCGTTGTGCGGCAAGCTCAGGTGGCAGAGGGCCGGGCGCGACTTGCGCGACGCAGGCATCCGGGTGCGCGAGCTTGAAAGCTTCGAGCGCCGGGAAGCCGCTGGCGCCGATCAGCAACAGACGTTGTGGCGCATAACGGTCGAGCAAGGCGGCGAGTGCTTGCTGGGGCGTGCGCGAAGAAATACCTGTGGTCATCGAAGATCCTCAATCAGATGTGCGAAGACTAGCCTGCCCGAACGTGCGGGCCTAGAGGTGGTTTGCAGGCAATGGTGAGGCCCGCCGTAAATACGCGGCGAAAAGCCGTGGAGTCGAACGGGTGATGGACCGCTGATCGACAGATGCGACGCTCTAAACCGCCCGTTCAGAAGAATTTTCGTTGGCCTCTGGCTTATCCGTTGCGGAAGTCGGTACTGTGCGTGCAAAGAATAATGATCTGCGGGGAGCGTACATGAAGGTGCTTTGGGGCTTGGGGAAGGGGTTGACCCTGTTGTTCTGGCTGGTGGTGCTGGTCAATCTGATCAGCCCGTTGATCGGTCCGTTTCATTTGATGATCAATCTGATCGGCTGTCTGTTGCTGATGACCCATGTTGTGGAGTTGGTGCTCTTTAACCGCAACCTTAAAGAGCGGGCTCATCCGTGGCGTGATCGCTGGCAGATCCTCATTGTCGGTATTTTCCATGTGCAAACCCTTGCAACCCCTGCCGCCGGGGAGGTTCGCCATGCGTAAGCTCTGCCTGCTCGCCGCCTTGATCAGCCCGATGGCGATGGCTCAAGTGGTCACGGTCGAGACCAACTCGCTGCTGCGTTTGCCCAATACCGCCAGCACCTTGCAGTTGGAGCGCCTGGAAGTCGCCGATAATGGCACGCTGCTGATCCCCTCGAACGTGACCGAATTGAGCGTTGGCGAGTTGCGTCTGGGCCGCGAGGCACGGATCGCCATTGTCCCCAGCGAACAGGCTCTGCAACTGAATATCAGCCGTGCGCAGCTTGCCAGTGGCAGCCAGATCACCTCGCGAGGCGCACCCGGCACTTACCTCAAGGCCGCCCGCGCCGGGCGCAACCTGAATCTGCGGATTGCCTCGCTGAATGCTCCCGAGTTGTCGGTGGATGCCCGTGGCGGCGCCGGTGCGCCAGGTTACGTGGGGCTCGATGGCGGCAACGGCCAGGAGCCGGGTTGCACATGGGGCCAGGCCGGGCATGGGGCGGATGGTGATAATGGTGGCGATGGTCATGCCGGGGCGCCGGGTGCGCAGGTCCGGGTGGAATTACCGCGTGATTACCCGGCCCAGCAGATCAAGGTGCTGGTCGACGGTGGCGCCGGCGGCGTAGCGGGTGCCGGTGGCAAGCCCGGCGCAGGCGGAAAGGCCAAGGGGTGTTTCGTCTACCGTGCCGACGGCGGTAAAAGCGGTCGTGCAGGTGCGCAAGGTCAGCCAGGTCCTGCCGGGGCGGCAGGTGCCGTGACGGTACAGCGGTTGTAACAATTGGCGAGTCCCCCTGTGGCGAGGGGGCTTGCCCCCGCCGGGTCGCAAAGCGGCCCCAGAACCAGCGCTCCCGTTCCTTCAGAATGCATGCGGTGACTGGTTTACGACTGCTTCGCCCGAGCGCGGACCGGCCGACGGGGGCAAGCCCCCTCGCCACAAAAGCCCTGCTGGGCTGCGTTATCCCTAGAACATCGGCCGAGCCGAGGCCACCGCCACCAGCAGCAACCCCAGCAATAGATTGATCCCCACCAAGCGCCGAATCTTGCCCAGCATCGCCGCACCCGTCGGCCAATCCTCGGCCAGCACCGCTTTACGCAATTCCGGCAGATTCAGCGCCTGAATGCGGATAAACAGCGCGGTCATCACCAGATACAACCCCATCATGATCTGCACGTAACGCGGCGCGGTTTCAAAACCGCTGAAGCGCAGATGAATCAGCCCGACGCCACTGATCGGCAAGATCACCACCGCGACCCAGACCCAGACAAAAAAACCTTGAAACACTTCTACCCACAGTTTTAGTCGCGCAGGCCCTTCCAGTGCCTTCATGGCGGCGGGGCGCAGGACCATCCAGGCGAAAAACATGCCGCCGACCCAGATCAGGGCCGCCAGTACATGCAGGGTATAAATGAGGGCGAAAGGTGTCATTGGGGTACTCCGTTCTGCGCGGGATTAATTAGCGGGGTATGATAGCCGCCGATCCGAACCACTGAAAATTTATCCAGCGTTTTTTGCGCCCGACAATCCATGATCAGCACAGAACTCAAAACCACGATCCAGGGCGCCTACTCGCGTTTTCTCGAAGCCAAGAGCCTCAAGCCGCGTTACGGCCAGCGCCTGATGATCGCCGAAATTGCCAAGGTCCTCGGTGACATCGACACCGACGACGAAGGCCGGCGCAGTGGCGACCCCGCGATTGTCGCGGTGGAAGCCGGCACCGGTACCGGGAAAACCGTGGCCTACAGCCTGGCGGCGATTCCGACTGCCAAGGCTGCCGGTAAACGCCTGGTGATCGCTACCGCGACCGTCGCCCTGCAGGAACAGATCGTCTACAAGGACCTGCCGGACCTGATGCGTAACAGCGGGCTGAACTTCAGCTTTGCGCTGGCCAAGGGCCGTGGCCGCTACATGTGCCTGTCCAAGCTCGACATGTTGTTGCAGGAAGGTCACGCGCAAACCGCTACCGCGCAGCTGTTCGAAGAAGAAGGCTTCAAGATCGAGGTCGATGAAGCCAGTCAGAAGCTGTTTACCAGCATGATCGAAAAGCTTGCCGGCAATAAATGGGACGGTGACCGCGACAGTTGGTCCACCGCCCTTGAAGATGCGGACTGGGCGCGCCTGACCACCGATCACAGTCAGTGCACCAACCGTCATTGCCCCAACTTTGGTCAGTGCGCCTTCTACAAGGCCCGCGAAGGCATGGGCAAGGTTGACGTGATTGTCACCAACCACGACATGGTCCTCGCTGACCTGGCGTTGGGCGGTGGTGCCGTGTTGCCCGACCCGCGCGACACCATCTACGTGTTCGACGAAGGCCATCACCTGCCGGACAAGGCGATCGGCCACTTCGCCCATTACACGCGTTTGCGTTCCACCGCCGACTGGCTGGAAACGACCGCCAAGAACCTCACCAAATTGCTGGCCCAGCACCCGTTGCCGGGCGATCTGGGCAAGCTGATCGAACAAGTGCCGGAGCTGGCCCGAGAGATCAAGACCCAGCAGCAGTTCATGTTTACTGCCTGCGAACAGGTTGCCGAATTCAAGCCCGGCGAAGACGTCGAGGGCCGTGAACGGCCACGTCATCGTTTCGTCGGCGGGGTGATTCCCGAGCATATGCGCGAGATGGGCGTCGAGCTGAAGAAAGGCTTCGCACGCCTGACCGATGTCTTTACCCGGCTCACCGAGCTGCTCAAGGAAGGCATGGATGGCGAGGTCAATATCGGCATCGCCAGCAATCAGGCCGAAGAATGGTATCCGCTGTTTGGTAGCCTGCTGTCCCGTTCCCAGGGCAACTGGGAGCTGTGGACCGCATTCACCGCCGAAGACCCGGAAGACAACCCGCCGATGGCGCGCTGGCTGACCCTGGCCGAAAGCGGTTCGCTGTTCGATATCGAGGTCAACGCCAGCCCGATCCTGGCGGCGGAAATGCTCCGACGCAACCTGTGGAATGTGGCTTACGGTGCGCTGGTGACCTCGGCCACCTTGACCGCACTGGGCACCTTCGACCGTTTCCGCATGCGCGCCGGTCTGCCGAAAAAGGCCGTGACGGCGGTGGTGCCGAGCCCGTTCCATCACGCTGACGCAGGCGTGCTGCGGGTGCCGGATCTGCGCGCCGACCCACGGGACGCGGCCGCGCACACCGCGGCGATCATTCGTGACCTGCCGGAACTGGTCGAAGGCTCGCGCGGCACGCTGGTGCTGTTCTCTTCGCGCAAACAGATGCAGGACGTGTTCGACGGCCTGGACCGCGACTGGCGCAAGCAAGTGTTCATTCAAGGCAACCTGTCGAAGCAGGAAACCCTGAACAAGCACAAGGCGCGGGTCGATGGCGGTGACTCCAGCGTGCTGTTCGGCCTGGCGAGTTTCGCCGAGGGTGTCGACTTGCCGGGTGCTTACTGCGAGCACGTGGTGATCGCCAAAATCCCGTTCTCGGTCCCGGACGATCCGGTCGAAGCCGCGCTGGCCGAATGGATTGAAGCCCGAGGTGGTAATCCGTTCATGGAAATCTCGGTGCCCGACGCCTCGCTCAAGCTGGTTCAGGCTTGCGGGCGCCTGCTGCGCACCGAAGAAGACCGCGGCACCATCACTTTGCTTGACCGGCGTCTGGTCACGCAACGCTACGGCAAAGCTATCCTCAACGCGCTGCCGCCGTTTCGCCGCGAAATATCTTGAGACACGGTGGGCGAAATCGCCCACTTCGTTGTCTATCCCCCCACTACCGATTCCACACAGGCCGTTCACTGGTCGTTAGGGAGAACCTGGTTCATATGATTCGCCGTTCGTTACCCGCTGTTTTTGCCCTGATGTTCGCTGCGCCACTGCTGGCGGCTCCGGCCGGACAACAGACGCTGTTCAACTTTGTCCGGCCCGCCGATGTGGTCCAGGTGGCGACCCAGGACGCCAGCCTGCCGCAGTCCAACGCAGAGCAAACGGCCGAAGGTGAAGTGCTGCGCCGGGTGACCTTCAACCCGGCGGCTCAACCGAACCTGCGTCTGACTCCGCAAAGCGGCGCCTGGGACTGGTCGCAGTCTGGTGTCATGAGCTTGCGTATCCAGAGTGCAATGAACTGGCCTGTAACGCTCTACGTGAAAATCCAGAGTAACGACGGCAAGACCTTGGTCAGCCGCATCGATTTGCCGGCCGGGCCTGCGCAAACCTTGCTGGTTCCGCTGACACCGAGTTCGCCACTGAGCCAGGGCCTGAAAGCCGGGCCGCCGATGCCGATCACTGTCGAAGGCCAGCGCGTATTGCTGACCAGCAGCACGGGTGAACTGGATCGCAGCCAGGTGGTGTCGGTGACGCTGTCGATGGATCAGCCAAAAGTCGCCCAGAGCATCATGCTTGAGCGCTTTGGCGTGCAGGACGGCGAGTCGGTGGTCAAGGCCGCCTACGGTTCGTTAGTGGACGCTTATGGTCAGTCCACGCGAGCGAAATGGCCGGAAAAAGTCACCAGCGACGAGCAACTCAAAGCGGCGGCAAACAAAGAACAACAGCAACTGAAAACCTGGCTGGCCGAGCGTAAACGCTCGTCCCTGGACACGTTCGGTGGCTGGAGCAAAGGCCCGGCGTTCAAGGCCAGTGGCTTCTTCCGCACTGAAAAGCGTGACGGTCGCTGGTATCTGGTGACCCCGGAAGGTCACCCGTTCTATTCCCTGGGAGTCAATACAGTCACCGCCGATACCAGCCAGACCTACGTCGCCGGGCGCGAAGCCATGTTCGAGTCGTTGCCCGCTAACGACGAGCCATTGGCCAGCCATTACGGTGAAGGCGACAACCGCAATGGCAATGGTGCCGATCAGGGACGTGGGTTCAATGCCGGTCGCTGGTATGACTTCTACGGTGCCAACCTGCAGCGCACTTATGGCCAACCGTGTGCGGTGACGAGTGAAACCAAGGCTGATGAAGCCAAAGCCGAAGAAGCCAAGGCCGACACCGCCACAACCCCGTGCACCTCCCACACGTTCGACGAAAAACGCTGGACCGGCCATACACTCGACCGTCTGCAAGCCTGGGGTTTCAACACCATCGGCGACTGGAGCGCCCCGGCGCTGGGCTTGAATGACCGTGTGCCGTACACCTTGCCGCTGTCCATCGTTGGCGATTACGCCAGCATCAGCACCGGCACCGACTGGTGGGGCGGCATGCCCGACCCGTTCGACCCGCGTTTCGCCATGGCCACCGAGCGTGCCGTGGCCATTGCTGCACGCGATCACCGTGACGACCCATGGCTTATCGGTTACTTCGCCGATAACGAACTGGCCTGGGCCGGTCCCGGCGATGACCCGAAGGCCCGTTATGCCTTGGCGTACGGTACTTTGAAAATGACCACCGACGTGCCGGCCAAACGGGCGTTCCTCAAGCAACTGCGGGACAAATACCGTAACCAGGCGGGCTTGTCGAAAGCCTGGGGCATTGATTTGCCGGCCTGGGAATTGATGGAAGACCCGGGGTTCGTGCCGCCGCTGCCAAGTGCGGAACACCCGGAAATCGAAGCCGACTTCAAATATTTCCAGAAAGTTTTCGCCGACACCTATTTCAAGACCATCGCCGATTCGCTGAAATGGCACGCACCCAACCACCTGCTGCTTGGTGGTCGGTTTGCCACCAGCACACCTGAGGCTGTCGAGTCTTGCGCGCAGTACTGCGACGTCCTGAGCTTCAACATGTACACGCTCAAACCTCAGGACGGTTATGACTTCGCCAAACTACAGGCGTTGGACAAACCGGTGCTGATCACCGAGTTCAACTTCGGTTCGCGTGATCGCGGTCCGTTCTGGGGCGGAGTAACGGAGCTGGCGAAGGAAGAAGACCGTGGGCCGGCCTACGCCAATTTCGTCAAGCAAGCGGTGAGTGAACCGTCGATTGTCGGCGTGCATTGGTTCCAGTACCTCGATCAACCGGTGAGCGGTCGCCTGCTGGACGGTGAAAACGGCCATTTCGGTCTGGTCGGGATCACCGATCTGCCGTTCCAGGGCTTTGTCGAAAGTGTGCGCAAGGCCAACTTGCAGGCCGTCGATCAGCTCGGCAAAGAAGCCGAGAAGGCCAAGGCTGCGGCCGATAAAGCCGACAGGGCCGGTCATGAAGACACAGTTGGGAAGAAAGGCCGCGCCAGCAAGGGTGCAGGGCAGGGCGCTGGCCATGCAGGTGGGCATTCCGCCAATGGTCATTAAAGCCTGCGATCTTTTGATCTTTTGATCGCTGACCTATTAACGATTACGGCAACCGCCGAGCCCGCCCCTGTTCCCAAATCGCTCAAGGGCTGGAACAATGCAGGTCATTGTGTCGAAACGTTTTTTCGGAGAGTTACGGGTGCTGATTCAGGGTCATTACGAGCTTAAATTTGAAGCGGTGCGTGAAGCTTTCGCGGCACTCTTCGACGATCCCCAGGAACGCGGCGCGGCACTGTGCATACAAATTGGCGGTGAAACCGTCGTCGACCTTTGGGCCGGTACTGCCGACAAGGATGGTCACGAGGCTTGGCACAGCGACACCATTGCCAACCTGTTCTCCTGCACCAAGACCTTTGCTGCAGTGACTGCCCTGCAACTGGTCGCCGAAGGCAAGTTGCAGCTCGATATTCCGGTCGCCAGGTATTGGCCGGAATTCGCCGCTGCCGGCAAGGAGGCGATCACCTTGCGTCAGTTGCTCTGCCATCAGGCCGGTCTGCCGGCCTTGCGCGAGTTGCTACCCCCTGAAGCACTCTATAACTGGCAAACCATGGTCGACGCGCTGGCCGCCGAAGCCCCTTGGTGGACGCCCGGTGAAGGCCATGGTTATGCGGCGATCACTTATGGCTGGCTGGTCGGGGAACTGCTGCGACGCGCCGATGGCCGTGGTCCGGGCGAGTCGATCGTGGCACGTGTTGCGCGACCGCTGGGGCTGGATTTTCATGTCGGCCTGGCGGATGAAGAGTTTCATCGCGTGGCGCACATCGCGCGTGGCAAGGGCAATGTCGGCGATGCGGCGGCGCAGCGTTTGCTGCAAGTGACGATGCGTGAGCCGAAGGCCATGACCACTCTGGCGTTTACCAACCCGCCATCGATCATGACCAGTACCAACAAGCCGGAGTGGCGTCGTATGCAACAACCGGCAGCGAATGGCCACGGCAATGCCCGCAGCCTGGCCGGATTCTATAGCGGTCTGCTCGATGGCAGCCTGCTGGAAAGCGAGATGCTCCAGGAACTGACTCGCGAGCACAGCCTGGGCGAAGACAAGACTTTACTGACCCGGACCCGTTTTGGTCTGGGTTGTATGCTCGATCAACCGGACGTACCCAACGCGACCTTTGGCCTCGGCCCTCGAGCGTTTGGTCATCCGGGTGCTGGTGGCTCCATCGGTTTCGCTGACCCGGAACATGATGTGGCCTTCGGTTTTGTGACCAATACCCTTGGGCCATATGTGTTGATGGACCCTCGTGCGCAGAAGCTTGTGCGGGTTTTAGCCGCCTGTCTGTAAAGGGTAGCTTCAAGGCATTTTTTTGAAAAAAACTTGCCCAATGGTCGCAGGACGGAACCCTGTGGCTTCTATAGTTTCAAAGCGTCTGTTTTATACGGGTCGTAGCGGCCCACAGCTTCTTATCTCATTTTGTGGATATCCCCATGTCACTGAACAAATCTCTAGCCTTGGCACTGTGTCTCAGCATTACCGGTTGCGCGCAAACCCCACAAAATGATGCAGACGGGGCCCACTGGTGGTCATTCGGTTCCGGTTCGGACAAAGCCGCTGCCAAACCGGACGCGAAGGCCGCTGAAGACGCTGCAGCCGCGAAGGCCAAATCGACTGCAAGTGCTGCCGCGCCAACCACCCCGGCTGCAGTTCCAGGTTCTTCAGCTGCCGCAGCAGCCAAGGCCGATAGCGAAAGCAAATGGTGGTGGCCGTTCGGCGACCAGCCAAAAGCCATCACCAAGGCCGACATCAAAGATGTGCCGATGCCTGATCCGAAAATCACCCAGGCCTGGCTGGACAGCTACGAGCCACGCTTGCGGTCTGCGGTCCAGGACGGCCATATGCAGGTTGAACGTCGTGAGAATGTGCTGGTGGTCGTAGTGCCAGTGGATGACTCTTTCAACCCGAAACGTCCAGCCATGCTGCTGCCGTCGTCCCTGGGGCAGTTCACCAAGATCGCCAAGCTGGTTGAGCCCGATACCCAGGCTGCCGTCCTGGTACTTGGCCACGGCGACGCTGTGGGCACAACTTCCGACGCTCAACAACTGAGCAAGGACCGTGCGACTTCCGTTGCGTCGATCTTCAGCCTCAGTGGCTTGAAGCGTGATCGTCTGATGTTGCGTGGCATGGGCAGCTTGATGCCGCGCGCCGCCAATGACAGCGCCCAGGGCCGTGCCTTGAACCGTCGCGTGGAAATCATGCTGACCCAGCGCACCACCATGCTGGCATTGCTGAACAAATACAGCCAGCCGACCCCACCACCGGTGGAAATGGTTGCAGCGCAGCCCGTCAAGCCCGCAGCACCAGCCGTGGCCACGAAAAAAGCAACGTCGAAGAAGAAAGGCGCTGTCTCGAAAAAGGCTCCGGCGAAGAAAGCTCCGGCCAAAAAACAGCCGGCCAAGAAGCCAGCAGCTGCAGCCAAAGCGGATACAGCGGCAAAAAGCACCAGCGGCCAGTAATCGGCCAGCAACTGACTGATCAAGCACAAGGAAAACGCTATGCCCCGGACTTTGGCTGATATGCGTCGTGACTACACTCGCGATGGTTTGACCGAGGCTCAGGCCCCGGCCGAGCCATTCGCGCTGTTTCATCAGTGGTTTGCCGAGGCGGTAAATACCGAGCAACCTCCGGTCGAGGCGAATGCCATGACCCTGGCCACGGTTGATCAGGACGGTCGCCCGCATTGCCGAATCCTGTTGCTCAAGGGGCTTGATGATCAGGGGTTTACCTTCTTCACCAACTACGACAGTGCCAAGGGGCAGCAGCTGGCGGGCAATCCGTTTGCTGCCATGACCTTCTTCTGGCCGACCCTGGAGCGCCAGGTGCGTATCGAGGGTCGAGTGGTGAAGGTCACGCCGCAGGAGTCCGATGCCTATTTCCAGGTACGGCCGCTGGGCAGTCGCCTGGGGGCCTGGGCGTCTCCGCAGAGTCAGGTGATTGCCGATCGTGCCGAGCTGGAAGGGCTGCTCAAAGTCACTGAACAGCGCTTCAGCGATAGCCAGCCGCATTGCCCGGAACATTGGGGCGGCTATCGTTTGTTGCCAGAACGCATCGAGTTCTGGCAGGGTCGGGCGAGTCGTTTGCATGACCGTCTGAACTATCGTCTGCAAGGCGCGGACTGGAGTCGCGAGCGCCTGGCACCGTAAACCGGCTACACAGTGGGGTAGGTGGCAGCCGCCGCCTCCAGCCACTGTGGCAGGTCCCGACGTTTGATATTCTGCTGCCGGGCAATAGCCAATTGTTGCAGCATGAACGCCTTTTTCCGCTCGTCATTGCCGGCAAGTGCCAGCGCCAGATCACGGTCCATCCAGCGTTTGATCCGCACGTACAGCCACCAATGGAAGTACAGTCCGGCAACGGTGGTGGCGACAATGATGAAGTAATCCATGGAAATCCTTGGTGCAATGGCGCAGATTCTGGAATTTGGCGCTACTGTGTGATGAGTTCTCAAGTGCGACTGTACTGCACCTGAATGAAACCAATTTTATCCGGGCAGTGCCGTGACAGGCGTCAAGCTGCGGAGTTTAATGAATACCTGTCCTTTGGAGTTGATGCTATGCGTAAGTCTGTTTTGCTGGTTGCTTCTTTTTCTACGATGGCGATGCTGCTCACCGGTTGCCAATCGAGCCTGACCGGTGACTCCTACTCCCGTGACGAAGCACGTCGGGTGCAGACGATCCGTATGGGTACTATCGAGTCCCTGCGTCCGGTGAAAATCGAAGGCACCAAAACCCCGATCGGCAGCGTAGCCGGTGCGGCCGTTGGCGGCGTTGCCGGCAGCTCCGTGGGTGGTGGCAAAGGCAGCATCGTCGCTGCGGTGATCGGCGCTGTGGCTGGCGGTCTGGCGGGTTCTGCCATCGAAGAAGGCGCGACCCGTACCCAAGGCGTGGAAATCACCGTTCGCGAAGACGACGGCAGCATGCGCGCCTACGTTCAGGAAGTTCAGCCAAACGAAGTATTCCGCGTTGGTGAACGCGTGCGTATCTCCACCGTCGGTGGCACCAGCCGCGTTTCGCACTAAGTTTTACGCGGTTAAAACAAAACCCCGATCAGGTAACTGGTCGGGGTTTTGTGTTTTTGGCTGATTGTTTTGTTAGACCACTACAGCACACCTCGGCTGTGTGAACTCAGTAATAAATCCGGCTATTCAGGGCGCTCTATTGATGCTCTTGCGACTGGCTGCTGCGGTCACCGCATAACCGATCAATGCGGCGAGGATCGACCCAGTGAGAATGCCCATGCGGTCCATGCCGGCGTATTCGCTGCTGCCCGGCACAAAGGCCAGGGAACCGACAAACAGACTCATGGTGAAACCGATACCGCAGAGGATTGCCACGCCGAGTACCTGGCCCCAATTGGCGCCAGCGGGGAGGGCTGCGATGCCTATCTTCACGGCGAGCCAGGTCAGGCCGAAGACGCCAACGGTCTTGCCCAGCAGCAAACCGGCAGCAATGCCCATCGGTACGTGGTGGGTGAAGCTCTCAAGGTTAACGCCAGCCAGTGAAACACCGGCATTGGCGAAAGCGAACAACGGCAGGATACCGAAGGCCACCCAAGGGTGCAGCGCGTGCTCCAGGCTCAGCAACGGTGACGGTTCAGCGTTTTTGGTGCGTAGCGGAATGCAGAACGCCAGGGTCACACCGGCCAGCGTGGCGTGGACACCGCTCTTGAGTACACACACCCATAGAATCAGGCCAATGATCATGTAGGGGCCGAGCTTGACCACGCCTAGCCGATTCATCGCCACCAGCGCCACCAGACAGGCTGCGGCCAGCATCAACGACAGCGTCGACAATGCGCCGGAGTAGAAGATCGCGATGACGATGATTGCACCCAGGTCATCAATGATCGCCAGGGTCATCAAAAACAGTTTCAGCGAGACCGGCACACGCTTGCCCAGCAAGGCGAGCACGCCGAGGGCGAAGGCGATATCAGTGGCCATCGGGATCGCCCAACCACCCAGGGCTGGCGGGTTGTCTTTGTTGAGGAACCAGTAGATCAGCGCCGGCACGACCATGCCGCCGATGGCCGCTGCGCCCGGCAGGACGATCTGCGACGGTTTGGACAGATGGCCTTCAAGGATTTCGCGTTTGACCTCAAGGCCGATCAACAGGAAGAACATCGCCATCAGGCCGTCGTTGATCCATAACAACAGTGGCTTGGCGATTTTCAGGGCGCCGATCTGGGCGACCACGGGAGTGTCCAGCAGGCCGTTGTAGAGCCAGGACAGCGGTGAGTTGTTGATGATCAGGGCAAGAGCTGCAGCGGCAATCAATAACAGACCGCTGGCAGCTTCCAACTGAAAGAAACGCGTGAAAGTGCTACGCAGAGGCAAGGTCGCTCTCCATCTATCGATTCAAAAGGTGGACCACCCTAACCCGTACGGTTAGTTGTTAAAACAAAAGTTATATTCTTTTTTGTTATATGCCGTTACAACGATGTCTCCCGGGCCCGGCCTGAGCCTAGCAGTTGGTTGGCGTATTGGGCCTCAGCTGTACCTGTGCGTTATGCGGGTTTTTTCCTAAGCTTGTTGATTGAGCCTTTCGACAAGGTCAATCCATTGCCTGTTGTCACCGCCAGGTTTTCCTACGCCTATTCGATTCAATGAGAAAAAGACCATGAGCGACAACCGTCAGTGGGCTCGCGAAGCCATCCGGATCATCGAAGCCGACTTCCAGCGCAGCGCCGATACGCACCTGATCCCTTTGCCACTGCCGGGATTGCCGGGCATCGAGTTGTATTTCAAGGATGAGTCCAGTCATCCCACCGGTAGCCTCAAGCATCGGTTGGCGCGCTCACTGTTCCTTTATGCGCTGTGTAACGGCTGGCTCAAGCCGGGAGCACCGGTGATCGAGGCGTCCAGCGGTTCGACGGCGATCTCCGAGGCGTATTTCGCGCGCTTGCTCGGTTTGCCGTTCATTGCAGTGATGCCGGCCACGACCTCCCGGGAAAAAATTGCGCAAATCGAGTTCTACGGTGGCAAAAGCCATCTGGTGCAGGATCCGACACAGATCTACGCCGAGTCCGAGCGCTTGGCCCGGGAACACGACGGCCATTTCATCGACCAGTTCACCTATGCCGAGCGTGCCACTGACTGGCGAGCCAACAACAACATTGCCGAGTCGATCTTTCAGCAGATGCGTTTCGAACGTCATCCTGAACCGAGCTGGCTGATTTCCAGCCCTGGCACCGGCGGTACGACGGCCACTCTGGGGCGCTACGTGCGTTATCGCCAGCATTGCACCCGCGTGTTGTGTGCCGATGCCGAGCGTTCGGTGTTCTTCGAGTACTACCAGACCGGCGACGCGAGCTTGCGTCTGGATTGCGGTTCGCGGATCGAAGGCATTGGCCGGCCGCGGGTCGAGGCGTCGTTCTTGCCTAAGGTCATCGATGCGATGGTCAAGGTGCCGGATGCGTTGTCGCTGGCGGCCATGCATTATTTGGCGCAGCGTCTGGGCCGGCATGTGGGAGGCTCGAGCGGGACCAACCTGATCGGCGCCTTGATGGCGGGGCAGCAGATGGTGGCAGCGGGGGAGAGTGGCTCGATCGTGGCGATTCTGTGTGATGGCGGCGAACGTTACGCGACCACCTATTACGATCAGGACTGGCTGAAGGCTCAGGGGTATGAGCTGAGTGGACTGATCGCGGCCGTTGTGGGCAGTGCCGAGCGCGGTGAGCCGCTGCCGACCAGCGTGTTGCGCGCCGGTATCTAAAACCAGGCACTGTCCCCGTAGGAGCAAGGCTTGCCTGCGATGAACGATAATGCGGTCTTACGGGAAGACCGCGTCAACTTCATCGCGGGCAAGCCTTGCTCCTACAGGGTTTCGGTCAGGCCTCGATGCCGAGAATATCCCGCGCCACCGCTTCGGCAATGCGAATACCATCGACACCCGCCGACAGGATCCCACCGGCATAACCGGCGCCTTCACCGGCCGGGAACAGGCCTTTGACGTTCAGGCTCTGCATCGACTCGTTACGGGTGATCCGCAGCGGCGAAGAGGTGCGGGTTTCAATCCCGGTCAGCACCGCGTCGTGCAGCGAGTAGCCGCGAATCTGCTTCTCGAAGGCCGGCAAGGCTTCACGAATGGCGTCGATGGCAAACGCCGGCAACGCCAGCGCCAGATCGCCCAGTGCAACCCCGGGTTTGTAGGAGGGTTCGACGCTGCCCAGCGCCGTCGACGGCTTGCCTGCGATGAAATCGCCGACCAGTTGCGCCGGTGCTTCGTAGTTGCTGCCACCCAGCACAAAGGCGTGGGACTCCAGACGCTCCTGCAACTCGATCCCGGCCAATGGGCCGCCCGGATAGTCGACTTCCGGGGTGATGCCCACAACAATCCCGGAGTTCGCGTTACGTTCGTTACGCGAATACTGGCTCATGCCGTTGGTCACCACGCGATTCGGCTCGGAAGTCGCCGCCACCACGGTGCCGCCCGGGCACATGCAGAAGCTGTAGACCGAACGACCGTTCTTGGCGTGGTGCACCAGTTTGTAGTCGGCGGCACCGAGTTTCGGGTGACCGGCGTATTTGCCCAGGCGCGCGCTGTCGATCAGCGATTGCGGGTGTTCGATACGGAAACCTACCGAAAACGGCTTGGCTTCCATGAACACGCCACGACCGTGGAGCATGCGGAAGGTGTCACGGGCGCTGTGGCCGAGGGCAAGAATCACGTGTTTCGAGTGGATCTGTTCACCGCTGGCGAGCTCGATACCGGTCAACTGGCCGTCTTCGATCAGCACGTCAGTGACTTTTTGCTGGAAGCGTACTTCACCGCCCAGCGCGCGAATCTGCTCACGCATGTTTTCGACGACGCCCGTCAGACGGAACGTACCGATGTGCGGTTTGCTGACGTAGAGGATCTCTTCCGGTGCGCCGGCCTTGACGAATTCGTGCAGGACTTTGCGGCCATGGTGCTTGGGATCCTTGATCTGGCTGTACAGCTTGCCGTCAGAGAATGTCCCCGCGCCGCCTTCACCGAATTGCACGTTGGACTCGGGATTCAGCACGCTTTTGCGCCACAGACCCCAGGTGTCCTTGGTGCGCTGACGCACTTCTGTGCCGCGCTCAAGAATGATCGGCTTGAAGCCCATCTGCGCCAGCAGCAGCCCGGCGAAAATCCCGCACGGGCCGAAACCGACCACGATCGGCCGTTGGCTCAGATCCTGCGGAGCCTGGCCAACGACCTTGTAGCTGACATCCGGCGCCGCATTGACGTTACGGTCATCGGCGAATTTGTGCAGCAATTTCGCCTCATCGCGCACGCTAAGGTCGATGGTGTAGATGAAGCACAGTTCGGAAGATTTTTTGCGCGCGTCGTAGCTGCGCTTGAACAAGGTGAAATCGAGCAGGTCATCACTGGCGATGCCCAGGCGCTGCACGATGGCTGGCCGCAGGTCTTCTTCGGGATGGTCGATCGGCAACTTGAGTTCGGTGATTCGTAACATGACGGGGTCCGGTTCGCGGGGGCGCACAACTGCGCCAAAGGCGTTTCACAAACCGGCGATTATAAGCCTCAACGGCCCGTTCCGGTGAGGCTAAAACAGCATCCTGTCGAATCAGTCGTTACGCGAGCCGCCGAAATACGCGCAGCCACGTTGTACCTGGCCGTTGACCCGCAACTCGGCGCTCATGAATTGAACGCTGCCACGGGTGCTGTCGACGCAGCGTTGTGGTGCGATCCAGAGTTCAACGTGCTGGTCATTGGCTTCGCTACTGAGGCTGAAACGCCCGTCACCGAGTTGTTCTTCCAGAAACGGCAAGGCCAACGCTGGCTGGCCGGCGCGCTCGATCACCATGCCCTTGGTGTTGACCTTGACGTTCCAGTCGGGCGTAGTGCCGCTGGCACGCAGGATCAGCCGCTGGAAGTTGGGGTCTTCACAGGCCGCGCTCGAGCGTTCGACGCGGTATAGCTGCTGCACGTCGAACTGGGCACCTGCATCAGCTGATTTGCCAGTGGCAACCCGGCCGCGCACGTCAGCGAAAATCTTGTGCTGCGCGCCCGCCAGCGTTGCAGCTTCCTGCAGGATGCTGGTGCTGCCGGTGTCATTGACGACATATAGCTTGTTTTCCTGGCACGGCTGAAACATCAGCTTGCCGTTGGCCATGCTGAGTTCGCCCTGCATGCGGGACAGGCCCGCCATGGACGGTTTCTCAGGCTGGCTCTGCAGCAACTGGCAACCGGCGAATACAGGAAGCAGGGCGACAAACATCAGGGAACGGGCAGCACGCATCGTTGGGTCTCCAGACAAGTGCCGCCACGTTACTCAGGCTGACCGCTCATCACAACCCTGCAGTGCACCTGCCCTCCTGTAAAACGCCTTGCTCTCAGCCGACGTTGTAGATCTGGCCAGTCTGCAGGCCTTCCACACTTTTCGCGTAGGCCAGCGCCACATCGGCGGCTGGGACCGGTTTGAATCCGCGGAAGTACGGTGCGTAGCTGCCCATGGCTTCAACCAGTACGTTAGGGCTGACCGAGTTGATCCGCAGACCGCGTGGCAACTCTATCGCTGCCGCACGGACGAAACTGTCCAGGGCACCGTTGACCATCGACGCCGAGCTGCCGGTACGAATCGGATCGTGGCTGAGAATGCCGGTGGTGAAGGTGAATGACGCACCGTCGTTGGCGAAATCCCGGCCGATCAACAGCAGATTGACCTGGCCCATCAGCTTGTCTCGCAAGCCCAGTTCGAAGTCTTTTTCAGTCATGTTCGCCAGCGGTACGAAGTTGACGCTGCCGGCGGCGCAGATCAGTGCATCGAATTTGCCGGTCTGTTCGAACAGCTTGTGGATCGAGGCGCTGTCACTGATATCGACCTGGAAGTCACCACTCTTGCGACCGATACGAATGATTTTGTGGCGCTGGGACAGTTCCCGGTCAATGGCCGAGCCGACAGTGCCGGAGGCTCCAATCAAAAGAATTTTCATCGTGCGAATCCTCAAGTGGGTGAATGTGGTTTCAGTTTAGTGTGGTTTTTTTTATTGATAAGCGTGCTAATGGGCAACCTTTGGTTTTCAAATGGAAACAATCCATGAGCGAAATGGATGATCTGGCGGCGTTTGCAGTGTTGATCGAGGCCGGCAGTTTCACGCTGGCAGCGCAGCAACTGGGGTGTAGCAAGGGGCAGTTGTCCAAGCGCATCAGTCAGCTGGAAACACGTTTCAGCGTAGTGCTGTTGCAGCGAACCACACGGCGTTTGAGCCTGACGGCGGCCGGTGCGGCGTTGTTGCCGCAAGCGCAGGCGCTGGTGATTCAGGTAGAGCGGGCGCGACAAGCCCTGGCACGCTTGAAGGACGATATGGCAGGGCCGATTCGGATGACGGTCCCGGTGTCGCTGGGGGAGACTTTTTTCGATGGGTTGCTGCTGGAGTTTTCCCGAGAGTACCCCGACGTGCAGATCGAACTTGAGCTGAACAACAGTTACCGCGACTTGTCACGGGATGGCTTCGATCTGGCGATTCGTTCAGAGGTGGCCAACGACGAGCGAATGGTCGCCAAACCACTGTTGGCCTGGCACGAGATGACCTGCGCCAGCCCGGCTTATCTTGAGCAGTTTGGTGAGCCGCAGACGCCAGCGGACCTGGCCGATCATCGTTGCCTGCTCAACAGCCATTACAGCGGCCGGGAAGAGTGGTTGTATCACCAGCAACATGAACTGTTGCGGGTGCGGGTCTCGGGGCCGTTCGCCAGCAACCACTACAACCTGCTGAAGAAGGCTGCGCTCGCTCATGCGGGGATCGCGCGCCTGCCTTCTTACTTGCTCCAGGCTGAATTGGCCGATGGCCGTTTGCGCTGGCTGCTGCGCGACTATCAGACCCGCAGCATGCCGATGTATCTGGTGCATCCGTATCAGGGCGGCTTGCCCAAGCGCACGCAAGTATTGGCCGACTACCTGATGAGGTGGTTCAAGCGCAGCGGCGAAGCGCTGGATCGGTTGTAACCGCTGCTACAAGGGCTTAGCGTTTGGCGGCGTAACGTTTGGCGATCAGGTGATCGATCGATAGCATGCCCGGACCTCTGGCCATCAGGTACAGCAAAACGGCCGCCCAGGTGCCGTGAGTCGGGTAGGCGTCCGGGTAGACAAAGGTCTGAATGGTCAGCGTCATCCCCAGTAGCGCCAGGGCCGAAAAACGTGTAGCGAAGCCGACGAGGATCAGCATCGGGAAGAAATGCTCGGCGAAGGCCGCCATGTGCGCCGCCAGTTCCGGGGACAGCAGCGGCACATGGTATTCGCTTTGGAACAACGGAATGGTCGAGTCCGCGAGGCGCGGAATACCGAGCTGGAAGGTGCCGTCGAGCAGGTCGATGGCCAGGCCCTCGACCTTGGTTTGCCCGGACTTCCAGAACACCGCGGCAATGGAGAAACGTGCAACGAAGGCGATCAGGCTGTGGGGGATTTTCTCGAACAGTTCGATGATCCGTTCGATCAAGTGGGTGATTGCGTTCGGGTGTTCGGTGCGGGTGTTCATGGCGATACCTTGTCGTGTTGCAAGTGGATGATGGCGTTGTGGCCGATCAGCAGCGCCAGGCACTGACTCGGGTCGAACGCCGGTGCGGCGTTCAGGGCATCGGCGACCGCTTGCCCCAGAGGGTGGTTGTTTTGCAGGCTGTGGATGAAGGTCGCAGTGCCGACATCGATCGCAAAGACCTCGACCTCCAGGCCATTGCGCAGCACCAGTGCGTTTTGCGGGTGATACGGCTCAAGGTTCCGGGGCGGTATGTCAGTCTGGTGGGCAGCCCATAGCGCAACGGTGGCGTACGGCGAACTCAGCGTGAACGTTGAGGGATGCAGATGAATATGTAGCTGTGCGAGCGCTTCGGGAGCAGCCAGCGCAGCAGCAATCCGTGCAGGCTCGACGGCATTGGCATCCGCTGCGTGATAGGCCATTACCCGCAAGCGTTCCAGGCGCGCAACATCTGCGAGGTACGGCACTGAAGCGGCCGGCGCAAAGTGCTCGATGAAACTGGCGAAGTCACTGCCGTAGTCGTTGATCAGCGCACTGGTCGGTGGGAAGTCCCGCACATAAAATCGGGCCATGGCCCGGAAGAACTCATCACCGACCAACTGTGAAACCACCGGATAGCTGTCGGTCAAGGCGTTGATCAACGAGCTCTGCACGTTGTTGCGGTACACCGCGAAGCGGCTCTCCGGGTCTGCGCCGTTGGCGCTGAACAAACCGTCAGGGCAGGGCCGTCGAGGATCAAGCAGGGCAGCGGCGAAATCGGCTTGAGTGCTCATCGGCGAATCCCGGTGCAACCCAGCAATTCATCGGCTTGACGGGCCTCGGCGAGCAGCACGGAAAATGCCGGCACCTGATTGTCGCGCTCAATCAGCGTGGCCACCGGCCCGACGCGCTCAAGAACTTGCGTATACAGCGTCCACACAGCGTTATCGATGGGGGCACCGTGATCGTCGATCAGCAGGCGATCGCCGAGGCTGTCAGTGTCTTCGGCAAATCCGGCCAGATGGATCTCGCCCACGGCATGCAACGGCAGTGCGTCGATGTAGGCCAAGGGATCGCGCTGATGATTGATGCAAGAGACGTAGACGTTGTTCACATCCAGCAGCAAGCCGCAGCCGGTGCGGCGAATGACTTCAGAGATGAAGCTGGTTTCTTCCATGCTGGAGCGCTGGAACTGCAAGTAAGTCGCCGGGTTTTCCAGCAGCATGGGGCGTTTCAGATGCTGCTGGACCTGGTCGATATGCTCGCAGACACGCTGCAGTGTCGACTCGTTATAGGCCAATGGAAGCAGGTCATTGAGAAACACCGGGCCGTGGCTCGACCAGGCCAGGTGTTCGGAAAAGGATTGGGGTTGATAGCGTTCGATCAGTTTGGCGAGCCGGGCAAGGTGCTCGGAGTTCAGCGGGCCTTCGCCGCCGATCGATAGACCGACGCCATGCAGCGACAGCGGATACTGCTCGCGGATCAAACCCAGGTAATGATGAAACGGGCCGCCGGCCACCATATAGTTTTCGGCGTGGACTTCGAAGAAACCGATGTCCGGGCGAGTATCGAGTACTGCGCCAAAGTGCTCGGTCTTGAGCCCCAGCCCCGCGCGGGGCGGGAGCTCGGACGCCAATGCCTGAGTGTGAGGATGTACGTTGTGCAGCGCTGAAGTGGTCATCATCAACACTCAGGCAGAGGAGGGATTACGACTTGGCTTTGTAGGCGGCCATTTGACCGAAGCCGGTCGGTGAGGTCGGGCTGGCGGTCTTCTCGCAAGTGCCTTTTGGCACCAGTTTGAAGTGGTTGCTCTCGAAGTCGATTTTCGAGGTGCCCGCGCAGGTAGTGCCTGCACCTGCGGCGCAATCGTTCTTGCCTTTCATAGCGACGCCAAAGCATTTTTCCATGTCAGTGGCTGCGGCGTGGGCAGTGGTCGGCAGAGCCGCGATGCTCAGGGCGGAACCCAAGGCCAGGGCGAGGGCGGCGGCGGACAGGGTGCGAGTGGTAGCAGTCATGGTGTTTCTCCAAACGAGGGGTGGGTTCAAGTAAGCGTTGGTGCTTGCTTACCCCTCTAGAGAAAGGTCATTCGAGTTCGTTACAGCGCGTGTGAAAAAACTTTTGTACACGACACAATCCTGTAGGAGCACGGCTTGCCGGCGATGGTGCCCGGGAGAACGCCATCGCCGGTAAGCCGTGCTCCTACAAGGCAAAAAAAAACGGCCCGC
Source organism: Pseudomonas helvetica (assembly GCF_039908645.1). Lineage (NCBI taxonomy): Bacteria > Pseudomonadati > Pseudomonadota > Gammaproteobacteria > Pseudomonadales > Pseudomonadaceae > Pseudomonas > Pseudomonas helvetica. The sequence continues at coordinate 1,486,259 of NZ_CP150917.1, forward strand.
AGGCCGTTTTTTTTTGCAGCAGTGCTTAGCCGCCCAGGTAGGCGTCGCGCACTTTAGGGTCGCTCAGCAGGGCTGCACCGGTGCCTTGCATCACTACCCGGCCGTTTTCCAGCACATAGGCACGGTCGGCAACCTTCAACGCCTGGTTAGCATTCTGTTCAACCAGGAACACCGTCACACCATCCTTGCGCAGCTGTTCGATGATGTCGAAGATCTGCTGGATGATGATCGGCGCCAATCCCAGCGACGGCTCGTCGAGCAGCAGCAGCTTGGGTTTGCTCATCAGCGCCCGACCGATGGCAAGCATCTGCTGCTCACCACCCGACATGGTGCCGCCGCGCTGGTTGAAGCGTTCCTTGAGTCGCGGGAACAACCCCAGGACCTTGTCCATTTGCTCCTGGTAATCGCCTTTCTCGGTGAAGAAACCGCCCATGGCGAGGTTTTCTTCCACGGTCAGACGGGCAAACACCCGACGACCTTCCGGGACCACGGCGATGCTTTTACGCATGATTCGCGCGGAGTCCTGGCCGACCAGTTCTTCGCCCATGTAGCGAATGCTGCCGCTATGGGCTTGCGGCGAACCGCACAGGGTCATCAGCAGGGTGGATTTGCCGGCGCCGTTGGCCCCGATCAGCGTGACGATCTCGCCCTGACGGACTTCGACGTTGACGCCGTGCAGGGCCTGGATCTTGCCGTAGAAGGTGGAAACGTTTTCGAACTGCAGCATTTACGCTTCCCCCAGGTAGGCTTTGATCACTTCAGGATTGTCGCGGATCTGTTCCGGCGTGCCGTTGGCCAGAGGCGTGCCCTGGTTGATCACGAAAATGTGGTCGGAGATGCTCATGACCAGTTTCATGTCGTGTTCGATCAATAGCACGGTGACGTTATGCTCTTCACGCAGGGTGCCGATCAGCGCCTTGAGGTCGTCGGTTTCCCGCGGGTTGAGGCCGGCGGCCGGTTCGTCGAGCATCAGGATGCTTGGACGGGTCATCATGCAACGGGCGATTTCCAGGCGGCGCTGCTGACCGTAGGCCAGGGTACCGGCCGGACGGTTGGCAAACTCCTTGAGGTTGACCTTGTCGAGCCAGAACTCGGCGTATTCCATGGCCTCGCGTTCGCTGCGGCGAAACGCCGGGGTCTTGAACAGACCGGCCAGGAAGTTGGTGTTCAGGTGCCGGTGCTGAGCGATCAGCAGGTTTTCCACGGCGGTCATTTCCTTGAACAACCGCACGTTCTGGAACGTCCGCACCACGCCTTTACCGGCGATCTTGTGGCCGGGCAGGCCTTCGATCGCTTCACCGTTGAGCTGGATAGTGCCAGCAGTGGGCTTGTAGAAACCGGTCAGGCAGTTGAACACGGTGGTCTTGCCGGCGCCGTTAGGGCCGATCATCGATACCACCTGTTTCTCTTTCACGCTCAGGGCAACGCTATTGACCGCCAGCAAGCCGCCAAAGCGCATGCTCAGGCCTTCTACTTTCAGGATCTCTCTGCTCATTTACGCAGCTCCATGTGAGGACGTTGCATGGGCAGCAGACCTTGAGGACGCCAGATCATCATCAGCACCATCAAGGCGCCGAACATCAACATGCGGTATTCGCTGAAGTCACGCATCAGCTCGGGCAACAGGATCATCACGACGGCCGCGAGGACCACGCCCAGTTGCGAGCCCATGCCGCCCAGCACCACGATGGCGAGGATGGTGGCCGACTCGATGAAGGTGAACGACTCCGGAGTTACCAGTCCTTGACGTGCGGCGAAGAAGCTACCGGCAAAACCGGCGAAGCAGGCACCCAGGGTGAAGGCCGACAGCTTGATCACGGTCGGGTTCAGGCCCAGGGCCCGGCAGGCGATTTCGTCTTCACGCAACGCTTCCCAGGCACGGCCGATCGGCATGCGCAGCAGACGGTTGATCACGAATAGCGCGAACAGCGCCAGCAGCAGCGCGACCAGGTAGAGGAAAACCACCTTGCTGACCGGGTTGTACGTCAGGCCGAAGAACTCGTGGAAGGTCTGCATGCCTTCGGCGGCCGTTCTCTCGAAGCTCAGGCCGAACAGCGACGGTTTGGGAATGTTGCTGATGCCGTTCGGTCCGCCCGTGAGGCCCGTCAGGTTACGCAGGAACAGACGGATGATCTCACCGAAGCCCAGGGTCACGATCGCCAGATAGTCACCGCGCAAACGCAGCACCGGGAAGCCCAGCAAGAAGCCGAAGGTTGCCGCCATCAAGCCGGCGATGGGCAGGCAGATCCAGAAGCTCAGGCCGTAGTAGTGCGACAGCAGCGCATAGCTGTAGGCGCCCACGGCGTAGAAACCGACGTAGCCCAGGTCGAGCAGACCTGCCAGACCGACCACGATGTTCAGGCCCAGACCGAGCAGCACATAGATCAGAATCAGTGTGGCGATATCCACCGCACCGCGCGAGCCGAAGAACGGCCAGACCAGAGCGATGACGATCAACCCCATGATGACCCAGCGCTGGGTGCTGGGCAGGGTCAGGAAATTGCTCGCACTGGCCGGGATCAATTTACCTTTGGGCACGGAGCGCATGGCCGCCGTGTATTCGCGGTCGAACAGCACGCGCAGGAACATCAACACCGAGCAGGCGGCGATGATCAGCAGCGTGGAGGTCGTGGCACCCTGTACTTCGAGGTTGATGCCGGCGATGGACAGTTTCAGGCCGAGTACCGGGTACGCCACAGCCCAAACCAATAGCGCGCTGAAAAGCGCCTGTCTAAGATTCCTGATCATACTTTCTCAACCTCCGGACGGCCCAACAGGCCGGTTGGCCGGAATAACAACACCAGAACCAGAAGGCCGAAAGCCACCACGTCCTTGTACTGGTCACCGAATATATCGGCGCCGAATGCTTCGGCCACCCCCAGCACCAGACCACCGAGCATGGCGCCCGGAATGCTCCCGATGCCGCCCAGAACCGCCGCGGTAAAGGCCTTGAGGCCCACCAGGAATCCGGCGTTCGGGTTGATCACGCCGTACTGCATGCTCAGCAGTACAGCCGCCACGGCCGCCAGGGCAGCACCGATGACGAAGGTCAGGGCGATGATGTTGTTGGTGTTGATGCCCAGCAGGTTGGCCATCCTGATGTCTTCGGCACAGGCCCGGCAGGCACGTCCCAGACGTGAACGCGAAATGAACGTGGTCAGGCAGAGCATCACCACCAGGGTCACTACGAATACCAGGATCTGCATGTAGGAGATCAGTACTTCCTGTGCCCCGCCTGGACCAAAGCTGAAGCTGCCCGGAATCAGGTTGGGGATCGATTTGTCCTTGGAGTCCTGCGAGAGCAGTACGGTGTTTTGCAGGAAGATCGACATGCCGATGGCCGAGATCAGCGGGATCAGGCGGTTACTGCCCCGCAGAGGGCGGTAGGCGATCCGTTCGATACTGTAGCCGTAGGCACTGGTGACAACGATGGTCGCCAGGAATGCGGCGGTCATCAACAACGGTAGAGAATGGATACCCAGCATGGCCAGTCCGGCAAGGACGATGAAGGCCACGTAGGAACCGATCATGTAGACCTCGCCGTGGGCGAAGTTGATCATTCCAATGATGCCGTAAACCATCGTATAGCCGATGGCGATCAGGGCATACGTGCTGCCAATGGTCAGACCATTAACCAGCTGTTGGAAAAAGTGATAGATCTCAGGCATTACTGCGCTCCTAAAAACCTGATACGCATTTCACTGGTGGAGTCATTTTCCCGCTCAGGCCCCGTGGATCTGCATCCACTTCGAACATGAGGTTTGCCAGCGAACCGCTGATGACGGTTTTGAGATTTTCAGGTGGGGAGGCTTCCGGATCACGGAGGCACGGCCCATTACCTCGTAAAACAAAGCCCACGGCACGCCGTGGGCTTTATTGGCAGTCAGTCAGGCAACGCCTTACTGAGGCGAAACTTCGGTTTTAGGTTTGCCAAAGTGCCACTGGTAAACCACGAACTTGAAGTTCTTCAGGTCGCCCTTGGCGTCGTAGCTCAGGTCGCCAGTCGGAGTCTTGAAGGTGCCAGCGTGAATGGCTGCGGCCACTTTGGCGGTGTCTTCGCTCTTCGCTGCCTTGATGCCTTCAGCGATGACTTCGACTGCCGAGTAGGCCGGGAACACGAACGGGCCGGTCGGGTCCTGTTTCTTGGCGGCGAATGCGTCAACCAGTGCCTTGTTGGCCGGATCCTGGTCGAAAGACTTCGGCAGGGTCACCAGCAGGCCTTCGGAAGCGTCCTGGGCGATCTGCGAGATGGATTCGTTGCCGACGCCTTCTGGCCCCATGAACTTGGCGTTCAGGCCTTTTTCCTTGGCTTGACGCAGGATCAGGCCCAGTTCCGGGTGGTAGCCGCCGTAGTAGACGAAGTCGACGTTGGCTTGCTTGAGTTTCTGGATGATCGAGGAGAAGTCCTTGTCGCCGGCGTTCAGGCCTTCGAACACGGCAACCTTGACGCCTTTGCCTTCGAGGGTTTTCTTCACGGCGGTGGCGATGCCTTCACCGTATTGCTGTTTGTCGTGCAGAACGGCAACGATTTTCGGCTTTACGTGATCGGCGATGTAGTTACCGGCGGCAGGGCCTTGGGCGCTGTCGAGGCCGATGGTGCGGAACACCATTTTGTAGCCACGGTTAGTGATGTCCGGGCTGGTGGCGGCCGGGGTGATCATGATCACGCCTTCGTCTTCGTAGATGTCCGAAGCCGGTTGAGTGGAGCTGGAGCAGAGGTGGCCGACCACGAACTTGACGCCGTCGTTGACCACTTTGTTGGCAACGGCAACGGCCTGTTTAGGGTCGCAGGCGTCATCGTATTCCTTGGCTTCGAGCATCTTGCCGTCAACACCGCCTTTGGCGTTGATCTGCTCGATGGCCATTTTAGCGCCGATGAACTGCATGTCACCGTACTGGGTCACTGGACCGGTTTTAGGGCCGGCGATGCCGATCTTGATGGTGTCAGCTGCGAACGAATGGCTGGCAACCCCGGCCAGAACCATAGCGGCAAACAGTTTGGAAATCTGCTTAGTAGCCTTATTCATAGTGCTCCACTCTTACTGTTGTAGTTTTTATAGTCCTGGCAGCCTGAGCCACAGAACCGGATCGATATCTTGGATATCCCCCGGAAATGCCCCCGGCAACTGTACCGGTACAGTGTAGAGCGCCGGTTGTTCGCTTGGAAAGCTGGCGCTCAGGGGCAAAACCTGAGGGTGTCGCATTTTTGAACGAAAAAGACAGAATTGCGGCGGGATTTTGGCTGCGTAGCGACCTGATTCAGCGGCTATCCTTGCTTTCCTGCAGTTCTCGATCAATGACTCTATTGCATCCGGGTTTTTCTGCCAGAGCGCCGACGTTATGATTGCGCCGATTTCAATTCCGGACAGGGCCCATGACTCAAGAACCTAGCACCCTCTATGCCAAGCTGCTTGGTGAAACCGCATCTATTACCTGGAAGGAACTCGAACCGTTCTTCGCCAAGGGTGCCCTATTGTGGGTCGATCCCGACCTGGATTTGATCGCTGCCGCCGAGGCAGTTGCCCAGGACGAAGGCGAGAAAGTGGCTGCCTGGCTGGCCGCCGACAAACTCGCCAAGCTCTCTGAAACGCGGGCGCTGGATCTTTTCGAGCGTGATCCGGAGTTGTGGGCAGTGGTCGTTTCGCCGTGGATTCTGATCCAGGAAAGGGCGCAGGCCTGAAGTGGTGCACCGATTTGGTGCTGATGACGCTCGGGTAAAAGTGTGTAGCCGAGTAGCGTGATGGCAGGTTGCCGTAGAGAAATGCCACAGGCAGGCGGGGGGAAGGTTACGTAAACGTAACGGGAACAGTTTAATAAGCAGCCGAATGGCTGCTTAATTGTTTCTGATTGTTTGAAAAAAAGGATCGCAGCCTGCAGCAGCTCCTACGGGCTGCGATCTTTTAGGGGGCTACGCCATTACGCCGTCTTGCCCGTATGGTTATTCAGCGAAATGACCTTGGTCTTGCCAATGCGGTGGCGGTAGATCTCGCGCAGGTACTTGATGGCCTTTTTCACGCAATCGCGCGACAGGCGGATGTCGTTGATCGAGACGAATTTGTCTTTGTCGTTGATCAGCTCGCGGTACTTCTTCTCGTACATCGGCTTGATCGCGTACCAGTTGGTGTCGAGGATCTTCGCCGGGTTTTCGAACTCGTTGAGCAGCTCGTCGATTTTCGCCTCGTCGAAGTCTTCATGAATGATGAAGTCGAGGATCGAATTGTCCAGCGTTTCGTCGAAACGGTACGGGTTGCGGGCGAAGCAGCGCTTGATGAACGCCACGATCAAGGTCAGGAAATCGTCTGACAGGCACGGGCTCTTGGCGATCAGGGTGGTCAGCGAAAGGTTGGCCGAGGCGCCGATCACCAGCGCATAACGCTTGAGCGTGGTGTTGGGGAACAGGCTGTTGAGGTGGGTCTTCAACCGGTTCAGGTCCATGTAGGACAGTTTGTAATCCTTGGGCAGCGATACGATCGACACCACCGACGAGCAATTCTTGAAGAAGTGCAGGTCATGCAGCGCGGCAGCGTCGTAACCCGAGTTCTTGTATTGCTCCAGCGATGCGCGATAACGCTTGGACTCGATCGGCAACAGGCTGATGCCTTCGATGGCCTGGGTCACTTTGTTGAAGTGCGGCAGGTCGATGGAGCGGAAGAACAGGTCGTCGATGTTCAGGCGCTGCGGCTCTTTGTCGAACACCTTGAACTTGTCGCTGCTCGGTGCCGGTTGCTCTGGCACCACCGACTCGGCGTAGGCAATCGCCACCGGCCCGGCCAGACTCATGAACAGGTCATTGGCGTCCAGGCGAATGGTTTCGCCGATATCGATGCCGGCCCGGCGGAAATAGTTCTGATCGTAGTCGGTGGTGACCGCCTGGGCTGTCAGAATGTTGAAGATTTGCTGCGAGATGTACTGGTTGGCGTGCTTTTCCATGGCATTGACATCAATGTTCTGGATATTGCCGTCATCGTTCTCTTCGGCGTAACGCATGATGTCGTTGGAGATCAGCATCATCGCGTTCCATGGGCGGATGCGGCCCATGACGCTGGCTTCGCTGCTGTCTTCGTTGGCGAAGTTGTACGAGAAATCCCATTCTTCCGACAGGTACTTGCACAACAGGCGGCCGGCGTTGATGTGCAGCGCTTCAGACATTTCGCTGCGGTGATCGGAAATGTTCGGCAGTACGCAAATGCCGCTGGTGAAGATCGGCTCGAAAACGAAGGAGTGGCCGCTCTTGCTGTCGTGTTCGTCCACCGGTTTGGTGTCGAACGTCTTGTTCATGTACGAGTGTTGCTGGGCCAGCCCGAACTCCGAGGCCATGCCCGAACCGGTACCGCCGCCGGCGCTGAAGATCGAGAAGTACAGGCGCGACTGGTTGGCCTTGATGCCGCAGCTGTCGATCAGGTACGAGTGGATCATCTTCCAGTCGGGGCTGGAGAAACGCTGGGTGTCCTTGTTCAGGATGATCTTCGCCAGGTACTGGCCGAGGATCGGCGCGTTACCGGCGCCACCGGCGTGGACTTCCGAGAGGTCCATGATCTTCATTTTGCTGTAGTCGCGCAGGAAGCCGCTTTTTTCGCCCTTGCGCGAGAAACGGATACGTCCGGCGATGTCTTTGTCGAGGTCGCCGAGCATCACCAGTGGTTCGACCAGGAACACCGGTTTGGTGGCCTTGCCGACACCCAGTTTGAGGTTGTTACGAATCCATTGCGCAGGGCTGTAGCCCTTTTCAGCATAGGGCTTGTCTTCGTTGTTGAACTCGTTGAGGTAGAACTTGCGGGCGTTGTACACCAGCTCCGCAACGTCCAGCGCAATGTTCGATCCGCAGCGACCCAGACCGATCAGGCACACCGAAGGGAATTCCTGCTGATGCAGTTCGTGGGCGTCTTCCAGGTGCGGCGGCTTGGGGAACACCAGATCGCGCAGGCCATCGAGGTTGTCGAGGATGCGATCGGTGTTGGTCTCGGTAAAGTACAGGTACTGCTGGGTCGCAAGCGGGCGCGAGCTGGTCAATGGCTTCGGGACTGAGGGTTTATCCGTGGCGGCGGTGAGCGTCAGTTCGGATACCGCTGGGGCAGGATTATTTTTAGAAGTCATTGTGCGCCATGTGCCTGGACTGGTTGGTTCGGTGGCGAGATGTCATCAAGCCATCACGAATAAAGAACTCGCGACTTTACAGCGCGATATTGTCCCCAGCGATAGGGCTTTACCTGAGCGTCGCTAGGGGGAATCCTTTCCTGAGTCATGATGAATCGGCCAAAATTTGGCGATCTTTAATCGAACGGAGGCAATTTGATGGCAGCGTTACCTTCTTTGGCGTTTGCCGGTATTGGCTTGATGGGTTTACCAATGTGTCGGCGTTTGTTGGCAGCGGGATATCCACTGACCGTCTGGAACCGCAACCCCGACAAGTGCGCGCCCTTGGTCGAGGCCGGAGCGCGACAAGTGGCCACACCTGCCGAGCTGTGTCAGCACGCCGATCTGGTGATGTTGTGCCTGGCCAATACCGAGGTGGTACGCGAGGTCGTGTTCGGTGCTGCGGGCGTGGCATCCGGTGCGAAAACCGGTCAGTTGCTGGTGGATTTTTCCAGCCTGGAGCCCACCGCGACGCGGGAAATGGCTGCCGAACTGGTCAGTCGTACGGGCATGGGCTGGGTGGATGCGCCGGTGTCTGGTGGTGTGGCGGGGGCCGAGGCCGCAAGCCTGGCGATCATGGTGGGTGGTGAGTCAGCCGATGTCGAACGCGTACGCCCGGTGTTGTCGAGTCTTGGCCAATGGGTCACGCACATGGGCGCGGTCGGCGCAGGGCAGGTGACCAAGGCCTGCAATCAGATGATCGTTGCCTGCAATGCGTTGGTGATCGCTGAAGTGGTGGCGTTGGCTGAACGTTCAGGCGTGGATGCGAGCCTGTTGGCCGAAGCATTGAGCGGCGGGTTTGCCGACTCTAAACCCTTGCAGATACTTGCCCCGCAAATGGCCGAGAGCCGTTTCGAACCCATAAAGTGGCATGTTCGAACGCTGCTCAAGGACCTGGATGGCGCCGTGAAGTTTTCCCGCGAGCAAGGCTCCGCGATGCCGATCAGTGGACTGGCCGCGCAGTTGATGCGTCTGCATGCAGGTCAGGGCTTTCTGGAAAAAGATCCCGCGACACTAATCCATCTATACCGCGAGCCAGACTCAAAGGATTGATGGCGAGTGCGTGTTTGCGCTGGTTGATCTCGTTCAGTACCGGACGTAATTCAGCCAGCGGCACCGGGCGGCTCAACAAGTAACCCTGAACAAAGTCGCAACCGAAACGTTCGAGAAACTGGTACTGCTCCAGGGTTTCGACCCCTTCGGTGACCACTTGCAAATGCAGGGTGTGGGCCATGACGATAATGGCCTGGACGATCTCCATGTCCTGAGTGGCCTTGGGGATGTCCTGGATAAACGAACGGTCGATTTTCAGGGTGTTCAGCGGCAGGCGCTTGAGGTAGGCCAGCGACGAATAACCGGTGCCGAAGTCGTCGATCGACAACGAAACACCGAGCGCCCGAATCTTGCGCAGTAGCACCAGCGTATTGGCAATATTGCCCATCAGTGCGTTTTCCGTGACCTCCAGCTCCAGCCTCTGCGGTGAGACGCCGGCTGCTCGCAGCGCACTTTCGACTTCTTCGGCGAGCTCTTCGCGAGCGAGATTGAGAGGTGAGCAGTTCACGGAGATTTTCAACGACTCGCAGCCGTGCCTGGACAGCTCGCTCAGGTCTGCGCAGGCTTTGCGCAGCACCCAGTTGTCGAGTTCGGCGATCAAGCCATTGGCTTCGGCAATCGCGATGAAACGATCAGGGGCGAGCAAGCCGTGTATCGGGTGCTGCCAGCGAATCAGCGCTTCCAGTTTGGTGACCTGGCCGCTTTTGAGGTCATAGATCGGCTGGTAATAAAGCATCAATCCGTCTTCGTCGCGTAAGGCATTGCGCAGTTCTTCTTCGAGCTGCAGCGCCATCGTCGCCTTGGTTTTCAGGTTGGAGCTGAAGAAGTGCAGGCCGTTTCGGCCGTTGCCCTTGGATTGGTACAGCGCCAGGTCGGCGTGTTTCAGCAGTTCCTCGCAGGTTTTGCCGTCGTCAGGGAACACGCTGATACCGATGCTGGTGGTCATGACCATGCGCCTGCCGGCCAACTCGATCGGCTCCTTCATCTTTTGCATGATGCGCTGGGCCATGTGCCGTGCTTCGTCGCGCTCACGCAGGTTGATCAGAATGCAGAACTCATCGCCGCCAAACCGCGCGACCACATCATCGTGGCTGCGGGTCGAGCTTTTGATGTGGCTGGCGAGCACTTTCAACAGTTCGTCACCGGCGTCATGACCGAGGCTGTCGTTGATCCGCTTGAAGTGATCGATGTCCAGAAACATCACCGCCAGCATGCCGCCATGGGTGCTTTTCTCGATGAGCTTTTCGGCGAAGATCTGATTGAAGCCGCGGCGGTTGATCAGGTTGGTCAGGGGGTCGTAGTGCGCCACTTGTTGCAGCGACATGCGCGCCTGATCCAGTTGACTGAGCAGCGCGTTGACCCGGCGCAGGTCATGGTCCTTGTGCTGCAGTTTTTTGTCGGCGAGGGCGGCGCTGATGCTGCTGCCGATGACCACCAGCGCGATCAGCGCAATTGTCAGTGCCAGTTGCAGGTGGTCGTTGTCGACCGACAGTTGCATGGGGACTCCGGTCGGCAACACCAGGCTCATGGACTGCATGCCGGTGAAGTGCATGCTCACGATGCCGGCGCCGAGTACCAGGCTGGCGGTGTATTTGAGTACTTGATGAGCGATGCCGCCGCCGTTGCGCAGACCATGCGACAGCAGCAAGGCAATGGCGCTGGCACCGATGGCAATCAGGACCGACAGGCCGAACACGATTGGCTGGTAGTGGGCCACGGCGTTCGAGCGCATTGCCGTCATTCCCACGTAATGCATGGTGGCGATGCCCAGTCCGATGCAAATCGAGGTTTGCACGTATTGCCGCACGTTAAGTTGAGCATTGCTCAGGGTGTTCATCGCTACAAAGGCTGCAATAAAGGCGATCAACAGGGAAAGCAGGGTGGCCGGCAAGTCGTAATGGATGTCGATGGGGGCCTGGAACGCCAGCATGCTGATGAAGTGCATGGCCCAGATACCGCCCGACAGGCAGCAGGCACCGACCCAGCGCCAGAGCCGTTGAGAGGCAGGATTTTCGGCATTACCGACGCGTTCGGCCATGTCCAGCGTGGCGAAGCTGGCTGCACAGGCAACCAGATAGGCCAGTAGCACCAGAAAGGGGTTATGAGTGCAATTGAGGACGACTTGCCCGCTGCTCTCTGGCAGCTCGGTAATGAAATGCAAACCAGGCCACTCCATAGCATGCCCCGCCTTTGAGTCATTCTCTGCCGGCGCCATGAACGCTGGCGAATGTCTGGAGTATAGAGGCCGTGCACAGAGCACAAGAAATAGTGGCACATTGGCACTAATGATTTTGCAATAAGCCGGGGAGCGCTTAGACATAAATTGTCACGCGCGCGGCTTTGGCTGTCATGAGCGGGTATCAGCCTGACGAATAATGACAGACAGCAAACATGGCGCTGACTAGATTGCGGGTACCGGGCTGGAGTGTTGTCGGCAGTGAAGCCCTCATAACAATAAAAGAGACGGACCCATGCAGAACTCGACCCAAGCGGCGAATGCCTGGCGCATTCTGTTCCTGCTGTTTCTGGCCAATCTGTTCAACTTCTTCGATCGTACGATCCCGGCGATCATCATCGAGCCAATCCGCATGGAATGGCACCTCAGCGACTTTCAACTGGGGATCATCGGTACTGCATTCACGATCATTTATGCCATTGCCGGTCTGCCGTTAGGGCGACTGGCGGACACCGGTTCGCGCAGCAAACTGATGGGCTGGGGCTTGGCGGTCTGGAGCGGGTTGACCGCAGTCAACGGCCTGGTGGGGAGTTTCTGGAGTTTCCTAATCGTGCGCATGGGGGTCGGCATCGGTGAAGCCAGCTATGCGCCGGCCGCCAATTCGCTGATCGGTGATTTGTTCCCGGCACACCGTCGGGCGCGGGCCATGGGGATCTTCATGCTCGGTTTGCCGCTGGGCCTGTTGCTGGCGTTCTTCACCATCGGCGCGATGGTCAAGGCGTTCGACAGCTGGCGTGCACCATTCTTTATCGCGGCGATCCCGGGTTTGATCCTGGCGATCTTCATGTTCTTCATCAAGGAACCCCAGCGCGGCGCGGCGGAAACCGTGCGCGTGTCCCAGGAGCGGGTGGATCGGCCGATTCGCCGGGTGCTGGCGATTCCAACGTTCCTCTGGCTGGTGATGGCGGGGCTGTGTTTCAACTTCGCCACCTATGCCTGTAACTCGTTTCTGGTGCCGATGTTGCAGCGCTACTTTCAGATGCCATTGCAGCAAGCGGCGGTGGCGACCGGGGTGATCGTCGGTGTGACCGGCTTGTTCGGCCTGACGCTGGGCGGCTGGGTGGCTGACAAGATTCACCAGCGGGTGGCCAACGGTCGGCTGCTGTTTGCTGCGTTCAGCCTGATCATCTCGACCCTATGCACGGCCTGGGCACTGCATGCAGGACGGATTGAAATCGGTGTGTTCGTCGCCGTGTTCAGCGTCGGCTGGTTGTTTGCCTACAACTTCTATACCTGCGTTTACACGGCTATTCAGGATGTGGTCGAACCGCGTTTGCGCGCCACGGCGATGGCGTTGTTTTTTGCCGGACTCTACCTGTTGGGCGGTGGCTTGGGGCCGGTGGTGGTCGGCGCTTTGTCCGATCACTTTGCCCATAGCGCAATGCTGGCGGCCGGCGCCGAGCAAATGAACGAGGCCTTCAAGGCGGCAGGGCTGCATGACGCGATGTACCTGATTCCGGTGGCGTTGTTTTCGACCATGGTGTTTCTGTTCCTGGCTTCGCGGTGTTTTGTGCGGGATGCCAAGCGGATGAAGGAAGGGTTGATGGCGGTGGTTGAGCCGGGGATTGCGGTGGCAACAGCTTAAGATCTTGCAGGTCTTCAGAAAACAAAAAGGCCCGCATCGCTGCGGGCCTTTTGTTTTTACCGGGGGAGAGGAGGGATTACCCCGCCACCAGCACCCGGATCGCTTCCAGTCGCAGTGCCGCTTTGTCGAGCATGGCCAGGCCTTGCTCGCGCTGCTGGCGCAGGGCAACCAGTTCGCTGTCGCGCACGGTCGGGTTGACCGCTTGCAGGGCGGTCAGGCGCGCCAGCTCTTCTTCGGTGTCGGCGGCCAGGCGGCGTTGCGCTTCGGCTACACGTTCGGCGTGGCGCGGAGTGATCTTCTCTTCACCGGCATTGATGCGCGGTGTCAGTTGATCACGCTGGGCCTGGACGAACTTGTTGGCGCTGGCGCGAGGCACGCTTTCGAGCTGGTCGTTGAGGGTTTCGAACGAGACGCGGCCCGACAGGTCGTTGCCGTTGGCATCGAGCAGGCAGCGCAACGCCGCCGGCGGCAGGTAACGGCCCAGTTGCAGCGAGCGCGGGGCAACCACTTCGCTGACATAGAGCAGTTCCAGCAACACGGTGCCAGGCTTGAGCGCCTTGTTCTTGATCAGCGCCACGGCGGTGTTGCCCATCGAACCGGACAGCACCAGGTCCATGCCGCCCTGAACCATCGGGTGCTCCCAGGTGATGAATTGCATGTCTTCGCGAGACAGCGCCTGGTTGCGGTCGTAGGTGATGGTCACGCCTTCGTCGTCACCCAGCGGGAAGCTGGCGTCGAGCATTTTTTCGCTCGGCTTGAGGATCAGCGCGTTTTCCGAATGGTCTTCGCTGTCGATGCCGAATGCGTCGAACAGGGTTTCCATGTAGATCGGCAGGGCGAACTGATCGTCTTGCTCAAGAATCGCCTCAACCAGCGCGTCACCTTCGCCAGCGCCACCGGAGTTGAGTTCCAGCAGGCGGTCACGGCCGCTGTGCAACTCGGCTTCGAGGTTTTCACGGGTGGTGCGGGCTTCGTCGATCAGCGCTTGCCACTCGCCGTCATCGGCATTTTCCAGCAGCGGCAGCAGGCGCGGGCCGAACTGATGCTGCAAGGCGTTGCCGGTCGGGCAGGTGTTGAGGAACGCATTCAGCGCTTCGTGATACCACTGGAACAGGCGCTCTTGCGGGCTGGTTTCCAGGTACGGCACGTGCAGTTCGATGACGTGCTTCTGACCGATCCGGTCGAGACGCCCGATCCGCTGTTCCAGCAGGTCCGGGTGCGATGGCAGGTCGAACAGCACCAGGTGGTGGGAGAACTGGAAGTTGCGACCTTCACTGCCGATTTCCGAACAGATCAGTACCTGGGCACCGAATTCTTCGTCAGCGAAGTAAGCCGCCGCGCGGTCACGTTCGAGGATGTTCATGCCTTCGTGGAACACCGTGGCCGGAATGCCGGAACGTACGCGCAGGGCGTCTTCCAGGTCCATCGCGGTTTCGGCGTGGGCACAGATCACCAGCACTTTGGTGCGCTTGAGCATTTTCAGCTGGTCGATCAGCCATTCGACCCGTGGGTCGAAGCGCCACCAGCGTTGTTCTTCATCTATATCCGGCTGAGCCTGGAAGCTGACTTCCGGATACAGCTCGGCGTGTTCGCCCAGCGGCAGTTCGAGGTATTCGTCCGGGCACGGCAGCGGGTACGGGTGCAGTTTGCGTTCCGGGAAGCCTTGTACCGCGGCGCGGGTGTTGCGGAACAGCACGCGGCCAGTGCCGTGGCGGTCCAGCAATTCGCGGACCAGACGGGCGCTGGCCTCGGCGTCGCCAGCGTTGACGGCAGTCAGTAGCGCTTCGCCTTCGTCACCGAGGAAACCCTGGATGGTTTTGTGTGCGGCCGGGGACAAGCGCCCCTGGTCCATCAGCTCCTGAACGGCTTCGGCCACCGGGCGATAGTTTTCGCTCTCGGCGCGGAAGGCTTTCAGGTCATGGAAACGGTTTGGATCGAGCAGGCGCAGGCGCGCGAAGTGGCTGTCCTGACCCAATTGCTCCGGGGTCGCGGTCAGCAGCAGCACACCGGGGATGGTTTCCGCGAGTTGCTCGACCAGCGAATACTCAGGGCTGACCTGATCTTCGTGCCACACCAGGTGGTGCGCTTCGTCGACCACCAGCAGGTCCCAGCCGGCAGCGAACAACGCGTCCTGGGCCTTTTCGTCGTCCACCAGCCATTCCAGAGCGACCAGTGCGAGCTGGGTGTCTTCAAACGGGTTGCCGGCATCGCTTTCGATGAAGCGTTCTTCGTCGAACAGCGCGACTTGCAGGTTGAAACGACGGCGCATCTCCACCAGCCATTGGTGCTGGAGGTTTTCCGGTACCAGGATCAGCACGCGGTTGGCGCGGCCCGAGAGCAGTTGGCGATGGATCACCAGACCGGCTTCGATGGTTTTACCCAGACCTACTTCGTCCGCCAACAAAACCCGCGGCGCAATACGGTCAGCAACTTCACGGGCGATGTGCAATTGGTGAGCGATCGGCTGCGCACGCACGCCACCCAGGCCCCAGAGCGAGGATTGCAACTGGCGGCTGGTATGTTCCAGGGTGTGGTAACGCAGAGAGAACCAGGCCAGTGGGTCGATCTGCCCGGCGAACAAACGGTCGCTGGCCAGACGGAACTGGATGAAGTTCGATAGTTGGGTCTCAGGCAGCGTCACCACTTCGTTCTGCGCGTTGAGCCCGTGATAGACCAGCAGGCCGTCGACGTCGTCGACTTCGCGCACGGTCATTTTCCAGCCTTCGAAGTGAGTGATCATGTCACCCGGCGAAAACCTCACGCGAGTGAGGGGCGCATTCCGTAGCGCGTACTGGCGAGTGTCGCCAGTGGCCGGATAGAGCACGGTCAGCAAGCGACCGTCCTGTGCCAGAACGGTGCCTAGACCTAGCTCGGCTTCGCTGTCACTAATCCAGCGTTGCCCCGGTTGATACTGCTGCGCCATGCTGCCTGACTCCCGCCTTGAAAAAGCCGACTATATTAACGGATGCGGGTCCCGAGGCCAAAGGGTTACTCGCGTAGGAGCGGCCGAAGGTTCGGGCCGCGTTGGCTCGCAAGTTTGCGACCGTTGGCTCAAGTCGCCGACTCAGCAGCCGACAGCCTGCTGTCAGGAGACTAATAACCATGCTGCCACCGATGCTCCCCTTGAGTGCCGTGCCGATTACTTCCCAGCAGGATCCGATTCGCCAGCGGCCGGATATTCCGCCGGTGGTGCCGGTGGAGGCGAGCTCCAGCGAAAGTACGATCGACCTGCACA